>DATLPO010000086.1:0-21187 GCA_035535675.1 Candidatus Limnocylindria bacterium
GCCCTCTCCCAGGTCCGACATCACGCTGACGTAGCGATCGCTGGTCGCCGTGTGCGGCAGGCCGTTGATCAGCTCGTAGAGGCGCCGGTCGAGCCCGCCGGCGCCCGGGGGCGCCACCACCACGGCGACTGCGCCGCCGTCGACATGGACAGCCACGGGACCGGCCTCAGCGACTGGCGCGGTAGTAGGCATGTCCTTGGGCTTGGCGTCCTTGTCATCGGCTTTTGTGGCCGCAACCGCCTTCGACTCGCCGTCTTTCGGTTTGACGTCCTCAGCTTCGGCGTTCTTCGACTTGGCGACCGGCTTCGCCGGGCTTCGCGAGACGGGTTTTTTGGCTGCCATCTACGCAGGCCGGGTTAATCCGGCGGCTGGGCAGAGGTTGGCCCCTTACGGCGTGCGCGCCCCGCGACCATGCGGAGCTGGAGAATCCTTGCAGCGCCAAAAGCGAATACCACGACGGCGCCCAGGATCAGGGCAAACAACATTGCCACCGCCAGCGGCAGGTGGCCGTGGAACATCAGGAACGCAACCTCGACGCTCTGCTGGTTCTGCAGGATGAAGACGAGGATTACGACCAGGGCGATCAGGCCGACCACGATGGCGGTCCACGCGCCGCTCAGCCGCGTTCGTCGCTCGCCTGGGAGCGGCTCGCCGGGCTCCTTCTCGTCCGGTGGAGCAGGTTCGTCCCGCGGTGCGTCTGCGATTTCCATGCCTGTATATCAAATAACGCTTGAACAGGGTTGTTCACACGTGATCGGTACCATTTCGCCATGACATCCCCGCAGGCGTCCTGGAGTCGGGTCGCTTATCAGGGCGAGCCTGGCGCGTACTCGGAAGAGGCGGCCCTGGCGATCCTGCCCTCAGCGACGACGATCGGGTACCCAACTTTTTCTCGGGCTTTTGATGCCGTTGCCGGGCGCGAGGTGGATGCTGCCGTGTTGCCAGTGGAGAACTCGCTCGGCGGCATCGTGCAGGAGGTGAACGACCTGCTTTGGGAGCGTTCGGGGCTGCGCATCAGCGGCGAGGTGATTCACCCGGTGCGACATTGCCTCCTCGGTCGCGGCGAGCCCGTCGTCCGTGCCCTGTCGCATCCGCAGGCGCTGTTGCAGTGCAGGCGTTTTCTCGAGGCCCGCCAGATTCAGGCAGTGACCTTCCATGACACGGCCGGCGCGGCTCGGGCGGTGGCCGAGGGCATGGTTGTCGGCAGCGCGGCGATCGCAAGCGCGGCAGCGGCCCGCCGTTACGGTTTGAAGATCCTGGCCGAAGGCATCCAGGATGACGACTCCAACCAGACACGCTTCCTGATCATCGATCGTGGGAACGCCGCGCGACCTGGCGCCGCCGGCCTCACCAAGGCCTCTTTAGCCTTCATCGGATCGCACAAGCCAGGCAGCCTCGTCTCTGCCCTGCAGTCGCTCTCCGAGCGGGGCATCAACCTGACACGCCTTGACTCGCGGCCCATGCCGGACCGGCCCTGGCAGTACAGGTTCTACGTGGATTTCGAGGTCAACGACCCGAAGGCCGCTAATGAAGCTTTGGAGGCGCTCGCCAAAGAGGCGACCGAGCTCAAGTTGTTCGGCACCTACCCCGCAGCCGGCGAATAGTCGAGACTTTCCGCTCATGCCCACCAAGCGCCTGCCAAATCTCTTCGAGTCCAGGGTCTTTCCCGTCGAGAGGATCGAGCTCGATGGCGTTGAGGAGAGCTTCCTCCGCGGTGGGCGGAACCTGTTTCCGCTTCTCCCGAAGGCCCTGGCCGGAATTTCACAGATCGGGGTTATCGGGTGGGGCTCGCAGGGGCCCGCTCAGGCCCAAAACCTGAAGGAATCGCTGGCCGGCACTGAAGTCAGGGTCGCAGTGGGCCTTCGCAAAGGGTCTGAGTCCTTGTCCGAGGCAAGGTCCGCTGGCTTCTCCGAAGCCGACGGAACCCTGGGCGAGATGTTCGAGGTCATCGGCAAGTCGGACCTTGTGATTCTTCTCATCTCCGACGCCGCCCAGGCGCAGCTCTATAAGAAAGTGTTCGAGGCGCTTCGGCCTGGCGCGACCCTGGGCCTCTCGCACGGCTTTCTCCTCGGTTATCTCGAGACGACAGGCGAACGTTTTCCAGCGAATGTGAACGTAATTGCCGTGTGCCCGAAAGGAATGGGCCCATCGGTGCGCAGGCTCTACGAGCAAGGGCGCGAGGTAAACGGGGCCGGCATCAACACCAGCTTCGCCGTCGAGCAGGACCTCGACGGGCGCGCGACAGACATCGCCCTGGGCTGGTCGGTGGCTCTCGGCGCGCCTTACACGTTCAAGACGACGTTGAAATCGGAGGTCGTCTCCGACCTCTTCGGCGAGCGAAGCATTCTGCTCGGCGCCGTGCATGGCATCGTCGAGGCGCTGTATCAGCGCTACCTGGAGGAGGGAGCGAAGCCGGAGGATGCCTTCAATCGGGCGTGCGAGTCGCTGACGGGGCCGATCCGGGAGACGATCTCCCGGTACGGGCTGGTCGCTCTCGACGAGCACCTCGACACAGATGGGCGCCGCGACTTCCGGCGCGCATACGATGCCACCTACTCATCGTTCAAGAGCGTGATGGCGGAGATCTACGACGAGGTGATGTCGGGCAACGAGATCAAGAGCGTCGTCATGGCTGCGAATCGCTTCGGTCAATACCCGATGACGACCATCGACAAGTCCCCGATGTGGGCGGCGGGCGCTCACGTGCGAAGCCGTCGCGCCAAGACCAAGACCGACATCGACGGCTTCACAGCCGGCACATTTGCCGGCGCGATGATGGCGCAGGTCGACATCCTCGTCGAGCACGGCCACCCGTACTCGGAGATCGCCAACGAGTCGATCATCGAGGCGGTCGACTCGCTGCTTCCCTACATGCATGCGCGCGGAGTCGCGTACATGGTGGATAACTGCTCCACCACCGCACGCCTCGGAACCCGCAAGTGGGGGCCGCGCTTCCAGGCGATGCTCGAGCAGGTCACGTTTCCCGCCTTGGCGGAACGCGACGCGACTCCCGACCAGATGCCGGAAAACTTCCTGACCCACCCAGTCCACGAGGTGCTTCACCGGCTGAGCGCGATGCGGCCTGCTGTGGATATCGCTGTCAGCTAGTCGCCTTAGAGGTACGTCTCCGTCGTCAGGTTGTACAGCCTTGGGTTGAGGCCTATCACCTGGTCGGCGTCGATCGGCACGTCGACCACGATCGAGCGGCCAGACGCAGCGTAGCAAGCGTCAAGGATCTCATCCAGGTTGCCGAGGTCGGGCCGCAGCCGGAAGCCGTCCCACCCATGCGCTTTGGCAGCCGCCACGAAGTCGATCGGGGCAAGCCGCCCGTGGTAGCGGCCCTTGTCCACGTCAGGGATCACCACCTCGAGGCCCTTGTCGACGATTGCGTAAGTGCCGTTGTTGACGATGAAGAGGTTCATGCCGATGTTGGCCGCCTCGGCCAGGCCGCCGCCAAAGAGCCGCCAGCACCCGTCGCCTGAGAAGACGAATGTGTGAAGGCTTGGGTCGGCCGCCCTGGCGCCGACTCCCAGCCCAAAAGCGCCGCCCATGGCCGAGCCGTCGTGGACCGTGTGAAACGGAATCGACTCGTGAGGCCGCTGCGTCACGTATTGGCGGTCCTTGTACGCGGTGCACACGTCGTCGAAGCCGATGCTGTGCGGTCGCCACGACCTGTAAAGCTCCCCATAGAAGGCGAAAGCGTCGACGCATCCGTCCCTGACGTCGCGCGAGATCGTTCGGGTATTGAGGTCTCGCGGCAAGTCAACCCTCGTGCGCTCCCCCACCTTGCCTTTGAGCCGGGGCAGCACCTCTTGGAGCGTGCGCTCGATGTCGCCGCGGACCACTCGATAATCGCCCTTCACCCGGTGCCTGAAATCGCCGTCCTTGTGCCCGTAAGGCTCATTCCAGGCGGTGAAATGCCAGACGTGCCCGGCCGGAATAGCGCCAAGATTCAGCGAATACTCGCCCGAGTCGAATCCGAGGCTGATGACGATGTCGTCGGCATTGACGCTGCGCCACAACTTCATCGCCTCGTCGTTGCCGCCGAACGAGATGTACCCGAAGCCGTAGGTGTTGTCGCGCGCGACAGCGTTGGCGCCGTTCACCGACCAGACAGTCGGCGCTTGGAGCAGCTCTGACAGCTCCGTGGTGAGCTTTTTGATTCCAGAGCACCTTGCGGCCTCCGCGCCAACGTAGATGATCACCCGACGTCCTTTAACAAGGCCTGGAAGCTCGTGGACGAAGCGGTCGGCGTCGACCTGGTCGAAGCCACGCGGCCGCTCGACCTTCGGCACGTCCACCTGAACCTGCTGGGAAAGGATGTCGGGGTGGAACGCGATCGCCACCGGCTTCGACTCCGCAAGGATCGCCTGCGCCTGTTCGAGCTGCGCTTGCAGCTTGGAGATGTCCTCGACCACTATGCATGCGTCGCCAAGCTCCGCTCGAAGCTGTGGAATCACGTTCATGCCGTGCTCTGAAACGTCCTGCAGGGGCGAGAGGCCGATGGAGAGCGTCGAGTTGAGCGCGATCACGTAAACCGCTGGGATGTTGTGCAGCTTGGCGTCAGTGATGCCGCTCGAGCCGAGCTTCGTGGCGGCGCCAGTGGTGGTGAGACAGCCCGCTACCTTGCCCGAGGCGAGGTAGTACCCGAGGGGAACGAAGCCGGCGACGTACTCGCCCATCGTCTGCATGCGTGGCGTCCCGTCGCCGGACTGCTCAAGGCCCGCGAACGGCTCCAGGTGCTTGGCGACGTGGATGAGGCCGCCGCCGTTGACACCGGAGAAGAAGGTGATCCCCCACTTCCGCAGCGTGTCGATGAGCGCGAAGTTCCCGCTCGTTCGCTCCAGTGCGACATTGGTGTGGCGGCTTGTGGCGGTGCTCACGGGTTTTCTCCTTGTGGCGTCTTCGGTCATTGAACCTTGTGAACAGCGGATCCGAGAACCTCGGACGATGCTCCAGCACGCGCCGGCAAACGGTTGGCTGCGCTCACCACAGCCCTCAGTGACGCGGTGAGGATGTTCGAGTGCAGGCCCACGCCCCACACGGCCGCGCCTTTCTCGCCGGCCGCCTCGATATACGCGACAGCTGTGGCATCGGAGCCGGCCCCGACGGCGTGCTCGACGTAGTCGACAACCTGCAGCGCGATGCCGCATTCTCGGGCAAGGGCGTCGGTGAGGGCTGCGATCGGGCCGTTGCCGTTACCGACGACAGTGCGCTGAGCTCCATTGGTTCGAATCACCGCCTGCAGCCTTGTGCGGGCCGCGCCGGTGCCGGCATGGTCGCTGGTGTCGGTCTCGACAAGCTCGAGCGCGGCTTTCGGAGCCAGGTAGGTGATCTCGAAGGCTCGCCAGATTTCCTCTGGCGTGATCTCCTTGCCTGTCGCGTCGGTGATGCCCTGGATCACCTTCATGAACTCGATCTGCAGCCGCCTCGGCAAGTCCAGGTGGTAGTCGTTCTTGAGGATGTAGGCGACCCCGCCTTTCCCGGATTGGCTGTTGACACGGATGATCGCCTCGTAGGTGCGACCGACATCGTGCGGATCGATCGGCAGGTACGGCACCTCCCAGAGCTCACTCTTGGATGCGGCAAGCGCCTCCATCCCCTTCTTAATGGCGTCCTGGTGCGAACCGGAAAAAGCCGTGTACACGAGGTCACCGACATAGGGATGACGGGGGTGGACAGGCAGCTGGTTGCAGGCTTCGACGACGCGGCGCAGCTCGTCGATGTTCGTGATGTCGAGCTCCGGTTCCACACCCTGGCTGAACAGGTTTAGCGCGAGGGTGATTAGATCGACGTTACCCGTGCGCTCGCCGTTGCCGAACAAGGTGCCCTCGACCCGTTCGGCGCCGGCCATTAACGCCAGCTCGGTCGCCGCGACGGCGGACCCGCGGTCGTTGTGCGGATGCACGCTCAGGACGAAGCTGTCACGCCTCTTGATGTTGCGATCGCACCATTCGATCTGGTCGGCGTAGATGTTCGGCGTGCTCATCTCGACCGTAGCCGGCAGATTGAGGATCATCTTTTGCTGAGGGGTCGGCTGCCAGACGTCAATCACCGCTTCGGAGATCTCCTTGGCAAAGTCGAGCTCCGTGCCGGTGAAGCTCTCGGGCGAGTATTCGAAGACGAAATCCGTCGACCTGTTGTCTGATGCCAATCGCTTGATCAGCTCGGCGCCACGGACCGCGATGGCGACGATGCCGTCTCGATCGAGGCCGAAGACCACGCGACGCTGCAGCTCGGAAGTCGAGTTGTAGAGGTGCACGATCGCGCGGCGGGCGCCGATGACACTTTCGAAAGTGCGCTCGATCAGCTCATCCCTTGACTGGGTGAGGACCTGGATGGTCACGTCGTCGGGGATCAGGCCTTCTTCGATCAGCATTCGCACGAAATCGAAGTCGGGCTGAGACGAGGAGGGAAAACCCACCTCGATCTCCTTGAAGCCCATCCTCACGAGGACTTCGAAGAACCGGCGCTTGCGATGTACGTCCATCGGGTCGATGAGGGCCTGGTTGCCGTCCCGAAGGTCGACGCTGCACCATGCGGGCGCCTCGCTGATGACGCTTCCCGGCCAGCGGCGGTCGGGCAGGTCGACAGATGGGAAGGCCCGGTATTTTCGGTTTGGCATCTGCTTCATGGGTTTTTGGGTTCCTTTTGCCTTTGACGCTCGATCGGGGGAAATGAAAGACCTCCTGGGTCGGCATGACGCAGGAGGTCTCGCGAGCACCCACCGGGGGCGCTCGCCTACGTAAGGAGCAGCTGGCTGGCTGTTCGGGCCAAGCTCATGGACCGCCTATGTTGCGGCTACCGGCACCCTGTTGTCCAGTCCCTCAGCCACAAGCGGCCGGGCTGGGCTCAGTCTGCGAGCACCATGCAGGTGGTCGTCTTGAGCACGCCTGCGATCTCCTGGACGCCGGCCAGGATGGCCCGGAGCTCGGCCAGGTCCACGGCTTCGATCGAGGCGACGACGTCGTAGTCGCCAGTGATGGGGTCGGCCGCCCTGACCCCCGGGACGTCGCGGATCGCTTTGGTCAGGGCCAGCGACTGGCCTCGCGACGCGTTGATGAACATGTAGGCCCTCATCCCCATAACTCTTGAACTCGTAATTAAACCAGCGCGCCGACCTTAGAAATCACGCCGGCCGAGGAAATGTGCGAGGACCTCTGGCCGGGACAGCTCGTAAATTGCAATGCGATGACCACCGGGGATCGTGAACGAGCAGCATGGCCCCATGGGAATCTCGAGGTTGCGCGCCTTCTTCCAACCCCGTTCCTTCAGTGCTCGCAAGGCTGCGTCAAAGTCGGCCACCCTGTAGATCGAGATCGGCCGTTCACCTTCAAGATGGTCGGTCAGCAGGATGTGCGGCGGCCCCTCGGTCAGGCGCAGCATCGCGACTCGAGCGCCCATTCCCTCGACGGCGAACGCGAGCTGTGCACCAAGGACTTCGATGAAGTACTTCAGATCGGCTGCAACGTCCGCGCTGGGCGTGTAGAGGTAATCGAGCTGGATGAACGGTGGACTAAAGACATCGGTCGAGCGCTTATTTGTTCTTGGGCGCGGCATCGGTTTGGTGTCTAGATTAGGAAAAAGGGACGAAATCATGAAGATCGGACTGCAAATACCTGACTTCACCTGGCCGGGCGGAGCTCCCAAGATCGGGCCTACGCTGGCGACGATCGCCAAGACGGCCGACGACGCAGGGTTCGCCTCGATCGGGGTGATGGACCACTTTTTTCAGATCGAGCGGGTCGGACCGACCGAGCACGAGATGCTGGAGGCGTACACGACCCTCGGCTTCCTCGCCGCGCATACCAGGCGAGCCAGGTTGATGACCTTCGTCACCGGCGTGCACTACAGGCATCCTGGAATCCTTGCCAAGACAGTCACCACGCTAGACGTGCTCTCGGGAGGGCGAGCCTGGCTCGGCATCGGAGCCGGCTGGAACGAGCAGGAGAGCCGTGGATTGGGAGTGCCGTTCCCACCGTTGAAGGAACGTTTCGAGATGCTGGAAGAGACTCTAGAGATCTGTCTCCAGATGTGGAGCGGCGACGAGAAGCCGTACCGCGGAAAGCATCACCAGCTCGATCGGCCGCTCAACTCGCCGCAGAGCCTCAGCCGCCCGCACCCAGGCATCTTGATCGGCGGGAGTGGCGAGAAGAAGACCCTTCGGCTGGTGGCGCGATTCGGCGATGCGTGCAACCTGTGGCCGACGCCCGAGATCCCCCGCAAGCTGGAGATTCTGCGAGCGCACTGCCAGGAGGCGGGCAGGGATTACGACACGATCGAGAAGACGGCGATGTTCCACTTCGACGTCGGCGAGCATGGTGAGTATGTCGACGCGATCATCGGGCGGCTTCACTGGCTGGCGGGGATGGGCATCCAGACGGTTATCGGCGGGGTCAGGGGCGCGGGAAATATCAAGCCTCTTGAGATCATTGGTGAGCGTGTCATCCCGGCGGTAGCGAATCTGGAGCCCCAGGCCTCACCCGCACACTAAAGTCCAGCGGCGCAGGGTTGGCCGGGTTCCCCCGGCCATGACTTTGTTTCCAACCACTCCTAAGCGTGGCGGGGAGTAACTTTTCTAAAACAAGCCCATCCTCATACCGGAAAGAGAGCAGGCGCGCGCGAAGCGCCCGCCGATGCATTCAGTAAGTCCCATCCTCAACGCCGCTTTGCGCGCAGAGGGAACCATCCGGGTTCCCTCTCATCCTTTAGGGGCGGACGTCATAGATCTTGGCCAGGTGGGCCGGCAGCATCAGGGCAGGATCGGCATCTAGCAGCAAGCCGCCCTTTTGCAGCGCTCGGACCACCAGCCCCGAGCAGATCTGATGGTCCATTCGCATCAGCCTGAGCTGCCATCCGAAAAGTAGAAACAGAGATGCTCCAGCGAGGGCCAAGAAACCGAAGGCCTGCCCCACCTGGGCGTTCGCGTAATCAACTGCCTGCTTTCGGCCGGCGGACGTGAGCTCAGGGCCGAGTCGCACCAGGTGATACTCCCTGGACTGGTATTTTGAGATCGGGCCGCGCTCGACTCCAAGGCTTTCCGCCTCGACCAGCGCGCCATCTTCACCGACCACGAGAGCGCAGTGAGTCCAGTGCGCGTAGACGGAATCAGGGCCCCGGAAGCGAAGCTCCTGGGCAAACTTGATAAGGGCGGCGATTGGGCGAAACCGGTGAGTGAGGATGAAGTCGCCGGGCTTGAAATCGCTCGCTCCCTCGCCGGGCCCATAGCGCTCGACGTCGGGCACGCTTTTACCCTACGGCACCGGCGGAGGTGGGCGCCCAACGGGGCGCCCACCCAAGACTCAGCGAACTCCGGCTTTGGCGCGCACCTCGTTCAGACGCCCGCTTTTCGCGTCGTAAACGAAGCCCCGAACGCTCGACTTGTTGGGAATGAAGGGGCTTGCTTCGATGCGAGCTATCGACTGCTTCACATCGTCCTCGAGGTTGTCGAAGGCTTCGAGCGCGAATGCAGGCTTGATGCCGACCTCGGACTCGATCTTCTTTTTGACGTCGTCGTCATGGAACGTGAGCATGCCGCAATCGGTGTGGTGGATGAGGATGATCTCTTTCGTGCCGAGTAGACGCTGTGAGATGGTCAGCGACCGGATCGCGTCGTCAGTCGCGACCCCGCCCGCGTTGCGGATCACATGCGCCTCGCCTTCTTCCAATCCAAGGATCTTGTGCACGTCGATGCGGGCGTCCATGCATGCGAGCACAGCGACGCCCTTGGCCGGCGGAAGCGGAAGATGACCCTTCGAGAACGACTTGGCATAGCTCTCGTTGTTGCGAATCAATTCGTCGGTGACACTCATCTGTCTTGAAACCTCCCAGAAACCGATGGCGGCTGGAAAATGCCGCAGCCTGCGGCTGGAGCGGACGCAGAGGGGACGAACGCGGACGAGGGAGTAAGGGCTAGGACAGCCCCGTACAGATCGCTGACGAGCAGCGGCCCAGGTCCAAGGCGAGGCGGCGAGTCAGAAGTATCCCCACTGGACCTCTAAACATAGCGCGAATCGGCAACCCGGTGACTGGAGGTGCCGCACCAATTAGAGGGTCGGCCTTTGGTCGCGGCCCACGGTCAGCGGCGGGCGAATGGCGGCTGGTAAAAGTCATTCACCCGGCTCGAACGCCCGTCGAGGGCAACCTCGCTGAACTGGAAGAGGATCGCTGCCGTCGGTGCGTATATCCGGCCCCAGGGTAGATCGAGGCCGAAAGCCCGCGAGCTCCCCCGGGCCGCCCCTGCCACCGCCGCGCGCAGCTCGTCGAGGGGCAGGAGAAACAGCTCGGCCACCTCATCCTGAGATGGCTGAAGGTCGCTCATGCCGGCTCCGCCCCAGATCACAACTGGCGTGATCGTGAATCCGGATCGGGTGTCGAAATCGTCGAGGCAGCCCAGGACCATGTCGTCGGTCGCGACCAGGCCAAGCTCCTCTTGCAGCTCTCGACATGCTGCCGCAGAAGCGTTTTCTCCTGAATCGAGCTTCCCGCCGGGCAACGCAAACTGGCCGGCATGCCGGGCGAGGCCGGCGGCCCTGATGAACATCGGCATGGATGCGCGCCCATCGCCGTCAATGAGCAGGACGAGCGCGACGGCCGCGGGAGTGCCCTTCGCAGAGTTCGGGGCTCGCTCGAAACGCCGCAGGTTGCCCGCGATATCGGCTCGCAGCCCACGAGCGCGCTCGGCGCCGCCTTTGCCGATCAGAGGATCAGACTGGCCGATCCGTCTGGACCGAGCGCTCGGGCGGCGCCCAGAAGACAACGAGGACCAGCTCCTCTGAGATGTCGTGAAAGTGATGAGGGGCCAATGCCGGCACGAAGAGAACCGTACCGGGGCCGACAGCGTGGTCTTCCGCGCCAACCTGGAGCGTTGCTCTGCCGCGCACCGTGTAGTAGACCTCGTCTTCGTTGTGAGGTTTCTGGTCGTCGGTGCCATCGGCCGGCAGCAGGTACAGGCCAACGCTGAGGAGGTCGCTGCGCAGCACTGCGGCTGCATAGCTGTCAGGCGACGATCGCGCCTGGCCGATGAGGTGATCCAGCTCTGCCTTCTGGAATTGAGCGCTGCCGCCGATCGATTTTGTGGATCTCATGGGTGCGCTTTGACCTTGAACACGGGGTTCCTCGGAGGGCTGATGTGACCGTCCACATACCCGGCAGCGATCATGTTATAGAACTGAAACACTGACTCTTCCGTCTCGGAGATGGGGCCTGGCCGGAAGCCCCTCGACGCTGTCGTTCTCTGAATCGGCGCAAGCCGACCAATCCTGGCTTGTTTTAGCCCGTGCGTTTCCTCCGATACGCAGTGGCGACAACGATGATCAGCAGCAGGACGCCTGCCACCGGTAGCGGAACTTCAGGCACCGCGGCGCCGCCGGCCGGTGTGCCTGTGTTGGGCAGGCCAGGGACCGTGCTGCCTGTCACGCGAGCCGAGGCGCGGTCGTTGTTGGGGTTGAAATCCGGCGGTGTGCTGGCAGTGCGCAGGGCGGTGTTGGTGACCGTGTTGACGGTGTTCACCTTGACCGTGAGCTGAAGCGAGACTGTGACCCCAACGTTGAGGTTGCCGATGTTCCAGATGCCAGTTCCATTGTTGTAGGTGCCCTGGCTCGGCGCGGCCGCAATGAAGGAGAGCCCGGCCGGCACCACATCCCTCACCTGCACGCCAGTCGCGTTGTCCGGCCCCAGATTGCGGGCAGTGACAGTGAAGGTCACGTTGGTGCCGACTGCAGGAGTGGCATTGCTGACCGATTTCGTGACTCGGATGTCTGAGGCGGCCGCGACGATGTTGAGCGGCGTGACGACGACGCTGCTCTGGTTGTAGGTCCAGATGTCAAGGCCCTTGGCGTCGCCGAAGTTGCCGGTGCACGGGACGTTGTTGTTTCCGCCGCTCGCAGCGCCATATGCGCGCTGGGCGGTGGTCGAGTTGAAACCGGTAATCGGGTTCGCGAAGGAGGTCGCCGGCGGCGCCACGCCGCAGAGGGGATTGCCCACGGTGTTGCCTGAGTTGACGACAGTCCCGTTCAGCGTCATGTAAGCGCGGTCGTCGTAGAAAGCGGCATTGCAGCCGCCTGTCAGGGCCGGGCAGATCCCGCCTGGCGGGTTGAGCATGGTCAGCGTCGGGCCGCCCTGCGTGTCGTTCTCGACGTCGATCATCGGGAAGTGGTACTCGCCGCCATGGAGGCTGACGTGTGCCTGATACGACCCGACTGGGAATGCCACGCCGGAGTTGTCGACGCCGTCCCAGGCCACCGTTTGCGGGCCGGCTCCGCCAACCACCCCGCGCAAAGATCGGTTGGAGGGGTTCGTCGGGTCGAAGTTGACGCCGTCAAGGCTGATCACGATGTCGTACACGCCCGGCACGTTGGTGGTGAACTTGAAGGTGCCGCCTGAGTTGACCAGGCTCGTATTTCCACCCACAGTTCCAGTGAACGAGATCGCGCTCATCGTCGGAGCGATCGGAGTCGATGGGATGCCGAGCGCGGAGATCGTTGCTGCGGCCGGGGGCTCGAAGAAGAGGGGGAAGCTCGGTAGCGCGAGACTCACCCCGCCCTGGATGCCGGTCAGCTGGCCAGGGCTACCAGTGGCATCGGCCACTGCGTCGTGATAAAGAGGAGTCGTGCCGTCGGAATCCAGGAAGCCCACCTGGTTCCCGTAGACGAGCCAACCGTTCGGGTCCATGCCCCGCAAATCGATTCGATACTTGTAAGCATCACGCGTCACTGCGTAAATCGAAGGGAAGACGGGCAGGCCGTTGCCACCTGTGAAGAGCGCCAGGTAGTAAGTGAAGACGCGGCCTGTGATGTTGACGGTTGAGGTCAGATTGGCGCGCACCGTCGCATCCCACGCGGCGATTGAGGTGCCTTGGGTCACATCGAAGTCCGCCGCTTGCGCAAGAGCGACGTCGGCGCCGATGGTCCCGTCCACGTTGGAGGCAGTTCCGAGAGGGCCGATGAACGCGACGTCGTAAAAACCCGTCACAGGCGCGCCGTAGTGGCACGGAACGTAGCCGCCGGCGACCCCGCCCGTCGGAATGGTGTCAGGGCCTGCCAGCTCCTGGGCCCGGCTCGTGATCCTGCCTTGCGATGCCGGCGCGCCAAGGCCCAGACGCTGAAAGTTGCAGCTGAAGTTCGCGAGGGCTGGAATCGTCTCGGTGCCGATCGGTCCTGTTACACGGCCAGGGTTGTAGACGAGGATGTCGCTCGCGCCCTGCCCTATCGCGCTCGACCCGAGAAGCAGATTCTGCCCGGCGACCATGTAGGCCTTGATAAGGGTCCTTCGCGTCAAGGCGCCGTTCCCATAACTTCCAGTGCGCCATTCGGTGTTGGCCCGATTGCCTGCGGCGCCGTTCGGCCACAGGTCCCCGCTGCCCGCCGCGACCGCCGGCTGGGTGGTGATACCGAGAATCGTCATCGCGGCGCACAGCGCGGCGAGCGCGCGCTTACGCAAGGACCGCGCTCACAAGCAGGCGATGGGTGTCGCTCATGATCCGCTGATCCCACGACCCGGTGCAGGTGATGAGCGTGAGCGTGGCGACCGGGCTCGGCGCGAACAACGACGCGACTCGTGCGTTCGCCAGGACGATGCGCCTGCCTGTCACCTTGAAGGTCAACCGGGTCCCGTCGCGCCTGACCACTATTACCTTGTCGCCAGGCCTGAGCTCACTGAGACGGGTGAACACAGCGGAGCCGGTCCACCAGTTCACGTGACCGTTCATCAGTGCATTTCCAGGCTCTCCTGGGGTTGGGCCCAGGTTGTACCAGGCCACGTCATTGAAGTCCTTGGGCGTCAGCATGTTTCGATTGGCGTCAAGGCCACGGGCCTCGATCGTGGCGTTCACCCTGATCCTCGGAATCAGGAGGCGGGCCGGGGACGGGTTGGCGGCTACGGGGGCGCTAGCGGTGCCGGCAGGCGCGGCGAGGTGCCCCAGCACGGCAGGCGTCAGCGCGGGGACGGCGGCCGCGGCGGCCGGGTCCTTCGTGCCACCTGTTGCGTCAGGCGAGACAAAAGCGAGCAGACACAGCACCAGAACGAGGGTTCGCGCGAACATTGGGTCAGGATTCTAGGCTTCAGGACGCCCGAATTGGCGTTCCCTGCCATCTTCGGGGCATTCTGGGCCCCCCCGCGTTTGTGTTGACAGTAGGGACCCATGAGTGACACATCCACGGCCCAACTGAGCTTTTTCAGCCAACTACTCGGCAATGCGCCCTATGGCTGGCGGCCCGATCGCCAACCAGCTCCGTCCGACATTCCTGCCCGGCCGCAGCCCACCATCGCGCTTCGCAGCGACCTCCCCGGGATGACCGCCGGCGATGCCCTGCGAGCCCTCGAAGGGCTGCCTGCCCCCGGCGACTACCAGGTGGTGGTCAAAGCGCTCAGGTACCGCACGCGTCCGAAGTTATCGGCTCTCTGCGAGTTCGACGTCCGCAGGATCGTGCTGCGTGTGCCAGAACCGTTTCGGCCCTTCGATGAGATCGTCTACCACGCCGCCAGGCGTAAACCGGGGCCGGGCTGGACGTTCGAATGGGTGTCGGAGACAGTTCCTTTCCGGCAGCGGCGCGAGGTGCTCCGGTTCCTTTACTGCCACGAGTGGATGCACTGGTACCTTCGCGAGATGCTCGGCAGGCGCTCGGGCGCCGAGACCGCGTGTGACAGGTTCGCGCTGAGGAACTTCCGCCGGCCAAAGGTGGAGCTTGCAGATGCGGTCGCAGCCCTTGCCTACCGCGGCCTGCCGCCCGCCGGCAGAACTCCAGCCGTCGAGCACGGCCGCGAAGATACGCTCGCCGCGTAGGGTTCGGCTCGCCGCCTAAACTTCCTCTGAATGGCAATCCCGCTCGAGGATTTCGGGCGCACCAAGCACCGCAGCAGCCGGGTCATCTTCGGTGCCGCCGCGCTTTCGTCGGTCACGCAGGCGGTCGCTGACAGGACTCTCGAGGTGCTGCAGAAGCACGGAATCAACCACATCGATGTCGCCGCCTCCTACGGTGATGCAGAGCTTCGCGTCAAGCCGTGGCTGAAGGGGGGGCGTGGATCATTCTTCGTAGCCACCAAGACCGGTGAGCGAAAAGCCCCGGCGGCCCGCGAGGAGCTGCATCGGTCGCTCGACAGGTTGGGCGTCGACCATGTCGACCTCTGGCAGCTGCACAACCTTGCCGACCCAATCGAATGGGATACAGCGCTGAGCCCGGGCGGCGCCATCGAGGCGGCGGTCGAGGCACGAGAGCAGGGTCTTGTGCGATGGATCGGCGTCACCGGTCACGGGGCTCAGATCGCCGCCAATCACCGCAGGTCGATCGCGCGCTTCGACTTCGACTCGGTGCTGCTGCCCTATAACTTCATCACCATGCAGTCGCCCTATTACGCCGAGAACTTCGAAGCTCTGGTCGCCGAGTGCGCGAAACGAGGGACGGCTGTGCAGACGATCAAGTCGATTGCGATGCGACCCTGGTTAGGGCGGGACCGGACGCGTTCCACCTGGTACGAGCCGCTGGAGGTGCAAGCGGACATCGACCTTGCTGTGTGGTGGGTGCTGGGGCGAGATGGGGTGTTTCTCAACACAGTCGGCGATGTGGATCTCTTACCGAAGGTTCTTGACGCGGCGGAGCGGTTTGAGAAACGACCTGATGATGCCGCGATGAAGTCGTTGGTCGAGCGATCTAAGACAGAGCCCCTGTTCGTTTAGGGGTCTGCCCCTCCGGCGCGACGCGCGCCACCTCCCCCCGTCGAGCGGGGGGAGGACGCCTTTTTAATTGCCTTCGGGGCCGTCGTCACCAACGGGTGACGACTACTTTTTTACGTGTATAGAACTCGATACCGTCACTTCCGTGGACGTGGAGGTCGCCGTAGAAGGAGCCTTTCCAACCGCTGAACGGGAAGAAGGCGAATGGCTGGGCGATCGGCACATTGATGCCAGTCATTCCGGCTTCCACGCGCTCCCTGAACTCCCGTCCCGACTTTCCCGACTGCGTGAAGATCGTTGCCATGTTGCCGAGCGACATGCGGTTGGCCTGCGCGATCGCCTCATCGAGATTTGCCGCCCTGGCGACTGAGAGCACAGGGCCGAAGATCTCCTCCCGGCCAACCGCCATCTCCGACGTCACGTTGTCGAGGATCGTGGGGCCGAGGAAGAAGCCTGGCCGAGACATCTGGCCGCGGCCGTCAACCAGCAGCTCCGCCCCCTCGGCCACACCTTTGTCGACCCACCCCGCCACACGGTCGCGGTGGTCGGCTCGGATCAGCGGACCAACCTGCACCCCGGCTTCGTCCCCCGGTCCGACAATCATTTTTCCCGCCCCGTCCGCCAGCGGTCCGAGCAGGCTATCGGCTGCCTTCCCAACTGCGACTGCGACCGAGCCGGCAAGGCAGCGCTCGCCGGCGTTGCCAAACGCTGAGTTCAGAATCGCCGGCACAGTGATCGCGGGATCCGCGTCAGGCATCACCACGATGTGGTTCTTGGCGCCGCCCAGCGCCTGAACCCGCTTGCCGCTGGCCGCCGCTGTCTGATAGACGTGGCGAGCCACCGGCGCAGAGCCCACGAACGATATCGCTCGAACGTCAGGGTGAACGAGAAGCGCGTCAACGGCTTCCCCTGCTCCGTGAACGACGTTGAGCACGCCCTCTGGAAATCCTGCCTCGATAAAGATCTCGGCCAGGCGAGCAGCCCCCAGGGGCGTTCGCTCAGACGGTTTGAGCACGAAGGTATTGCCCGCCACCACGGCAAGCGGGAACATCCAGAGAGGGATCATGACCGGGAAGTTGAAGGGCGGAATGCCGGCGCAGACGCCGACCGGATAGCGATAGAGGTCCTGATCGACGCCAGCCGACACGTCACGCATGGTGCGGCCCTGGAGGAGCGTCGGCGCTCCACACGCGAAGTCGACCACCTCGATGCCCCGGCGCACCTCGCCGCGTGATTCCTCGAGCGTCTTGCCGTGGTGGCGTGTGATGATCGCGGCCAGGTCCTCGAAATGGTCCTCGAGGAGCGCTTTGTACCGGAACATCAAGCGCACCCGCTCCATCACTGCGGTTTTCGACCAGCTCGCGTAAGCGGCCACTGCCGCCTTCACAGCAGCGTCTACCTCTTTTGCGCCGGACAGCGGGACCTGGCCTATCACCTCACCTGTCGCGGGGTTGTAAATCGGAAGCGAGCTGGTTGCGTCAGGACGAAGCCACTCCGATCCGACGAGGTTGGCGATCACCGGCACAATCTAGCGCTTTAGCGGAGCAGGTAAACCTGCCTGCGCCCCTGGCTTCCATAGCTGCGCACCCTGGACCACGACCACGGCAAGAAGTACGAGGAGGCCGCCGATCACCTGCACAAACGAAAGGCGATCTCCGAGCACGATCACCGCGAGGCCGACGGTGACAACGGGCTCCCATGTGCTCAGCAATGCCGCCCGCGACGCTCCGACTCGAGGGAGGCCGGCCAGAAAGAGAGAGATCGCAAGCATGGTTGGAAATACTGCGAGTCCGACCACGACAGCCCATCCACCCACTGTCAAAGGCAGGGCAAGCTCGTGGTTGATCGCCGCCAGGATGCAGAACGAAACTGCGGCGCCGGTGATGATGACGGCGCTGGCGGCAAGTGCCGGCACCGAGCCCATCACTCGTTCGCCGACCAGGATGTAAGCGGTGTAAATGACCGGCGACGCGACTGCGAGCACGAGCGCCCACGCAATCTGGAATTGGGCTCCACCCACCAGCATCACCAACCCGACAAAGCTCGCGGCGAGAGCGAGCAGGTGCATTGCCGAGACGGCGCGGTGTAGGAAGAGCCAGCCTGCGGCCACCACCAGGCTTGGATAGATGTAAGCGATCAGGACGACCAGTGAGGCCGGTAGGGAACGCAGGGCAATGAAATACGTGAGCGACTGCGCGCAGTAGCCGATCGCACCCATGGCGAGCAGTAGGATCAGGCGCTTTCGTTCGATGCGCAGCGGGTTCTGGCCCACCAGGAATGCGATCGCGACCATCCCGAACGCGGCAAGGAGAAAGCGGAATGCGAGCGCCTGCTCAGATCCGAGGCCTTCGGCGTAGCCGAGCTTCGCGAGGATAGCCAGCGAGCCAAAGCCTGTGGCGGACGCGAGGACCATGGCAGTGCCAGTCCATTGCCTCGCCGGCACTAGCTCGTCTTTCCTAGGAGGGAGATGCGACCGGCCCCTCGATGCTTGTGAACTCAACGAGATTGCCGGCTGGATCGCGGCAGAAGAAACGAGGCCGGTTCGGGATCGGCGTGTCGTCGTAAGGTTCGTGGCC
This sequence comes from Candidatus Limnocylindria bacterium, assembly GCA_035535675.1. GTDB lineage: Bacteria > Chloroflexota > Dormibacteria > Dormibacterales > Dormibacteraceae > Palsa-872. The sequence continues at coordinate 18,247 of DATLPO010000086.1, forward strand.
TGCCTCTCGCAGGCGGCGCCGCGTCTCGTCCAGACCCTCGATGTCCAGGCAGAAGTGGCGCGACCCCGCTGGGTCGGGCGAGCCTTTGAAGAAATGCAACTCCGCGCCCTCACCGGCCGAGAACCACACAAGCTCCAGATGGCCGAGCGTGGAAGGCGTCGGAATTTCGCGCAAGCCGAGCAGGTCGCCGTAGAAGGCGCGCAACGCGCGCTGGCCGCCGTCAGCAAACGGTGACGAGACGTGTTGCAGCCGGCGGAGTCTCATGCCTCGGAGAGGTTAGAGGTTAACCCAGGATTCGTGCCGTGCCGTATCCAGCAGCCAGGGGGCGGCCCGAGCCGAAGCGCTCCGGCGCAAACTCTCGGATCCCTTCGTCGACCTCATTGCCGGTCACCAATGCAGCCACGTCTCGACCGAGGGCCGGACCAAGCTTGAAGCCATGGCCGCTGGTGCCCGCATCGACGAAAACTCCTGGCGCGATTTCCCCGATCACCGGCATCCAGTCGGGGCTGACGTCGTAAAGGCTCGCCCACCCGCCCGTCGACTGCGCCTCTTTGAGTCGAGGAATCCGCTTGGTGGCCAGACGCGCAAGCGCTTCAGACTCAGCAGCGTCGATACCACGCACAGGATCTTCGGGATCGACCGCGGGCTCGGCAGTGAGAGGCCCAAGGCAGTAGAGATCATCGCCCTCGGGCTTGCAGTAGTAGCCGCCCACGATGTCCGCGTGGGCGTAGCGCATCTCGCGGGCCTCTATCCAGCGAATAGTGGCGACATAGTGACGCTCGACGGTGAGAGGCAGGTCGGCTCCCAGGCCGGCCGCCAGACCCTTCGTCCACGGCCCGGCTGCAATGAGAAGCTTTTCGCACTCGGCCGTCTCGCCGCCGTCGAGATACAGCGTCGCGCCTCCTGCATGTCGTGGCGCGAGGCCGACCACGCGCGAGTAGAGGCGCTGCTCCGCGCCGAGCTCGCATGCCCGCGCCAGCAGGCCCGCGGTGGTCGCGACCGGGTCTGCGTAGCCGGCTTCGGGCTCCCAGCCGGCGATGCCGATGTCCTTGAGGTCCACGAGCGGAAACTCGCGCGTCAGCTCATCAGGTGAAAGGATCTCGATCCGCGTCCCTATCGAGTTCATGTAGCTGGACGCTGCGTGCAGCGCGCCGGCGTCGGTCTCACGGTGGAGGTAGACCATCCCGGTCTGGCGAAAGCCGCATTCCTTGCCACCGGTCAGCTCGCCAAATTTGCGGAACATCTCGAGGCTGGCGTGCGCGATCCGCGCGAGATATCGGTTCGTGTAGTAAGCGCGACAGATGGCCGATGAGAGGCCCGTCGGGCCGCCCGCAGGAGCCGCCTGCTCATAAACGGTCGACTTGATCCCCATCGATGCGAGGTGAAACGCGGCGCTTGCCCCATGAATGCCGGCGCCAATGATTGCCACCTCCACGGCCGCGGCGCTCGCCTATTGAACCGCGCGCTGAGGGCGATTCGCGAACCGGGGAGGGGCGAGCGCGCCCGAGTGCGCAACGACCGCGATCGTGTTCACGAGCCGTCCGATGCGCTCGATTTCGATCATCACGATGTCATCGGCCTCGGCCGTGTATGGCAATGGAGGGACCAACGAGGTGCCAGTCATCAGCCATGCGCCTGCAGGAAGTGGGTATGCGGAGTGCAGTACAGCTGAGAGCTCGGCGGGATCGCGCACCATCTCCGCCAGGCTCGCCTCGCCATCGAAGACGAGCTCGTTCCCGCGCTTGATCCGCATTGTGATCGTCGCGTTGTTAGGCTCGTCAACCTCCCACGCCAGCACGGCAGCCGGGCCGATCGAGCAACTCATGTCGTAGACCTTGGCCTGCGGGAGGTAAAGGGGATTCTCTCCCTCGATGGTCCGCGAGCTCATGTCATTTCCGCAGGCATACGCGACGAGCTCGCCTCGGCTGTTCGAGAGCACCGCCAGCTCAGGCTCCGGCACGTTCCAGCTGGAGTCAGGCCTCACACCCGCCACGCCGCCGTGGCCGACCACGCGCCAGCCGGCCGACTTGAAAAACACCTCGGGCCGCTCGGCCTCGTACACCTTCGCGTAGACATCAGCCTCGCTCGATTCCTCCATTCGCGCAGCCTTGCTGCGCAGGTACGTGACGCCCGCAGCCCACACCTCCTGAGACTCGACCGGCGCGAGCAGCTCACATTGGCTGGGGTCCAGGCTGTTCGTCGTGTGCTGCAGCTCGGCGCGCAGCTCGGCGCCTGAGAGCCGCATCAGCTCATCCATTCCCATGCGCGTCTGATTGAGCTGCCCTGCCGACCAGATGGCCAGGGCTGGCTGGCCCATATGCTTCAGCCTGACGAGACAAGCCTTCGCCGGGAGCTCCTCAATGAGGATCGGCATGGGGCGCCGGGCCTAGGGCTTCAGAGGGACTGCGGCCAGCAACCCCCACTTCTCCAGCCGCTCGCGAAGGCGCCCTCGCGCAGCCTCGTCCAACGCTGCGACTGGCGCGACAGGCCACGGCTCGCAGACGCCCTGCATTTGCAGCGCCGCCTTGATGCCGGCGGGAAACACTCCAGTGCGGACAGCGGCCGCGACTTCCAGCAGCTTGTCCTGGTGTGAGCGGGCAGCCTGCCAGTCGCCTCGCTCGAAGTCATCGAAAACCCTGACCACCCACCCCGGAGCGATGTTCGCCGCGGCGCAGATCGTTCCGGCGCCGCCCATGGCAAGGGCGGCGAGCAGCATCGTGTCGCTGCCGGTGAAGATGCGGAACCCAGGAAGGTCGCGCGTGGCCAGGCAGACGTTCGAGAAGTACTCGAAATCGCGGCTCGAATCCTTGATCCCCACCACAGCGCCCTCGTGCGCAAGCGTCGCCACGGTTGCCGGCTCCGTCACGACCTTGGTGTTCTGGGGAATGTTGTAAATCAAGATCGGCAGTGGGCTGTCGGCGGCTACCGCGCGGTAGAAAGC
>DATLPO010000087.1:0-1616 GCA_035535675.1 Candidatus Limnocylindria bacterium
TAGTGGAGGTGCAGGACGTTCTGTGGTGTGTGGCCGCTCAAAACGTCGGCGAGGTAGGGAGGGATGACGAGCAGCAGCCATCGGGGCGCCAGCAGCGGCAGCGCGCACATTCCGCCGATCACGGCGGCGACGATCAGGAGCGCCTCCGGGCGGACGAGCGCCTGGAGAACTGTGGTCACTGAAGCGGGCAACGAGGGGTCGAGGCCGATCAACCAGCGGTAGTACACGAAGTCGCTGTAGCCGCCGTTGCGGATGCGCTGCTGGATGACGCCGAAGACGATGAGGAACCAACCCCCTGCCAGATAGACGATGAATCTCCAGTGCTTTTTGACAGGGGGCGCTCCATAGGCCGCCATCAGCAGCCCGATTACGCCGACGGTGTACACCTGGTCCTCCTTGCACGTGAGGACCAGCAAGCAAAGGATCCACATCGCAACGCGGTGGCCGCGTATTCCCGCCCACGCGGCAAGGAGCGCGAGTGGGAGGGCCAGGTTCTCGGGATGGAAGAAGTCGCGCGAGGTCTCCTGGATGGCAGCCCAGAAGGGGACAGGCACCGACAGGGCCATCGCCAACCATGGCGACTCGGCTCGGCCGGCGGGCAGCATGGCCCTGAAGAAGAGGTAGGCGGCCGGTGCCGTGGCAGCGAGCCCGGCCGCTGAGAAGACCATCGTCACGACGGGATCCGCCCACACCTTCTCGACGGCCGCAAGCACCACGAAGATCACCTCGAAGTGGATGCCGAAGAAGTTGGTGCGCTGGAAGCTGGTGTAAGGGCCTTGCCCGACCGATATGTTCCAGATCACGTGCTGGTTGATCGCCACATCCCAGGCTGAGGCGGTCATCCCATACAGGCGGACGAGCTCGAAATAGAGGATCCAGGCGAAGGCGACGGCCGCCGCCAGCAGTGGAAATACGATCAACCACGTCGTCATCCCGCCTTTTTCGGTAGGCGCCGACAGCGCTCCCAGGGCCATCGTGACCCCGAGCTTAATCGATGCCCTTCGAGCGAGGAGTCGTGCCTCAAGTTGTGTGCCAGGAGCGCGGGAACTTCGCTGCGCGCGGTCTGAGGCTGACTACACTTCGCTGGTGTCGAAGGAGACGTTCGAGGCGCTGAAGGCAGTCCTTGTCGCCCAGTCAGAAGGGATGGAGGTGGCCCAGGACGGACCGAGAGGCTACTCGCTCCAGACGGCCGGACCGATTGAGCTCGCAGGTCGCCATTTTCCGAACCTCTTCTTCGCCGCGGTCAAAGAGGGCAAGAACGACACCGCGCTGCATTTCTTCCCGATCTACAGCCATCCGAAGCGCTTCGCCGACCTGCCGGCCGCACTGCGCAAGAAGCTGACCGGGAAGTCCTGCTTTCACTTCAAGACCGCCGACCCCGAGCTGCTTGAAGCAGTTGCGGAGATGCTTGCGCGAGGCCGCGAGATCTTTGCGGACCCAGCCAAGACCTGACCCCAGGCTCTTCGTGGTCAACTAGCTCTGATGGTGACGATCGCGGACGTGAGACGACTCGCTGAGAGGTTGCCACGCTCGTACGAGGCGCGGGTCGGTGGTCGCGTGAAGTTCCGAGTGGGTCGCATCGTTTACCTCGCGTTCTCTCGCGACGAGACGGTGAT
>DATLPO010000088.1:0-14283 GCA_035535675.1 Candidatus Limnocylindria bacterium
GATCTCTCCTGCGTACATCACCGCAACGCGGTCCGCGACCTGGGAAACAACAGCCAGGTTGTGGGTGATCAGCAGAACCGCCAACCTGCGTCGCTCCTGCTCGGCGCGAACGAGGTCGAGGATCTGGGCCTGGATGGTGACATCAAGCGCGGTGGTCGGCTCATCGGCAATCAGCACCTTCGGGTCAAGCACGAGCGCCATCGCGATCATCACCCGCTGCCTCATGCCGCCCGACAGCTGGTGCGGGTAATCTCCGAGACGCTTGTCGGGCGAGGGTATCTGGACCTCCTTCAGGATATCCACTGCCATCGCCCGCGCATCAGCCCGGCTCAACTTGCGGTGCGCTGTAATCGCCTCCACGATCTGATCCCCTACCGTGAAGACCGGGTCCAACGATGTGAGTGGTTCCTGGAAGACCATCGAGACCGTGTCGCCGCGAAGCGAGCGCATCTCGTTCTCGGGCAGGGCACGGATGTCATGGCCGGCGAGCAGCACTTGCCCATCGGTGACGCGAGCTGGCGGATCCGGTAGCAGTCGGATCACGGAAAGCGCGGTCAACGTCTTGCCGCACCCCGATTCACCGACCAGGGCCAGCGTCTCGCCTTCCCTGAGCTGAAACGAAACGCCTCGGACGACGTCGACCGTCGCCTCTCGCAGGAACAGCGTGGTGCGCAAGTCCTTGACCTCGAGCGCGACCTCCGCAGCGCTCACCCCATGCCCTTCAGCCGGGGGTCGAGAACATCGCGCATGCCGTCTCCGAGAACGTTGAGCCCGAGCACCAGCAGGACAATCACGACTCCGGGAATCGTGCTCAGCCAGTGGTTCAAGAGCATGTAGCCGCTGCCCTCGTTGATCATCTGCCCGAGGCTCGGCAGCGGAGGCTGGGCGCCCATGCCGATGAACGAAAGTCCGGCTTCGGCGATGATCGCGATCGCGATGTAATAGGACCCCATCACCAACGCTGAGCCGACCACGTTCGGGAGCAGGTGTCGCACCATGATGTCGAGGTCACCCTTACCAAGCGCCCGGGCTGCAGAGACAAACTCTTTCTCACGCAGCGCAAAAACCTCGCCGCGGACGATTCTGGCAAAGCCCGCCCAGTTGACGAAGCCGACCGCAACCACAACGCCCACGAGCCCCGGTCCGATGGCGCCGATCAACAGGACTGCGATGAGAATGAGCGGGAAGCCCCAGACGAGCTCCACAAATCCATTGAGGATGCGATCCACCCAACCCCTGTAGTAACCCGCCAGCATCCCCACCACGGTGCCGACGACGAGGGCGATGGCGGTGGTGCCAAGGCCAACCGCGATCGAGATGCGGATCCCCAAGAGCAGGCGGCTCAGGAGGTCCCGCCCCAATGCATCAGTCCCCAGCAGGTGGCCCTTGCTGAGTGGCGGCAGAAGTGTGTCGCTGAGGACCTGCTTCGCGTAGTCGTACGGCGCCAGCGCAGGGCCGACGATGGCGACCAGCGTGAAGAAGGCGACGATCACGGAACCGCCGAGTGCCAGCCTGTTTCTAGACAGCTCGTACCAGGCGTCACGCCAGCGAGCGGGCCGGGTGGACCACAGCCGATCCACCCTCGCTTCCCATGTCGCTTTGTCGTCGGCGATCGTGATGTCGGCCATCACGCGACCCGGATGCGCGGGTTGGCGAGGCCGTATCCGATGTCCGCCAACCAGTTCGCCAGCAGGACGAAGAGGATCAGGAGCAGGGAGAAAAATTGCGCCACAGGGTAGTCGCGTCGGAGCACGGAGTCGACGAGCAGGTAGCCGACTCCAGGCCACCGGAAGATCGTCTCAACGATCAACGCGTATCCGACCAGCCAGCCAAGGCGAAGGCCCGTCAGCGAGATCACCGGGATGAGCGCGTTGCGAAGCACGTGACGGATGATCACCTGCCATTCCGGCAGGCCTTTGGCGCGGAGCGCGCGCACGAAGTCGTCTCGCAGGTGCTCGAGCATCGACGACCTCGTCATTCTCATCGTCACCGCGGTGCCCTCGGCCGCGAGCACCAGCGCGGGCATGATCAGCTGTGGCGGATCACAGCAACCGGCGGATGGAAGCCAGCCCAGGCGCAGCGAGAAGAAGTAAACAAGGATGAGAGCCAGCCAGAAATTTGGAATTCCCATGCCGAGGATGGCTCCGCCCATCGCCAGCTGGTCGATCCACGTATTGCGTTTGACGGCCGCGAGCACGCCCAACGGGATGGCAATCACGTAGGAGATCACGAGCGCGGTGAAGCCGAGAACAAGACTGTTGCGGGCGTGCGTAGCAAGCAGTTCGACGATCGGGGAGCCGTTTACCAGCGAGGTGCCGAGATCACCTCTGACCAGGTGTCCGATGTAGATGAAGTACTGCGTGTAGACGGGCTGGTCGAGGCCCAATCGCTTCTCGTAAGCCTGGCGGACCTCCTGCGATGACAGGGGGCTGAGCACACCCCCTCCGCTCGGCCCACCCGGCGCCGAGCGCAGCGCATAGAAGATCACCACCGACGAGATCAGCAGGATCAGCAGCATGTAGCCGGTCCGGCGCGCCAGGTACGAAGCCACCTTGCTCCAGTGTGAACTTACGCCCGGTCAGGTCGCCCGCTGGGGGTCAGTCGAGCCAGACGTCGTTGTAGTAGGGATACAGGTTCCACTGGTCGGGCTGCCAGCCGTGCACTCTCTTCCGACTGACCCAGAAGGCGTCGCGGTTGATCACAGGCACGAAAGGCAATTGTTCGGCGCATGCGAGCTGGAACTGCTTTCCGGCAGCGTTCAGCTGGTCCTCGTTGCCGGCGCTCTGCCATGCCGCGATCGCCGCGTCGACCTGAGGCACCACTGCGTTGCCCCAGTTTGGGCCTTTGCCGTTGGCGTTGACGCTGTTGACGAACAGCGTCACCACATCGATCGGAACCGGCCAGAGATAAAAGAACATGACCGAATCGGGGTTGGCGAATGCCTTGTTGAAGAAGGTGCCGCGGTCGAGAGAGGAGACCTTGAGGTCCACCCCCACTGCCTTGAGCTGCGCCTGGATCACCGAACCGAGCTGCTGGTTGAAGCTCTCGGCCTGGATGATCATCTCGAACTGGAACCGCTTGCCGTTCTTGACCAGGATGCCGTCGGAGCCGGCTTTCCAGCCCGCGTCGCCGAGCATGCTCTTGGACTTGGCGACGTCGAACTGATTGAACTGCTCGACATCCTTGGTGTACGACTTGTCGGCCGACGTAATCGGTCCGAAGAGCGGCTCGCCGTGGGTGAAGAGCAGCGCCTTGACGATGCTGGCGCGATCGATTGCGTGGGAGAGCGCCTGCCGGATGTTGACCTGGTCGAAGCCCAGATCAGTCCGCTTGAAGTTCAGGCTGAAGAAGTATCCCGACCACTCTTTCAGCTTTGTGACAGTCAGGTTCGAGTCGGACTGAAGCCGGCTGATGTCCTGGAAAGCGGGTCCGCGCAGTGTGTCGATCTCGCCGTTCTGGATCTGGATGGCACGCTGCGGCGCATCCAGGATGGCGAGCCAGTTGATTCCGTCGAGGTAGGGCTTGCCCTTGTTCTGGATGAACGGAGTCACCGTGCCTGGGTAGTTTTCCCACCGTTTGACTGTCGTGTGGCTGCCGGGCACCCACTCGGTCAGGGTGAATGGTCCTGAGCCGTCAACTCCCTGCTGGCCGTACTTGTCGCCAAGCTGGGCTCGGAAAGCCATGTTGACGATGTCCCAGTAGCCGGTCTTGACGATGTTGAACAGGTCGAAATAAGGGTGCTTGAGATTGATGATCAAAGTCGTGTCGTCAGGGGCTTCGGTGCTGGCGACGGGGACCCAGATCGAGCCCAGCGGCGAGCCGTTCTTCGGATCAGCGATGCCGTCGTACACGGCCTTGATCGCCGCAGCGTTCAGCGGAGCACCCGACTGGAACTTCAGCCCGCTCCTGATCTTGAAGGTTGCCTTCAGGCCATCGGAGGAAACGCTCCAGCTCTCGGCGATCTGCGGTACGTAGTTGCCCTGCGCATCGTTGGTGACAAGGGACTCATAGACGGCGTAGAAAGCAGGGTCGTACCAGTTTGTGTTGATCGGGTCGAGGCGGGAGAAGTCGAGGTCGTAGCCTTCCTTCAGAGTGCCGCCACGCTTGGGCGTCGCTGACGTGTTGGTGCTCGAGTTGGTGCAGGCGGCCAACAATGCGCCGATGGTGGTCATGCTGAGGCCGAGCGCAAGAGTGCCTTTGACGAATTGGCGGCGTGACAACCCGCCGTCGAGGTATTGCGACACAAGGCTGTGCACTGCCAATTGGCTGCTGCGCTCGCTCATTTCTTGCTCCCCTCTTTCAGCGCCGCGCTTACGACTCAAGGATCCTAGCACCGGCTGCGACACTTGACGATGTGGAAAGCAAGCCGCCGGCGGACGACGCCACCCTGGCCACCCCGGTCGAGTTTGCCGGCCCAGGCAACGTGATTCTCCGCGGCCAGCGGTTTGGCGCCGGAGACCGCTGGGCCGTCCTCGTCCATCGTGTGGGTAGCGACCTGGACGGTTGGCGCCAGCTTGCGACCTGGCTGAGCGGACGAGGCCTTGCCGTGCTTGCGTTCGACCTTCCCGGTCATGGAGCCTCGGACGACGACTGGGACCCCAAGGACGCCATCGCTGCGGTGGCGGCCGGCGTCGACTTTGCGAGATCGCAGGGTGCGCGACAGGTCCACCTCGTTGGCGAAGGCGTTGGGGCACTCGCTGCACTTGGGGTGGCCGCCGGCCGTTCGAGCGACGTCGCTTCTGTCGCTGCGCTGTCTCCTCAGGCTGACGACCGTGTGGCGACAGTGGGCGATGTTCGCGAAGCGCGAGTTCCGAAGCTGATCGTGGTCGGATCGTTGGGTCGAGCGAACGATGAGTTTGCCGAGGTCGTTTTCAGGAGCGCAATCGGGCCCTGCGAGATGGCCCGATTCCCTGTCGCCGCGCAGGGCACCGATCTCATCCAGGGTGCATGGGGCCCACAGGTGCGTGAAAAGCTTCTGGCTCACATCCTGCGCAAGGGTTGAGGATCCTCGCCGACTACCAGGCCGAGACCATCTGCTCCGGGATCAGCAAGCGATCGAGGACTGTGTTCGCGCGTTCGATGTGCCGTTGACCGTCGCGGAGCGACAGGGTCAGATGCCCTGGAAACAGCGCTGATACCTCGAGCGGCCGAAGCTTCCTAAGCGATCCAACCAACGCATCAAGCCTGCAGTCGTGAATGTTCTGGAGGAGGACCTTGCCTCCAAAAAAGATTACGTCGCCTGCAAACAGCGTCCGCCTGCCATCTTCCTCCATCAGCAAGGAAACGTGACCGTCCGAATGTCCCGGGGTATCGAACACGGACAGCTGCAGCGCGCCGATCTCGATCGTGGCTCCTTCCTCGAGCTCGTGATCGACAGTGAATGGCTTCAAGCGGTAATCGAGCGGATAGATACCGGCTTGCTTGGCCACATCGATGCTCATCGCCTTTTCGTCGCCGATCCGAAGGCTGTCCGCGATCGCTCCGGACACATATGTGGCTGGTTCTCCCAGCAGAGACCTCATTCGCGCCGCCCCGCCGGCATGATCGCCGTGCCCATGCGTGAGTATCAGGTGCCGGATTCGGGCAGGGTCGAATCCATCGCGCTTGACGTTTTCGATGATGCCCTCAGCTCCCATCCCCGCGCCCACATCGACCAGCGCCAGCTCGCTTCCGCCGTCGATGAGGTAGACGTGACAGTCGAAGGGGTCGGTGAGGTCGAAGCCGTTGCTGCCCGATCCGACAAGGTAGACGCGCTCCGACAGCCTCATCGCCTCAGCAAGCTTAATCTTTGAAAATGGCGTCGGCCCCGAGCAGACCGGCTGAACGGCAGCGCGCAGCTGGGCCGCTGGTCGAGATCAAGGGCCTTACCAAGCTCTATCCGCTGGACACCGGCTGGCTGGGAAAAAAGACGTCCTTGTTAAGCGCGCTCGAAGACGTCGAGCTCACTGTCAAGCGTGGGGAAATACTGGCTCTGGTCGGCGAAAGCGGAAGTGGCAAGTCGACGCTGGCAAGGCTCCTGATCAGGCTGATCGAGCCGACACGCGGCGAGGTCCGATATGAGGGAAAGAACATATTCGCCCTCTCACGTTCCGAGGTCCGGAAGCTCCGCCGGAAAGTACAGATCGTGTTCCAGGACCCTTACTCCTCACTGAACCCGCGACACACGGTCCGCCAGATCGTGAGCGAGGGGATCACCGGACTGGCCGCCCCTGCTCGGCGCGCGCGGACTGCCGAGCTGCTCGAGCTGGTGGGACTTTCACCCAACATCGTCGATCGTTACCCCCACGAGTTCAGCGGAGGCCAAAGGCAGCGCATCTGCATCGCGCGCGCTCTCGCTGTGAATCCCGAGTTCCTGATCCTCGACGAACCTGTCAGTGCACTCGATGTCTCGGTCCAATCGAAAATCCTGAACCTGCTCGCCGACCTCAGGGACACACTCTCGCTCACCTACGTCCTCATCTCGCATGACCTTGGAGTGGTCAAGCACATTGCCGACAGGGTCGCGGTGCTTTACCTGGGTCATCTCGTCGAGGTTGCACCAAAGCGCTTGCTGTTCTCGAACCCGCGTCACCCGTACACGCAGGCCCTGCTGTCAGCTGTGCCCCTCATCTCCAGCAGGAGGGAGAAGAGGACCCGCATCGTGCTTGCGGGCGAAATCCCAACAGCCATCGACATCCCGGCTCGGTGTCGCTTCGCAACACGTTGCTTCCGGTCCATCGATGTGTGCTGGAAGGAGGTGCCCCGACTGGAGGAGATGGAACGCGATCACCTGGCCGCTTGCTTCAACCAGGCGCCGATGCCGGAACCGCTGATCGGCTGAGTTACTCTGGCGCCGTGGCGCTGCGAGAGATCCTCACCAGCGGCAAACCGTCGGTCGGCGGTTGGTGTGTCAACCCCGGGTCATTCACTGCAGAGGTGATGGCCCGAGCCGGCTTTGATTGGGTGTGCATCGACCTTCAACACGGTCTGATCGGCTATGACCAGATGCTGCCCATGCTGCAGGCGGTCGCGCTGGCCGGCGTGCCCTCCATGGTTCGCGTGCCCTGGAACGAACCGGTGTCAATCATGAAGGCTCTCGACGCCGGTGCTGGCGGAGTGATTGTTCCGATGGTCAACTCCGTAGCTGAGGCTGTGGCTGCAGTCGGTGCATGCCGATATCCACCGGATGGAGTCAGAAGCTGGGGGCCTACGCGTGCATCGCTCGGCGTCCCCGACTTCAGCCCCGAGCTCGCCAATCGCTCGGTGGTCTGCGCCGTGATGGTTGAGACCGTGCCGGCTCTGGAGCGTCTTGGCGAGATCATCGCTGTGCCGGGGGTCGACGCCGTCTACATCGGACCCAGCGACTTCGCGATCTCGATGGGCTTTGCCCCGCGTTCGGACGAGGCCGAGCACCGGCGGCGACTCGAGGCGGTGCCCGGGGTTTGCCGCGAGCACGGCGTCGTCGCGGGCATTGCCTGCGGCAGCCTCGAGCTTTTGGAGCGCTGGCGGCAATCCGGATACACAATGCTTGCGGCCCCGTCGGATATGGCGCTTCTGCGTCAGGCCGCGACCGCGATGTTGAACACGTCCCGTCAATGAAGCCCTTGACAGTGGCGAGGCTCCGCGAGCAGGCACGAGCCCTGGAGCTTCCCCTTGACGACGAGGAGCTGGCCAGCCTCCGGCCGATGGTCGAGGATCTGTTGGCGGTCGCAAGGCGTCTGCGCCACTATCAGGCGGGCATCCTGGCCGGGCCGGATCAGCGCCCGGGTTCTGCCGCGAAGCCCGGTTGACCGAACCGAACGGCTTCCACTACCTGACGGTGGCGGAAGCGGGCCGGCGGATCCGCGAGGGTTCCCTCACCCCGACAGAGTTGGTCGAAGCGCTGATCGAACGAGCTCGTCGCCTCGACCCAACCCTGAGGTCCACCATCACCTTGGCCGCGGCATCCGCGGTCTCGACTGCGCAAGTTGCCGGGGACGCCATCCGGCAGGGGCGGTGGGGTGGCCCGCTGCATGGGATCCCGATCGGGATAAAGGACTGCATCGCCACCGCCGGCCTGCGAACCACCGCCAATTCGCGCGTTCTCTCTGCGTGGGTGCCCGCTGACGACGCCCCGGTGGTCCGGGCGCTTCGTGGCGCGGGCGCGGTCGTGCTCTCGAAGCTGAACTTGAACGAGTTCGCTTGGGCCATCCCCAGCGAGGATGACCTGCACGCGCCGCCGCGCAATCCATGGAGCCTGAGCCATGTCGCGATGGGGTCGAGCAGCGGCTCGGCGGTGGCCGTGGCGAGCGGCCTGTGCCCCGCCGCCCTGGGGACCGACGCGGGCGGCTCGATACGCCAGCCCGCCTCAAATTGCGGCGTCGTCGGGTTGAAGCCGACGCATCGCTTGATCGACGCAGCTGCCTCGTTCGGGGCGCCGACGATCTGCGAGGTCGGGCCCATCGCCCGGACAGTCGAGGACTGCGCGCTGCTGCTGGGGGCGATGAGTGGCGAACAGGCACGCGACGGCGACGGTCTGCAACGCTCGAGAAGCAGGGCGCGGGTCGGCGTGCCGCGCGACTTTATCGACGAAGCAGAGTCCGATCCCCAAGTTTCGGCAGCCTTTGAAAAGGCCCTCAGCGCACTCCGCGATCTCGGGATGGAGGTCGTCGAGGTGAAGCTTGATGGGCTGGCCGATGCCGCTGCGGCCGATTTCCTGGTGCTCAATGCCGAAGCATTCGCCGCCCACGAACGCTCGCTGCGCACCAGGCTGCACGACTACGGGCCCAGCGCCCGGCTCTATCACACCCAGGGCGCTTTTCTTTCGTCAGCCGACTACATCGTCGCCCTTCAGGTCGGTGACACAGTCCGCCAGCGGGTGGACCAGGCTCTTTCCAACATCGATGTCCTGGCGACACCTGTGGTCCCTTTTCTAACCGCCGAGGCGGCGCGGACTGCCAGGGCCCGACCCCACACCGGCGGAGGCGCCGTGTTCACCGCTCCTTTCAACCTGACCGGACACCCCGCGCTGTCGGTCCCGTGTGGAATGAGCGCAGATGGCATCCCGATCGGCCTTCAGCTGATCGGCCGAGCCGGCGCGGACGCCGACCTCATGAGCGTTGCCCACGTATTCGAACAGGCGACGCCCTGGCACACGATGCACCCATCGCTGGAGACGACCGCCGGAACGATTTAGCGCTTACGAACGCATCAACGGCCGACTTCTCGACGGTCGCGCGCCAGCAGCGCGGCGACATCGCCGGCGTCGAGGCGGAACAGGTCGCCGTGCAGCGTCATCTTGAGTGCGCTCATCGCCAGGCCCCGCTCCAGCCCGAGCTCTAGCGAGCCGTCCAGCAATCCCCAGATCAGCCCGGCGACAAAAGCGTCCCCCGCGCCCACGCGGTCGACGGTCTCGACGGCGTGGCCACCTCGAGCTACTGTCAAATCACCCTGTGATGCGATCGCCCCGTCAGCGCCCATTGTGACTACGACCGTGCCCACGCCAAGCTCAGTCCGAAGGTGCTGGAGAACTGCCGCTGGCGCGCCGCGAGCGCCGAACAGATCGCGCGCGTCTTCGGCGGTGCAGACGAGGACATCGACCAATGGCGCCACCTCCCTGACGGCCGCGGCGGCGGCCTCCCGATCCCAGAGGCGCTGTCGATAGTTCACGTCAAACGTGACTGTTGCCCCCTTGCTCCGCATTTCCTTCATTGCCCCCAACGCGATCTGGCGTGCTGATCGGGAGAGACCGAGGGTGATGCCCGACACGTGCAGGAAATCGGTGTCGACTGCAACTTTCCAGTCGAACAGGTCCGGCGCCGCTTGGGCCATGGCGGATGCAGCGCGGTCGTACACCACGCTGATGGGCCGGGGCGCGGCTCCCATCTCGACGAAATAGAGACCGAGGCGGCCGCCCTCGACCCAGCGCACCAGCGACGTATCGACCCCACCAGCCGCCAGGGTGTCGGCGACTCTGCGACCGAGCGGGTTGGCAGGCAGCGCCGAAACCCAGGCCGAGCGCAGTCCCACTCGGGCAGCTGCGTAGGCGACATTGGCCTCCGAGCCGGCGACGTGAACGTCGAAGTAGTGAGCGTCCTCGAGGCGGTGACCCGCTCCGACCGAAAGCCTGAGCATGGCCTCGCCGACTGTGACGAGCTGCGCCCGCTTCCCCGGCATCGCCGCGGTGTCCTAGAAGTAGGTGAGGACGGCGTCTAGTACCTGGTAGCCGTCGTCGACCACCGGGATCAGCCGCCATTTGTCGAACGCGGTGCAGGGATGTGAGATGCCGCAGCCGATCATGTCCCCGACTTTGAGGTTCGCTTCCGGCCCAACCTTCATGAATGCATGCTGGTCGTTCAAGGCAAATATCGACGCGTCTGCTCGGAGTGGGCGTGGAGGCTGTGGGCCGGCTGTCTTCACAAAGCGAGGAACCGGAAGCTCCATATCGTAAGAGACGTCCCGCTTGCCAAAACCCAAGAGCGCGAGACCGGGCTCAGGCATGGAGAGCACGGCACCCCACACCTCAAGCGCCTCCTCGAGCGGCCCCGTATCGGGGACCCTGCCGCCGAACGGTGACATCTGGCTGTAGTGGACGGCGTCGTGCGTGAGGTAGCAGCCGCTTCGGAGGACACGATGCACCGGGCGGCTCAGCTGCCACTGGCCGCCCAGGCCGGCCACCACCCGGTCCGGAAACGCGCTCCCTCCCGCGGTCACCACCACATCCGGGACGTGCATGAACAGGCCTGCCGAGTCGAGCTTTACGACCAGCCCTCGCAGGTCCTCCAGAAATCTGTCGACTTCTGCAAGCGTGCCGGCAAGGCTCTTTTCGTGGATGACGCCCTCGAACGCCTCCACCCCTGCGAGAGCGAGGTGGGGACAATCGGCTACGGCTCGCCCCACGTGCAGCGCCTCCTCATGGGTCCGGCAGCCGGCCCGCCCACCCATCGGCCCGAACTCCACAAGGACATTGAGGCGACGATGAACATCAGCTGCCTCGACAGCCGACTCGAGGAGCCTCACCCCCGCGATTGAGTCGACAAGGCAGTAAAAGTCGAAGCCCGGATCGGCTTCCAGCTCATGCGCCACCCAGCGCACTGAGGCCGGCTCGACAAGCTCGTTGGCGAGGATGACGCGGTCCATGCCGAAGGCACGCCAGACGCGAACCTGGCTCATCGTCGCGGCGGTCACCGCCCAGGCGCCATCGTCGAGCTGCATCTTGAGCAGCTGCGGGGCCATGGGTGTCTTACCGTGGGGAGCGAGCAGGAAATCGTTGCGCTTGCAATACGACGCCATCTGCTTGCTGTTGTGGCGCAGGGCTGAGTCCTTCAGCACCATCACAGGGAGCATGAACTCGCCGCCCAGCACGTTCCAACCGCGCGAGCCCACGTCGCGGATGGCGATGCGAGGGCCGGTCGGAAAGGATTTGTACCGCCAATCGATAGGCTCGTCCAGGATCCTGTCGAGCTTGAGCGACCGCGCCTGCGAAGTTGACGACACCCTAAGCCTCCATCTCATGCAGCGCGTCGTGCGCCGGTACGACACGGCAGTATTTCATGGCCAGGGTCTGCAAGCTCGCGCGATGGAGCTCCGGTGCGTATGACGAGACTGCATCCGAGACGACGGCCGCCTGGAAACCTTCGTGAAAGGCGCCTCGGGCGGTGTCCTCGACGCAGATCTGGGTGACGGTCCCTGTGATGAGAACCGTGTCGACGGCGTGCGCGTTCAGCACGTCGGTGAGCCTTGTCCGGTGGAACCCGTTGTAGCCGTATTTGTCAACCTGCAGCTCGCCAGGCAGGGGGGCGAGCTCATCGATGATGGCGACGCAGTCCCGCTGACCCTCAATATCGCCGTACGCGCGCTGAAAGCCCGGCCAGCAGCAGCAGACGGGCGGCGCGATCTGGGGCGACCAGTTCCACATCAGCGTCCGCGACGGACCAGAGATGAATCGGGTGAACACCACCGGCCGGTGGCGCTCGCGGAACCAGGCCAGCAGCTCCAGGTGCAGATCGATGGTCTCGCGGGCGTCAGGCACCTCCAGGGGAGCGCCGACCCGGACGAAGTCGTTCTGCATGTCGACAACGATCAGAGCGGAGCTGTCGGCGCGGAGCTGAAACACGACTAAGAAACGCTAACATCGGCGCCATCGAGACGACGCTGTTCGCGTTCGCCAGTGATCTAGTGGACGAGGGCATGGCGGTCGTGCTCGACAACGTGGCGGGCCGCGCAGGCGTGGGTGGCGTCACGATGGCGGCCGCCTACCACCACGGCCGCGACATCTTCCCCCACAACCCCGCCCGCAAAGTGCACTTCCTGGAAGGCGGTTCTGTCTTCTTCCGACCCGACTTGAATCGTTATCGAGGTCGGCTGCTGCAGCCCCAGGTCAGCACCCTGGCTCGCGAGTCGGATGTGCTGGCCGACCTCTGCCGCGAGTCGTCAGCCCGTTCGCTGCGCACTCGCGCGTGGACCGTCTACCTGCACAACTACACGCTCGGCGCGACCAATCCCGAATGCGCCTGTCGAAACGTATTTGGCGACGCCCACCTGACCGACCTGTGCCCCACCAACCCCGAGGTGCGCGCTTATGTCAACGCGCTGACCGCCGACATCGCATCGAAGGGCGTCACCACGGTGGTCGCGGAATCCCTCCATTTCCATGGGCTCGAGCACGGGTTCCACCACGAGCGCTACATGATCGAGCTGGGCGTGCTGGGCCGCTACCTGCTGGGACTCTGCTTCTGCGACCACTGCATGGCGGAAGCCAAGCGGCGTGGAGTCGATGCGGAATCGTTGCGGACGGAAGCGCGCCGCGAGCTGGAGCGCCGATTTAGCACCCAGCCCAGGCCCGAAGAGCCGGAGCTGGTGCGTGAGAGGGTCGGCGCCTTTGCCGGTGGCGAGCTGTCGGCCTACAACGAGGCAAGGTCGCAGACCGTGGTCTCCCTGGTCGCCGAGGCCGAGCATTCTGCTGCCGTCGAAGGCGCCGGCCTGGCGTTCATCGACCTGTCGGGTGCCATCAAGGGCTATGCCACCGGACGCCCGCAGGGCAGTCCGGCCCCCGAGATCGCGTGGCAGTTCGGCATCGACGTCGCCGGTCTGGCTGACGCATGTGGCCAGGTCGAGGCGATCGGCTACGCCGCCGATCCCGAACGGTTGCGCCTCGACCTCTCCTCGTATCGCTCGATGATCGGAGCGGAGCGGAGGCTTTCGGTGATCTTGCGGCCGATGGCGCCCGACTGCGACTCAGCTGCAAATCTCGCCGCGAAGCTGGCGGTGGCCCGCGACCTTGGCGTGACAGAGGCGGGCTTCTACCACTACGGGTTCATGCGCCTCGAATCGCTCGACCTGATCCGGTCCGCTTTGAGCGCCGGGGTTTAGGAGCGGCCGACTATCCGGCCCGGCAGCTTGCCTGTCGGCGTGCCATCGGCGACGACGGCCTCGCCGTTGACGAGGACGTGCGCGATCCCCGATGGAGAGACTCGCCCGTTGTCCCATGTGCTGCGATCGGCCAGCGTCGCCGGGTCGAACACAGTGATGTCAGCAGCCATGCCCACCTTGAGCACGCCGCGATCACGGACTGAGAATCGCTCTGCGGGTAAGCCCGTGACCTTGCGCACCGCCTGCTCCAGCGTCACCGTGCCACCCCGCACGTGCTCCCCGACGATCCTTGCGAACGTGCCATAGCCGCGCCTGTGCGGTCTGGAACCCATGTAGATGCCGTCGGTCGAGCCAATGTAGAGCGGATGGGCGATGGTACGCCGGAGACTTGCCTCGCCGTCGATCGACTCCGGCCAGTGGTAGATGGCGAGGGCGCGGCCAGCGTGGGTGGCCAGGAGGTCGAACAGGCAATCGACATCGGCCTGGCCCGACTCGCGAGCCAGCTCACCGATGCTTCGACCTTCAAGCAACTCGCCAGCCTCGACGCAGCTCAGAGTTATCTCGCCACGCTCAGCGATCCGCGCAGCAGTTTCGTCGCGGAGGCGCCGGCGCTCGTTGCTGCTCTTGAGCCTGGTCATGCTGGCCTCGTAGCCGCCCGCCTGGGCCCACTCCGGCAACATCATCAGGAGGTGCGTGTTGGCGGCGGAGTACGGATACATATCGAAAGTGACGTTCACGCCCGAACCCTGCGCCTCGTCAAGCAGTGCTGCGGCGGTGTCGTCCACAGCGAGATGGGAGATGTGGACTTTGACGCCGGATTGGCGACCGACCTCGAAGCTCTCTCGACTTCCCTGCGCCACGCGGCTCCAGTAGCCACGTTGGTGAGGCGCGTACACGCCACCGGCGTCGGCCACCAAGCGGCACAGCTCGACCAGCTCGGTGATATCGGATAAA
>DATLPO010000089.1:0-18214 GCA_035535675.1 Candidatus Limnocylindria bacterium
CAGAATCGATTATCTCCACGCCATCGACAAGCGTGATCGCTGCAGGCTCCGGCTCCTCCCCGCCTGCCGGGGAGGTGGACGGGCCTTGCCCGGCCGGAGGGGACGCCGAGGCCTCGAGCGCAGTGATCCTCTCTGCATCGGGAGGATGGCTGTCATAAGGATCGGGTCGCGCCTTGGCCAGCCGCTCGTCCGCCGCCGCAGTCACGCCTTTCATCACCGCAGGCTCGGCCAGAAATCGTGTGAAGCCCTCGGCGAGCGGCGGTTGAAATCCAGCCTCGATGAGCGGCACCACCTCATTGCGCCAGTAGGCGTCAAAGGCGATGGCTCCATGCGCGAGCTTGCGCAATCCCTCGATCATCGGTATCGCACCGACGGTTCGCGCGGCCAGCTGGTCGGCCGCAAACTCCTGTTGGCGGGACACCCCCTGCGACACGCGCATGAACAGTTGGCCGTACCAGAGAAACGGGAGCTGCAGCAGCGCTCCCTGCCGGGAGACCGTGCGCAGAGTTCGCTCGATCGTCTCCCGCGTCCTGTACACCCACGGGCCGAGCCTGGTATCACCGCCGTGGTAGTGCCCGAACTCGTGCGCCAGCACCGCGCGCATCTGGGACACGCTCATGATCTGCATTAGGGGCAATCCGAGCACCATCACGCGGCGGCGCCCGCGCTGCAGTACCCCGGCATTCATTTCCGGCGTGATGTATACCTCGGCGGGCATCGGCTCACCCACGGCGCGCGCCACATCGTCCAGGGTGGCGAACAGGCGCGGTTGGCCCGCCGGATTGAGCAGGGGACCCGGAGGCGAGAAGCGGCTCGGTCGCGGGACGATCGCTATCGCGATCAGGGCGGCACCGAACAAGCAGAAGCCGATCACGCGGCCTGGGACGTCGGGAATGAACACGATCCAGATGAGCCCTGCGATCAGCCCCAAGGCCAGGACGTAGAAGCCAACAGTCAGCGCAACCGCGAGCATTGCTCGCGTCCGCAGGGTCATTGCTCCACCCTAAGTCACCCGAGCGCGTGCGTCATCGCGTGCCGGAATGATCAACAGCGGGAACACAGCCGAAATCAAGGTGACTGCGACTGCCGTCCATAGAGCGGCATTCAGTGACCACGCGATCAGGGACCCCGCCAAAGCGGAACCGATCGGGCTGCCGATGTAGTTCATCGACATCGACACGGCGAAAGCACGTCCAAACCAGGCCGGGTCAGTCCGTCGCTGCCGCAACGTGAAGAACGCGATGTCGAACGGGCCGTTGGCGAGGCCAAGAACGACAGCAACGACGGCGACGGCAGCGAGGCTGCCGGCAAACGGTAGGACGGCCATAGCCGCACAGCTCACCAGCGTGGTTACGACCATGAGCTGCCTTTCGCGACCTTGAGTTGACATTCGGCCTGCCACCAGCGCAGCGATCAGGCCGCCGACGCCCATCGCGCCCCAGAGGAAGCCGACAACAGTCGGCCCACCATGCAGTCGATCGAGGACGAGAACCGGCAAAGCGATGTACAGCACGCCATTGCCGAGGGTGAGAAAAATGAGCGTGACCGCCAGGCCACGCAGCGTCGGATTGCGTGCAACGTACTGGAGGCCTCGCCAGGCGTTCCGGAGGACGGAACCATCCGGATGGGATGCGCCGGTAGTTTCGGGCACGCGGAACATGACTACGGCGCCCGCAAGAAAGAGCGCGCCCGCAACGGCCAGGGCCCACTCGCTCCCGGCCAACCCAATCAGCACACCGGCCAATGGCGCTGCGAGCAGACTCGCGATGACATGCCCGCTGCTGTCGAGGGCGTTTGCTCGCTCCCACATGGAGTGGGGCACGATGGTTGGAAACAGGGAGCGCGCCCCCGCGATGCTCAGCGGATTTGTAAGCGATGCGACGGCCACTATGGTCAGGAGCACCGGCACTGGAAGCGCATTCACCGTTGAAAGGCCGGCAATCAAACCGGCGGCGACGGCCGCGGCAAAGTAGTCGACGACCACGAGTCGCGCCTTCCCGTAGCGGTCAAGAAGCGCCCCCGCGACCGAGGCCAGCAATAGGCCGGGCAGGATGGCGAGGAATGCTGTGATGCCGGCGAGCTGTGGCGAGTGATACCGCCCCAGCACGAAGAGGACCAGGATGAACAGCCACATGGTCCCGCCGATACGGCCGAGCAGCAGCCCCGCGTAAAGGCGCGGAAAACCCGGCACGCGCATGAGCGCGCGGTAGCCCGGCAGAGGCGCCTGGCTCAGGCTTTTATCCGACTGCGACTTTCGAGCGTCCGTTGCGCGCGCGCGCGGCAGGTCGCTGAGCCTTCGAACGGTCCGCGGAGCGCGCCAGCACCCGCCCAAGGTACTGGCCCGTCGCCGACGCCGGCATCCTCGCCAGCTGCTCGGGAGTGCCTTTGGCGATGATGTAGCCGCCCTTCTCGCCGCCCTCCGGACCGAGGTCGATCAGCCAGTCGGCGGTCTTCAGGACGTCGAGGTTGTGCTCGATCACAACAACCGTGTTTCCGTGTTCGACAAGGCGGTGCAGCACCACCAGCAGGCGTTCGACATCTGCATAGTGAAGACCGGTAGTCGGCTCGTCCAGAAGATAGAGCGTTCGTCCGGTGTCGCGGCGTGAAAGTTCCGCCGACAGCTTCACCCTCTGCGCCTCGCCTCCCGAGAGCTGGGTCGCGGGCTGGCCGAGACGGATGTAGCCGAGGCCGACGTCGCGCAGAGTGCTCAGCTTTGTCTTGATCCGCGGCACGTTCTCGAACACCTCATAGGCTTCGTCGACGGTGAGCTCGAGCACGTCGGCGATCGAGTGGCCGCGAAACTTGACCTCCTGCACCTCGCGCGAGTACCGCGTTCCGTGACAGACCTCGCAAGGCACGTACACATCGGGGAGAAAGTGCATCTCGATCTGGATGATCCCGTCGCCCTGACACGCCTCGCACCGCCCGCCACGAACGTTGAAGCTGAAGCGGCCCGGCTTGTAGCCACGCATCTTCGCCTCCGGGAGTTGAGCGAACAGGTCTCGCATATACGTGAACATGCCCGTGTACGTCGCAGGGTTTGACCTCGGCGTGCGCCCGATCGGCGACTGGTCGATGTCGATCGCCTTGTCGAGGTTCTCGAGGCCCTCGATCGCTCTGTGCGCTCCCGGCCTGTCCTTCGCCTTGTAGAAGTACTGCGCAACCTTTCTGCTCAGGATGTCGGTCACAAACGACGACTTGCCGGACCCGCTGACACCCGACACCGCGACGAAGCATCCCAGCGGGATCTCGATGTCGATGTCCTTCAGGTTGTTGGCGCGCGCGCCCCGAATGACGAGGCGCTTGCCGTTGCCGGCGCGCCTTCGCTTCGGAACCGGAATCTCGCGGTCGCCCCGCAGGAAGGCGGCAGTGATCGAGTTCGGGTCCTTCAACACCTCTTCCACAGTGCCGGCCGCGATGATCTGGCCGCCATGCTCGCCCGCGGCGGGCCCGATGTCGACCATGTAGTCGGCGGATCGGATCGTCTCTTCGTCGTGCTCGACGACGATCAACGTGTTGCCCAGGTCCCGCAGGCGGACCAGTGTGTTGATGAGGCGGCGGTTGTCGCGTTGGTGCAGCCCGATGGAAGGCTCGTCGAGGATGTAAAGGACGCCCATCAGCTTGGAACCGATCTGCGTCGCGAGACGGATACGCTGCGACTCACCGCCTGAAAGCGTGTTCGCCGGTCGCTCGACAGTCAGGTACTCGAGCCCCACGTCGATCATGAACTGGAGCCGCTCACGGATCTCCTTGAGGATTCCACGCGCGATCAGTTGCTCGCGCTCGGTCAGCTCGAGGGAGTCGAAGAACGTGATCGCCGCGGCGATCGAGAGCCTGCAGACCTCGGCGATGTTCTGAGCGGCCACCGTGACAGCCAACGACTCGGGCTTGAGGCGCTGACCCTTGCACGCGGGGCATGGCTTGTCGGCCATGTAGCGCTCGAGCTCGGCTTTGAGGAAGTCCGACTCGGTCTCCTGGTAGCGGCGCTGAAGGTTGGCGACGACTCCCTCGAACGGCGCTTCGTACCAGCGCTCGTGGCCGTACTGGTTCTTGTAGCCGAAACGGATCTTGCGCTCGCCGGTGCCGTTGAGCAGGGCGTCGCGATGCTGCTTGCTCAACTTCGACCACGCCTTGTCCATGTCGATTCCGAAGTACTTGCTCACGGTTTCCAGGAGCTCGGGGTAGAAGAACTGCGACCGGCTCCACGCGGCGATGGCACCCTCGCGGAGAGAAAGCGACGGGTCGGGAACGACAAGATCGCCGTCGACCACAAGCTGGAAACCGATCCCTGTGCATGTCGGGCATGCGCCATGAGGGCTGTTGAACGAGAAGTTGCGCGGCTCCGGCTCTGGCACGCTCGTTCCGTCGTACGGACACATGTAGTCCTGGGACATCTGGATCTCTTCACCACGCTCGGGCACGATGATCACCGACCCCCCGCCGAGCCTGGCGGCCGTCTCGACGGAGTCGACCAACCTCGTCCGCTGGTCCGGGCCGACGACGATCCTGTCGACGACGACCTGGATGTCGTGCTTCTTGTTCTTGTCCAGTGGGATCTGTTCGCCCAACTCGTAAAGGCTGCCGTCCACGCGAACTCGCACGAAGCCTGACTTGCGCACGTCCTCGATCAGCGATTTGTACTCACCCTTGCGACCCTTGACCACAGGACCCAGCACCATCACGCGGGTACCGGCCGGCAGCTTCTCAACGTGATCCGCCATCTGGTCGACGGTCTGCCTGCGCACCTCGCGACCACAGACCGGACAGTGCGGAACCCCTATCCGCGCGTACAGCAACCTCAGGTAGTCGTAGACCTCGGTCACTGTGCCGACCGTCGATCGCGGGTTCTTCGAGGTGCCCTTCTGGTCGATCGAGATCGCGGGCGAGAGGCCCTCGATGGTGTCGACGTCAGGCTTCTCCATCTGGCCGAGGAACTGCCTGGCGTAGGCGGAGAGCGATTCGACATATCGTCGCTGGCCTTCGGCGTAGATGGTGTCGAAGGCGAGCGAGGACTTGCCGGACCCTGAAAGCCCTGTGAACACAACCAGCTTGTCGCGCGGTATCGACAGCGTGACGTTCTTGAGGTTGTGCTCACGCGCCCCGCGAATCGTGATTTGGTCAGTCGGCATGCAGAGGTGTCATTCCTTTTCTCTTGTTACAGCAAACGTGGCGCTCGCAGTGGCGACCAGCCTTCCGTCCTTGCCCTCGATTCGGCACTCCGTGACGATGGTTCGCCGGCCCGCAAGGATCACGTGACCTGTCGCCCGCAGCGTCTCACCAATCTTCGCCGCGTTGATGAAGTTGAGCTTGAGGTCGAAGCTCATCGCTCGAGTGATGCCCGGCGTGAGGGTTCGGAGCGATCGTCCCATCGCCGAATCGGCGAGGGCGCTGATCATCCCACCATGGACGAAACCAGAATGATTGGCCATATCTTCCGTTGGCGTCATGTCGACAGTGGCGGTACCGTCACCGGTCTCCACCAGCCTCAGTCCAAGCCACGCCCACGCTCGAGATGGCGCCTTGGTGACGTCACTCACGCCCCTGGCCCTCCGGCACCGGCATGCAAGTTGAGGAAGCCCTCGCCACGAGCCTTCCCTTCTCATCCAGCACGTCGGCCTCGCTGAACAACAAGGTCTGCCTCATCTCGACCACCCGCCCGACCGCACGCATGCGTCCCGAGACCACAGGGCGGAGGAAGTTGATCTTCAGCTCGATGGTGGTGTTCCACATGCCGTCTTCCTGCAGGGTCGCCAGCGACATTCCCATCGCCGCGTCGGCGATCTGGGTGATCACCCCACCCTGAACGACCCCCCCACCGTGCCTGTGCTGTGGGCCCGCCTCCAGCTCGAGCACCACCCGTCCAGGCCCTGACTCGGTTATGCGAGCTCCCAGCGTCTCCATCCAGCCGGCCGGAGCTGCCGCGAGCAGCTCAGCAGCCCGCCTGGTGTTATTCACTGTCCTGTCCCGATATTGAACATGTTCGTTTTCCCTTGACTTTCAGGCAATTCCACTCTAGGATCGAAATTGAACGTGTTCACTTTTACTGGGATGGAGGAAATTCGATGGATCTGAGAATCGCCGACTACGTCGTCTACCTGGGGGCAAGCGCCTGCCTGACTGTATGGGTGGGCAGCACGCTCTACCGCAATGGGCGCGTCTTTCTCGTCTCGGTCTTCAAGGAGCCGGGCCTCGCCGACTCCGTGAACCATCTCCTTGTCGTCGGCTTCTACCTCGTGAACCTCGGCGCTGCCGCGATCCTCATCAACGCAGGCGGGGCTCCGAGGTCGATCGCCGACATGATCCAGGAGACGGTCACCCGCATCGGTGTCGTGCTCCTGGTATTGGGCTCCATGCACTTCTTCAACATGTTCGTACTGCACCTCCTGCGGCGCCCGCTCCACCAACGAACCATGCCGCCTTCTGCGTACCAAACAGGCGCCCAGGTCAATCCGCCGATGGCGCGTGCCTGAGGCCGCCGCTTGAACACTCTTCTGCAGCCCAAGACGGCTCGAGGCGAACACTCGAGGGCGGCCATCTTCGAAGCCGCCCTCGCCCTTTTCCAGGAGCGCGGCTATGAAGCGACCACCATGCGCGCCATCGCCGAACGCGCCGGCGTGTCGCTTGGCAGCTCGTATCACTACTTCGCGAGCAAGGAGCATCTCGTGCTCGAGTTCTACAGGCACACTCACGTGCTCCATCTCGCCGCCATCGGCCCGCTGCTCGCCCGCGAACGCGACCTGGCGGCGCGGCTCCGAGGAGTCGTGCGCGCGGTGATCGTTACGTGCGAACCGTTCCACGGTTTCGCAGGAGCGATCTTCGGCACCGTGGCGAACCCGGTCAGCCCGCTCAATCCTTTCGGTCGGGAATCCAAAGCGCTCCGCGACGAGATAATCGAGCTGTACGCCGAGGTGGTTAAGGGATCTGACGCGCGGCTGCCCGACGATATCCTCGCCGAGCTGCCGACGCTGCTGTGGCTGTACCAGATGGGCATCCTCTATTTCTGGATCTTCGACCGCTCACCGGGCCGGCTTCGCACGCTGGAGGTGATCGACCAGACGACCGACCTCATCGTCAGGTTGCTGGGACTGGCCAACCTTCCCGTATTGCGTGGGTCGCGAAAGCGCGTGCTCGGCCTGGTGCGCAGCATCGCCTCCGGCGCGTAGCTCACTTGCGCCGCCCGCGGCGTGAGTCCCAGTTGCGAACCATTGTCTTCTGCCGCGGCGCGGCGGCGATCGCCATCGCGACGTCAGCATCGTTCTCGCCGCCGGTCACCTCGCCAGAAAGGCGCTTGCGCAGCGCGATGATCCGGTCGCGCACCCTGGCAGCGTCCTCGAACTGAAGCTCCTTGGACAGCCTGCGCATCTCCTTTTCGAGGTCGCGCACTATCGCAAGTAGATCCTCGCGCGGCACTCCCGCGCCCGCCATCAGCTCGATCGCGTCAGCCTGGAGGTCCTTCTCCTTTATGTCCAGCGCGTAGATCGCCTTCTTCACCGTCTCCGGAGTGATGCCGTGCTCCGCGTTGTAGGCGATCTGCCGGTTGCGCCGCCGCTCTGTCTCGTCGAGCGCCTGGCGCATCGAGTCGGTGATTTTGTCCGCGTACATGACGACGTGGCCCTCGACGTTGCGCGCCGCACGGCCGATGATCTGGATGAAGGATCTGAACGCGCGCAGGTAGCCTTCCTTGTCGGCGTCGAGGATGCCGATGAACGCCACCTCCGGTAGGTCGAGACCTTCGCGCAACAGGTTGATGCCGACGACGACGTCGACGGCGCCTGTGCGCAGGTCTGTCAGAACGGAGATCCTCTCCATCGCGTCAAGCTCCGAGTGCAGGTAGCGAACCTTGACCCCGTACTCGCGCAAGTAGTCGGCAAGATCCTCGGCGAAGCGCTTGGTGAGGGTAGTGACCAGTGAGCGGTGACCCTGCTCGGTTCGCTTCTTGACCTCGGCGAGCAGATCGTCGATCTGTCCGGCGGTCGGCCTCACCTCGACTGTCGGGTCGACCAGCCCGGTCGGCCTGACGACCATCTCGATTGTGCGCTGCGACCGTCTCATCTCGTACGGCCCCGGCGTGGCCGAAACGTAGACCACCTGGGCGGCGCGCTCCTCCCACTCGTCGAAGCTCAACGGCCGGTTGTCGAATGCGCTTGGCAGCCGGAACCCGTACTCAACGAGCGCCGCCTTGCGCGAGCGATCTCCGCCAAGCATGCCGCCGATCTGCGGTACGGCGACGTGTGACTCGTCAACGAAGATCAGGGTGTCTTCGGGAAGGAAGTCCAGCAACGTGTAAGGAGCATCCCCAGGCTGGCGGCGGGTCAGGTGCCTCGAGTAGTTCTCGATCCCGGCGCAGGTGCCAGTTTCGCGAAGCATCTCCAGGTCGAAGTTCGTGCGCTGGCGCAGGCGCTGGGCCTCGAGCAGCTTGCCGTGGTCCTCGAACCACTTGCAGCGCTCTTCGAGCTCCGCCTCGATGTCGACCATCGCAAGCCGCAGCTTGTCAGCGGGCGTGACGTAGTGCGACGCAGGGAAGACTGTGAACTCCTGGCGCGGCCCGAGGATCTCCCCGGTGACTGCGTCGAGCTCCTGGATGCGCTCGACCTCGTCCCCGAAAAACTCGACGCGGTACACCTTCTCCTCATTGGCCGGCACCAGGTCGACCACGTCGCCACGCACGCGGAAGCGCAATCGGGCCAGGTCGTAGTCGTTGCGCTCGTAGAGCATCTCGGTGAGCTTGCGCAGGAACACCTCTCGCCGGATCGATTGCCCCTTCTCGACTTTCAGCGACTCGCCGATGTAGTCCTCGACAGAGCCGATGCCGTAGATGCAGCTGATGCTGGCCACCACCAGCACATCGCGCCTGGTCATCAGATTCTGTGTGGTGGAGTGCCGCATGCGGTCGATCTCTTCGTTGCGGCTCGAGTCCTTCTCTATGTATGTGTCGCTGCGCGCAATGTAAGCCTCGGGCTGGTAGTAGTCGTAGTAGCTGACGAAGTATTCGACAGCGTTGGCAGGGAGCAGGCGCCGAAACTCTGCGCACAGCTGCGCGGCAAGAGTCTTGTTCGGACTGAGCACCAACACCGGCCTCTGAAGCTGCTCGACGGCCCAGGCCATCACGTTGGTCTTGCCGCTGCCTGTGACCCCGGCCAGGACCTGCTGCGTCAGCCCTGATTGCACGCCCTCGACCAGCTGGGCGATGGCTTCGGGCTGGTCTCCGGCAGGCTTGAAGGGTGCGTCGACACGAAAGCGGGAGGGCGAGGGCACCCCTTAATTCTAAGGCGAACGGACGTTCGACAGCGTGATTGGCTGGTGTCGGCGCGTTGTCCTTATAGGTAGAAAATTTCTGGAGGAGAACTGCTTATGAAAGACCAGGTTCAAGGCAAGGCGGAGGAGATCAAGGGCAAGATCACCGGCGACAAGGGTGAGGAGCTCAAGGGCAAAGCTCGGCAGACGGCAGGCAACGCGAAGAAGGCTGTTCGCGATATCCAGGCTGACGTCCGCGAGGAAGTCGACAAAAACCGGTCCGACCGCAGCTCACGGTAGGGACAGGATCAGCGCCTCGACGATCGACCCGGCTTTGATGCCCTGATCGCGTGGTGGGATTCGCACGAGCGCGTGCGCGCCCACCAGCGACATCAGGCGCGATGAGGATTGACAGCCTGTCGACCAGGCGAACAGTGCTTGCCCACGTTCGCGCGTTAGCGCAGCAGATCCAATCCTAGGAGGACATCAGGATGCAAGACGACATACGCAACAAGGCGGACGATATCGAAGACAAGGTCGAAGAAGAAGGCAAGGAGCTCGAGGGCGAGGCGAAGCACCTAGGGGGCGACGTCAAGCGGAAAGTTGGCGACGTCGGAGGCAAGGTGCGCGAAGAGGGCGATGAGCTCGAGGGTGAGGCGAAGCACATAGGGGGCGACGTCAAGCACGGCGTTGGCGACGTCGGGCGCAAGGTGCGCGAAGAGGGCGATGAGCTCAAGGACAAGGCGGGCGAGAAGGCCGGCGACGCCAAGCGAGCCGTCGACGACCTCGAGGACGATGTACGGGGCGAGCCGCACTCAAGGTAGGGACAGGATCAGCGCGTCGACAATCGACCCGGCTTTGATGCCCTGATCGCCTGGTGGGATGCGCACGAGCGCGTGCGCGCCCACCAGCGACATCAGGCGCGATGAGGATTGAGAGCCTGTCGATCGGGCAACGAGCTCGCTACCTTCCCGTCGCAAAGTGACGCGCTGAAACTCGGTCCGATCGGCTGTCGCGCGAGCGTCGTAATCAAGGCGTACGGGTAGCGACGGCCTCTGGAGCTCCGCAAAACCCTGCATCTTTCGCAGCGCCGGCCGCACGAACACTTCAAAGGTGACGAGCGACGAAACGGGGAACCCCGGGAGTCCGAAGGCCAGCTTCTCCTTCTCACCAGCCCGCAGGGTTGCGAACGTGAAAGGCTTTCCTGGCTTCAACTTGACGCGGCCGACATGAACCGTTCCCAACGATTCGAGCAGCGGCTTGATCAAATCGTGCGTGCCAACTGAGACGCCGCCCGAGGTGACGAGTACGTCCACCTCACTCAGGACGTCCACCACCAACTTGCGCAACGCTTCCGGCTGATCAGGCGCGAGCCCGAGGCTTCGCACCTCGGCGCCCGCCTCACGCAGGGCTGCAAGAAGAGCCCAGCGGTTGGAATCGACGATCTGCCCCGGCCCTGGCTTCTCCCCCACCTCGACAAGCTCATCCCCTGTCGACATCAGCGCGACCCGCGGCCGCCGGCGCACCGGCAGCCGGGGGAACCCCAGCGCGGCCGCCAGCCCGATCTCGGCCGCGCCGAGCTGCGTGCCCGCGAGCACCACCAGTTCCCCGGCGCGAAGATCAGCGCCAGGCACGTGATAGTTGCTGCCGGCCTTCAGAGGCGCCGGGGTTGTCACGACCTCGCCCTCGAGGCGTATGTCCTCGACCATGACGACGCAGTCGGCGCCATCGGGCAGCACGCCGCCGGTCAGTATTCGAGCGGCAGTCCCCGGCTCGATCTTGCCCGCAAACGGCCTGCCGGCCGCGGACTCCCCCACCACACGCAACGGTTTGCCCGCGTCGGCCGACCGCAGTGCGTAACCGTCGACGGCGCTCGCAGGGAATGCCGGCAGCGAAGCAGGGGCTGCCAGATCCTCAGCCAGCACTCGGCCGACACAGTGCGCGAGCGCAACGCGCTCAACACCCAGGGTCGGGATGTGCTCAAAAACAAGGGCGGCGGCATCGTCGACCTCAATCAGGGGATAAGCGGACGCCCTCACCGACTATTCGTAGCGGAGGGCCTTGACAGGGTCCTGGAGGGCGGCTCGGACTGCGGGAAGAAAGCCGCTCACCGTGCTCAGGAGCACCGCCAGGAGCAAAGCCGCAACCACGACCCATGCGTCGGAGCGGAAGACGTCAAGCCCGTTGGAAGCCACTCCTTGAGTAAGCCGATCGACAACCGTGTTGCCCAGTCGCGCGAGGCCCACGGCGACCAGCGTGCCGATCAGCCCGCCCGCAAGGCCGATGACGGCAGCCTCGGCAACGAAGACGAGCAGCACATCGCGTGAGCGCGCGCCCAGCGCCTTCAGTACGCCGATCTCCTTGGTCCTCTCCAGCACTGCCGTGTACATCGTGTTCGCGATCCCAAGACATGCCAGGAGGAGAGCGACGATAGCAAGTCCGAGGAGCGCCAGGCGCAGCCTGCCGAGCAGGTCTTCGAACCCGCGGAACTGGTCCCCGAACGTCTGCGCCTGGAAGCCCAGCGAGACGACGCGATCGCGCAGGCCGGTGACGGCGGTGCCGGAATCGGCGAGCAACGTGATGTTTGCGAACTCCCCTCCCTTCCACCGGTTCGCGAGCGCCAGCTCGGTCCAGTAGTCGCCGGCCAGCGTGTACGGGACCAGCCCGCCCGGCGTCCCGCCTGGCATGAACCGGCTGGGGACCACGCCTACCACCGTCAGCTGCAGAGGCAGGCGATGGACTGCCGGATTCAATGCAGTGCCTGGCAGGGCAAGCACCCCGTACAGGGCGCTGAACGTGACTTTCGTGCCTACAGCCGAGGCGGGGGTGGCAAACCCCAGCACGCCTGCCTCCGTATCGGTAAGCAGGATCTCTGGCGCCGAGTCGGTGGCGGGCAGCCTGCCCGCACTGAGCGACAAACCCTCGTTCGCCTGGTTCCGAGGCGAGAGTGATGCAAAGCCGCCAACCTGCGGCAAAGCTCCAGGCCCCGCCGTGCTGAAGGTTCCGCTCATCGCGACCTGGCCCCACGCGGCGCGAACATGCGGCTGTGCGGCCAGGGTGGACAACGTGCCGGCATCGAACGTGCCGGAGTTGAGGTCGGGGCTCGGATAAACAGCCACCTGGTGGAGCTGGCTCTTCGCCAGCGCGGGCGCGCTCAAGGCACCTTGAAGACCTCCCGCCAGCGCAACTATCAAGCTCATGGCGGCGATGCCGATGGCGACGCCGGTGGTCGTAAGCGAGGTTCGCAGCGGACGTCGACCTGCGCTGCCGAGGCCGACCTTCAACGTGTCGCGCCAGTGGAGGCGCGCCGGCGGAATCACAGGGTCTTGCTTGCGAACAGTTTGCTTCCCGTGATCGAGCTCGATCGCGCGCCCGTCGATCATCCTGACCACGCGGCGGGCATGTCGCGCAACCTCGTGGTCGTGAGTGACAAGCACAACTGTCGCTCCACGGCGATTGAGGTCGTTGAGCAGCTTGAGGATCACCTCGCCGGCTGCGGAGTCGAGACTGCCAGTCGGCTCGTCGGCAAGGATCAGTCCTGGCCGGTTGGCAAGCGCGCGGGCCACTGCCACTTTCTGCTGCTCGCCACCCGATAGGCGACCCGCCCGCGTCTTCGCGCGGCCCCCGAGGCCGACGAGCTCCAGCAGGTGGCGGGCCCTGACACGCCGCTCTTCCAGCTCGACGCCTGCCAGCGTGAGGGGGAGCGCGACGTTGTCTTCGACCGACATGGAGGGCACGAGGTTGAAGAACTGGAAGATGGTGCTCACGCGCTGCAGCCTGTAGTCGGCGAGGTCGCTGTCGGAGAGTTCGCCGAGAGGCAAGCCGGCAGCGTAAACGTGGCCTGAGGTGGGGCGGTCGAGACCGCCCATCATCGACAGCATCGTCGTCTTGCCGCATCCCGAGGGACCTACCACCGAGACGAACTCGCCCGGCCCGATCTCGATCGACACGTCCCTGAGGGCTGTCACCCGCATCTCCTCATTGCCGCCGAACTCGCGAGACACCGCGTCAAGTCGAAGCCCGACCGCCTGGCCGATGAGGTCGGCATACGGGTCTTCCGCCGCATCGGTCGCCGGCAGAAGGATCGCCTCGCGAACGGGTTCTTGCGGGGCGAGGATGGGCGACGGGGCTGGAACCGCGACCGTGAGGGTCTCGGCGATGGAGGTCCGGCGAGCAGCCGGACCGTTCTCCTGCCTGCTTGGTCCTATGGGGTCCCCGCGCCTACGGCTTGGGAGGCCCTCCACAGCGTGGACGGGTGGGGCCGCAATTACCGGTTCGCTGACAGCGACATCCTTCGCCCGACGTGTGGCAGTTCTGCGTTCAGCTTTGCGTTTGACCACCACGGGTTTAACGGGCGGTGCGGCGGCCGGTAACGCTGCAACTTTCGGCGCCGGCGTTTTGGCTGCTGCCGGCCGTACCGATGCCGGTAGAGGGGTCAGTCCTTCCGCCGCTGCGGCACGGCGGCGGGCGCGACTTCGCCGCCCCCTGGAGCTACCCGAATCAGAGTCACGTCGATCCACTGCCGTGGCCACCCCACCGCAGAGTCTAAGGGGTCACCTTCTGGTCAGTCGTCGGTTCTGCGACCTGGTCGGCAAGCCACTGGAGGTAGGCCGGAAGGCCGCTCTCGATAGCGATCTGGAGAATCTCCGGCACCTCGTACGAGTGATTGGCGCGGACGTAATCCTGCACCGCCGATGCGCGCGATTCGACTGTCTTGATCAGGAGGAGGGACTCGTGCTCGCGCTTGAGCTGGCCCTCCTCGTAATAGAAGGAATGGACCATCGGGATGACCGTGCAGCACGCGGCGACCCGCGCTTCCACAAGGCCTTCGCCCAGACGCTCGGCGTCGTTGCGGCCGCCGGCCGTGACCATGATCAGTACCGGCCGATCCTTCACCGGCTAATTGTCGGCCTTACGCGGCCGGTCCAGCCAGACAGTTCCGCTGAACAGGGCGATGGCGCCGAGAAGCAGCCCGCCGATCACGTCGGATTCCCAGTGGACATCGAGATAGAGGCGGCTGAACGCCTCCATGACGATGAGCACGACTGCGATAGGGATCGCGACTGCACGTACCACCGGCCACGGCACCAGCCGCCGCACAACAAAAGCGATGAGCCCATATGCGACCACTGTGCGGACCATGTGGCCGCTTGGAAAGCTGTTCAGGTTGGCTGTCTCCGTCAGTAGGTCAGTCACGCTCGGACCGTCTCGATGCGCGCTGGCTCGCGGCGGGCCGGGGTGGTAGAAGGCCATCTTGTAAACAACCTCCAGCACCACCGCCGCCGGAAACGCGAGCACCACCAAGGCGTCGGCTCCAAATCCGCCACGCCAGAGGAATATGAAGAGGCCGAGCATCAGGATTGATGTGACCTCGATTCCTCCGAGCTCGGCGATGAGCTGGAACAGGGGATGCAGTGACTCGCTCCAGGCTCCCGACATCGCCAGAAGGACGTCGTGATCGAGCGTGCCGAGCCACCCTGCCTCGACGACCAGCGTCAATGCCACAAAAGCAACGACGAGAACGGCGAGGGCGACCAGCCGGTTTGTCAGCGCTGGCAATGGCGGCAGAAAACCGAGCTGCGACCGGCGATCCGCACCAGCGACAGTGGACGGCCGCAAGTGAAGCAGGGCTCGCCTGCGCGACCGTAGACCTGCAGCTGCTCCTGCTGCGCTCCGAACTCTCCCCAGGCATCGCGATACGTATCGACTGAGCTGCCGCGGTTCTTGATCGCAATGAGCAGCGACTCGCGCAATGCCTCGTGCAGGCGCCGCAAGGACTTCTTGCTCAGGCTTCCGGCGATTCGGTCTGGGCGAAGACGCGCGCGGTGCAGCGATTCATCCGCGTAGATGTTGCCGACGCCGGCGATCGTCGACTGGTCGAGAAGAATCGCTTTGAGTGAAGTCCGGCGCCTTCGAAATCGCTGGTACATGTCGTCGGCGCCAAATGCCGGATCGATCGGTTCGGGGCCAAGCGGAGGCATCGCCTTTGCGGCGCGCAGCGCGGCCTCGGTGCCCAGCAGCAGGCGCCCGAACCGCCGCGGGTCGCGATACCGCAGCTCCATCGCTCTTCCCCGCTCGGGGGCCCCACGACCACGACGCGGGGGCCCCATGAGGACGAAGGCGGGGGATGGGGGCGTGTCCTCGACTCCAGACAACGTGAACACAGCGTGCGTGTGGTTCGCCAAGGGTGTTGCCGGCTCGACGAGGCGGAGCTGGCCGCTCATACCAAGGTGCACGACCAGCAGGAGATCGTCAGCGAGATGAATGAGGATGTACTTCCCTCGACGCCCGACAGCGGTGATTTGCTGACCGACTATCGAATCGATGAAGACTTCAGGCTCGGGGTGCCTGACGATGGTAGGAAACCCAAGCTCACAACGCACGAAGGTGCGCCCCACGAGGTGAGGCCTAAGGTCGGCGGCGATGGTCTCAACCTCGGGAAGCTCAGGCACGGACCACCGCGAGCTTCTTCATGTCAGCCCAGTTCGGTCCGACCTTCGTCTCGACCTCGATCCCTGTCTCGAGCTCGTATGCCCCGGTCATGACGCGTGGCACCTTCTCAGCGAACTGGTCCACTTCCGACTCCGGAACCTCGAACAGCAGCTCGTCGTGGACCTGCAGCAGCATGCGCCCCTCGATGTGATCCGCTTCGATCTCCCTCTGCAACCGCACCATCGCGATCTTGATGATGTCCGCCGCAAGCGACTGCATGGGAAAGTTGATGGCCATCCTCTCGGCCGCGCCCCGCAGCTGAAAGTTGGGTGAACGAAGGTCAGGTATCGAGCGGCGCCGTCCAGTCGCGCTGACGACAAAGCCCTCCTCTCGCGCCTTGCGACGCACCTCGTCGAGATACTCCTTCAGGCGCGAGTACGTCGACCAGTACTGCCCGAGGAACTCCCTCGCCACATCGCCGGTGATCCCCAGCTGTTGCGATAGGCCGTACTCACCCTGACCATAGATGGACCCGAAGTTAGCGACCTTGGCGAGCCTTCTCTGATTGGCATCCACGGTCTCGATGGGAATCTTGAAAACCGCGGCGGCTGTCGCTGTGTGGATGTCCTGACCCGCAGAGAACGCACCAAGCAATTTGGGGTCGCCGCTCAAGTGCGCCGCGATGCGCAGCTCGATCTGCGAGTAGTCGGCCGACACCATCACGTGGTCCGGCCGCCCCGCCTTGAACGCACGACGGATGCGCTGCCCGAGCTCGGTCCTGATCGGGATGTTCATGAGGTTCGGGTTGGACGAGGAAAGGCGTCCCGTCGCAGTGCTCGCCTGTCCGAACGACGTATGGACGCGGCCGCTCATAGGATCGACGAGCTGGGGCAACGCGTCGACGTAAGTCGACTTGAGCTTCGAAAGCTGCCTGTGCTCGAGGATCAGGCCAATGATCGGGTGCTTCTCCCGCAAACCTTCGAGCGTGTCGGCATCCGTCGAGTACCCCGTCTTCGTCCGTTTGCCGACAGGCAACCGCAGGTCCTCGAACAGGACCTTCGCCAGCTGCTGCGGAGCGCCGAGGTTGAACTTCTGACCCGCGACCTGCTCCACCTCTGACTCGATCGCAGCCAGCTGAGAACCCAGCTCGTCCTGCATCTCCTTGAGATAAGCGACATCGATCGCCACGCCCTCCGACTCCATGTCGGCAAGGACGCCGGCCAGCGGCAGCTCGATCTCATGAAAGAGGTAGTCGACGCCGAGATTTGTCATCTCGGCTTCCAGCCGCGGCCGCAGGTTGAGGATCGCTTCGGCGCGACGCGCCGCAAACTCCGCCGCTTCATTCACCGATACGTCGCCGATCTTGCGTGCAGCCCGTCCCGTGCCAAGGAGCTGTTCGGTGCTGACGAGCGTGACGTCAAGAAACTCCTTGGCAAGATCCTCGAGCCGCGGGTCTCGCGAGCCTGCTCCGAGCAGGTACGCGGCGAGAAAGGTGCTGAACGCCCAATCGCGCTTCCCGCCGCCCAGCGATCGAAGGGCGAGCTCCGTCTCCTTGGCGTCATGACCTGAGATGGGCCTGCCCGAGAGCGTGCTCGCCACCGCGTCCATTGCCTCCTGCTTGGCGACGTAGAACGTCTCCTTGCCGGTGGACACGCCAACACCGATCGTTCGCGCACCCCGGCCGGTGCTCTCGCTGATCGTGTACACCCCGATGTCCGAAGAACCATCGAGGAGGCTGGCAGCCTCCACTGCGTCGTCGACCACCTTCAAACCGGCAGGCTCAGGCGCCGACTCAAAGCTGAGGCTCGGCTGCACAGGTACCTGGTCCGGCGCGGGGAACCGGCTCAACAGCTGCCTGAACTCCAGGCGGTCGAATACTGCGCGCGCCTTGTCGTAGTCGTACCTGGTCCATCGGGCTTTCTCGAGGTCGAGGTCGACTGGGACGTCGCGCACGATGGTGACCATCCGCTTGCCCAGCCGGATCTGGTCGGCGTTCGCTTTGATGGATGTCTTCAAGCGGCCTTCGGGCAGCTCGTCCACGCGATCGAGCAGCGCTTCAACAGATCCGAAGTCCTGCACCAGCTTGGCTGCGGTCTTGTCGCCGACGCCTGGGACGCCGGGGATGTTATCCGACGTATCACCCCGCAGCGCTTTGAAGTC
The DNA here is from genome assembly GCA_035535675.1 of Candidatus Limnocylindria bacterium. Classification (GTDB taxonomy): domain Bacteria; phylum Chloroflexota; class Dormibacteria; order Dormibacterales; family Dormibacteraceae; genus Palsa-872. The sequence continues at coordinate 17,827 of DATLPO010000089.1, forward strand.
GATCAGCTGCGGCGGCTCGAAACCGTAACGCTGGCGGACCTGGTCGGGTCCATAAACGAACGTGTCGGTGATGCCGCGCCTTGGCACGAGTGCCTCGACTGACTCCGACACGAGCTGAAGACAGTCCAAATCGCCTGAAACGATCGTCACCGAATGCCCGCGTTCTTCGGCCAGTCGAGAGAACGTTCCGATGAGGTCGTCCGCCTCGAAGCCCGCGATTCCGTGAATCGGAATCTGGAAGCTCGTAAGGATGTCACGCACCATCTCGATCTGAGGGCGGAGGTCGTCGGGCATCGCACGGCGCCCCGCCTTGTACTCGACATATTCCTTGGAGCGCCACGTCGGGGCGCCGACGTCAAACGCGGCGACGGCGAACTCAGGTCGCGAT
>DATLPO010000090.1:0-3386 GCA_035535675.1 Candidatus Limnocylindria bacterium
GTAGATCGCCTCGGTCGCCTGGCGCGTCCGCTGCAGCTCTGGGGCGAACCAGATGTGGCCGATCTCGATCACACCGAACTCAGGCACCATCCGCATGAAGCTGGCCATCCCGAGAGCCCGCATCGACTCCCAGTCGACCACCGCAAAGAAGAGAGGATCGGCAGATGCAGCGCGCTCCTTCAGCCAGGCCGTGAACTGCTCCCGGCCGGCAAACGGCCCGTACGCCAGGTTCTGCCACAGGTGCTCCGAACCCTCACCATGCGAGGACGTATAGAGCGACTCGGCGTGGCGGTCAGGGTCGAGTATCTCCAGCCTGACCACGTCGCCATTAAGGGCGTTCCGTCCCGGCGCGCCGGCAGGCGACCAGTTCAACCCCGATTCCACGGCACCAGCATGCCCGAATGACGCCGGCGAGCGAATAAACCCCTCACTCCCCTCTGTTCTCGTTTCTGAAGCCGCCTTTTGAGGTATTAGGCTTAGGAGAAAGTCATGAGCACCACACCCGTCAAGAGCCAACCGATGCACGGAGTCACGCCGCGGGAGCGCAGCCCGAAACCCATCGCCGCCGGCGTCGAGATCGGCCACGTTCACCTGAAGACGGCGGACATCGATCGAGTGCACAACTTCTACGTGGGGATCCTCGGCTTCGACGTCATCTTCAGGATGCGCGACGCCCTTTTCCTCTCGGCAGGCGGCTACCACCACCACCTTGGCTTCAACACCTGGGAGTCGAAGGGCGGCAACCCCCCGCCGCCAGGCACCACCGGGCTCTACCACGTCGCCATCAAATACCCGACGCGGGCCGACCTGGGTGACGCGTTTCGCAGGCTCGTCGCCGCCAATTGGCCGCTTGACGGGTACAACGACCACGGCACCCACGAGGCGCTCTACCTGAGCGACCCAGACGGGAACGGCTTAGAGCTGGCGTGGGACAGACCCGAAGAAGAATGGCCGAAGGACGAGGAGGGCCGCCTCACGTTCGGCAACCGGCGTCTCGACCTCGAGGGTCTTCTCAAGGAAGGCGCCGAGACTTAGTCCCAAGTGCCAGAGTGGACACATGGGTTGGCAGAACCTCCCGGTCAGCGACCAGGTCGAAGCGGCGGACTGGATCCGTGAGCGCCTGCACCCCTTCGCCAAGGACGTCGGCTCTGTCGTTCCGCCGGGCTTCGCCGCCTACGCCCGGATCTTCCACCCCGCCAGCATCGCCGGCCGCCCCGACGTAGAGGTCCGCTGGTCCGACGTAGCCGCGTTGAGCGGCAAGAAAGTGCACGCGGAGATGCAGTTCCACTCGATAGCCCCGCCTGCCAACGACCCCGAGCCGCGGATCTACGAGCCTCACCTGGGTGCCATGTCCGAGCGCCAGGCCGCAGCGCTTGTCAGCCTGCTCTCGAAGCACACGACCACGCCAAACGCGTGTTGCCTCTGTCTCTGGGAGGGTTACGGCTACCTTCATGCCGGCGGCATGGCGCCCTTAGTGGCAGCGAAGCCGCCTTTGGCCCGCGTTCGGGTCGGAATCCGGCGCATTCAGCTCAAGTGGTTCCGACCTCAGCCGCCGAGTGAAGACGGGCCGCGCGTGATGCTGCCTGGCCGCAACTACATCCTGTTTCAGGCACCTATCTCCGAGGCCCTCGGCTGGGCCGACGGGCCCAACCTCTGGTGGCCTGACGACCACGCATTGTGCGTGGCATCGGAGATCGACTTCCCGTACACCTATGCCGGAGGATCCCAGGATCTCATCGACGCGATAGTCAAGAACCCTGCCATCGAGGCCCTCCCGGCGACGGACACTGACGGCATCTCTTACGCAAGCGACACACTGAACAGCTGATACGCCGAACGCTACTTCGTCCCGGTCACCCCACCGTCCACGATCAGACCCGACGCCATCACGAATCGCGACTCGTCTGATGCCAGGTAGAGCGCGGCGAAGGCGACATCCTCCGGCTTGCCCAGCTCGCTGCCCAGCTGACGCTTGCGAATCGACGCATATCCCTCTTCTGGATCCGCATACGACTCCTTGATGTAGCGCTCGACAAACGGGGTGAGGATCGTGCCTGGGAGCAGCGCGTTGACGCGGATGCCGTAGGGCGCCACGTCAACCTGCATCGACCTCGTCATCGCGAGCACCGCTCCCTTGGAAGTTGCATACGAGACGCGCCGCGCAAGTCCGATCTCGGCGATGGAGGACGACATGTTGACGATCGAACCAAACCGCTGCTTGATCATGTACGGGACCACCGCTCGGCTCATTAGGTAGACGCCGCGCACATTGACGTTCATCACGCGATCGAAGAGCTCAGGGTCCGTCTCCATCACATCCCCGACACCGGCGATGCCTGCATTGTTGAAGAGAACGTCGATTCGCTTGAATCGTTTGACAACCTTGGCGGCAAACGCCACCGTCTCGGCCTCAACCGTCACGTCGAGGTGCTCGGCGACGGCCTGGCCTCCAGCCTTCCGAATCTCCGCCACCGTCCCTTTCGCCCCGCGATCATCGACATCCGCGACCACGACCTGCGCGCCCTCCCGCGCAAACAGTCGCGCGCTGGCCTGACCGATGCCCGAGCCCGCGCCGGTGATGACGCAGATCTTGCCGTCGAGCCTCCCCATCGTCACGCTTTCCCGGAGACCCGCGAATTGGTCTCCCTCAGCCACTCTTTTCCGTTCGGAAACTCGTACACGGCCAGCGATTCCTCCTTCATCTCCGCGCTGTAACCGGGGGCCATCGGCGCCAGGTATCGTCCACCCGCCACCTTGACGGGATTCACGAAATGCTCGTGCAGGTGGTCCACGAACTCGCAAGTGCGATTGTCGAGAGAGCCGCCAACCGCGATGTAGTCGAAGATCGCGAGGTGCTGGACGTACTCGCAAAGGCCCACACCGCCTGCGTGCGGGCACACCGGCACTCCAAACTTCGCTGCCAGCAACAGCACGGCAATTACCTCGTTGACCCCGCCGAGCCGGCAGCTGTCGATCTGGCAGAAGTCGATCGCGCCGGCCTGCATGTACTGCTTGAACATCACCCGGTTGTGCACGTGCTCGCCGGTGGCGACACCGATCGGTTCGATCGCCTCGCGGATTCGTAGGTGACCGAGAATGTCGTCGGGGCTTGTCGGCTCCTCGATCCACCATGGATCAACCTCTGCCAGCGCGCGAACTGCAGTGATCGCCTGCTCGACCCCCCACACCTGGTTGGCATCGAGCATCAAGCGGCGCTCGGGCCCGATCGCAGCGCGGAGAATGCGCGCCCGGCGCAGGTCTGACTCCGGGTCGCCCCCCACCTTCATCTTCAGGTGCGTGAAGCCCGCCGCCATTGCCTGGTTTGCCAGGCCCCGGATCTTCTCGTCGGAGTAGCCCAGCCAGCCCGCCGAAGTCGTGTACGCGGG
>DATLPO010000091.1:0-42058 GCA_035535675.1 Candidatus Limnocylindria bacterium
CACCTGGGGTCACCCAACGACGCTTGAGGTGCTTGGAACGTGCACGCCGGTGATGGCCGGGGTAAACCCGGCCTACCCGCCACGCTTTTGTCTTTTCGTTTTGCTTGTTGTTCTGACTCCCGCAACGTTTAGCTGCGACGAGAGTTGATCCAATCGTTTGTTGATCTTGTCGATGTCAGTCCGGCTGGGGATCTTCAAGCGTCGAAGTGCGCGCTCGATTGCTTCGTCCATGACGCCTTCGAGGTTTCCTCGCCGGCGCTCCATCTCGTTGACCAGGTCCGACGGGACGTTAAGCGTCTTTCGGACGTAATCAAGCAAGGCCTGGCCGCGTTCGTGAATGGCGTCATCGACGAGGCGCGCCGGGCCGCGCTTTTCTTCGGACAGGACGATCTGCGACAGGGTTACCTGCGTCAGGTCTTGGCCTGTCTCGCGGTCGACGACCTTGATCTCGTGCCCATCGCGCACCAGCCCCGCGATGCCCTCAAGGGTGATGTAGCTGCTGGTCCGCGTGTCGTAAAGCTTGCGATTCGCATACTTCTTGATAAGGTGTCGCTCGGGGGTAGCCGGCATGGTTGCGCTCATTCTAACGCGGTGCGTTATGCGATCCGTCTCGTCACGTTAATGGAGGTTGGTTCATGGCCGCCAGGAAGCGCGCATCGTCGCGATCTAAGCTCATCAAACGAGCAGTCAAGGCCGGCAGGTCGGCGTTGCGTCAAGCAGAGAAGCGAGTGCCGCCCGATGTTCGGAAACAGATCGAGCGAACAGTCAAGGACGGCCAGAAGACAGTCCACACCGCAATCAAACAGGTACAGGCACGCCTTGATCGCACAGCGCGACAGGCGGACCTCGACAGGGCGATCAAGCGCCTTGACGCGTTGAGCACGCAGATTCGCAAGCTGGCCACCTCGGTCACGTCTCCGGCGGCACCGGCTCGCCGCAAGCCCCGCACCAGAAAGCCTGCGGCGCGAAAGCCAGCAGCGCGCAAGCCCGCAACACGCAAGGCATCGCCGAAGCGCGCTTCGACAAGACGGGTGGCAAGGGCGCGGCCGGCGATCGTGTCGACCTCGACGCCCGAGCCCACCGACATGGATGGGTCGGCTGGTTAGTTCGGAGCCTACAAAGTTCCGTAGACGGGGACTCCGCCCAGGAGGACGGCTCTCGGGCGGAGCTGATCCCACGTCGAGGCGGGCTCGGTGACAGGATCGCGCTCATAGATCTGCAAGTCGGCGACCATCCCTGGTTCCAACGTCCCCTTTGAGCTCTCCTCGAAGCTCGCGTAAGCGCCTCCCGCGGTGTACGCCCGCAGGGCCGCCAGCACGCTGATTCCGTTCACCTGGTCCTCGACCGCGGCGCGGAGCCCCGGCCAAGGGTTGGGGTCCGGAGTGACAGGCAGATCCGAGCTGAAGGCGATGGGAACGCCAGCTTTCAACAGTGGCGCGTGGGCCGCCAGATGCGTGCGATCCCGCGCCGGAAAGAACAGCGCCGACGCGACGCGACCGAAGCGCGCCGCAGCCGGCTGCATTACCGCGACCATCCTCAACTTGGCCAGCCGAACCTGCAGATCGGGTGGGCAGATGGTGCAGTGCTCGACCCGATGCCGAAGGCCCATGCCGCCCGCGGCTTCGACCGCGTCGCACATGGCTTCGATGGCGCCGTCTCCAATGGCATGCGCGGCCACCTGCAAGCCCGCTGCGCTGGCGCGAGCGACTAGCTCTCGGAGCTCATCCGGCGTCGTGCGCCACACACCGCCCCCGGATCGCATGGCGACGCGTTCGGCTCCGCCATCGACGAAAATCTTGATTGGGCCCGCACGCAGGATTGAGCCACCGAACGCAGCTCTGACGCCCAACGACGAGGCCGCTTCCAGCAGCTCCCATGAGACGAACTCGTTGACGCGAATCCTCAAGCGCCCGCTCTCGGCCAGCCGCTGGTACGCACGCAGGTCGTCGCCGAAACCGCGGTTGACCGCTGCGCCAACCGACGTCACGCCTCGCGACAAGAGCAGCCGCTGCGCACTCAGTACGCCCTCCTCACGGCGATCGAGTGACGGAGGCGGCTGCACGTCGGCAACGAGCCTCATCGCGCTTTCGAGCAGCAGCCCGTTGGGAAGTCCGTTGCGGTCTCGACCGATGCGGCCGCCGGCAGGGTCCTGGCCCGGTCCCATCAGGCCGGCGGCCTCAAGGGCCGCTGTGTTGGCGACTCGGGAATGGCCGCCGCGCTCGTCGATGTAGCACGGGCGATCCCGCGTTGCCACGTCAAGCTCTGTCCGGTGAGGCGGGCGGAGCTCAGCCAGCTCGTCCACGCGATAGCCCATGCCGTGCTGCCATTCGCTTTTTTTGAGGCGACGGCTGTGCTCCCGAAGGCGCTCGACTATCTCGGGCACGCTTCGTGCGCCACCGAGGTCCGCGCCGAACCGGGTGAGGCCGTAGTAAACGACGTGAGCGTGCGCGTCGTTGAAGCCAGGCAGCACCGCAGATCCTTTGAGGTCGACCACATGCGTGCGCGGGCCCTTTAGCCCCATCAGCTCAGCCCCGCCGACTGCCATCACGGTTCCGCCCGCGAGCGCAAGATGGCTGTACGCCTTCAGCCCCGCGCCGCCGAGCGTGCGAATGACTCCGCGGACAAGAAGCAGATCGGCTTTCACGCGAGGGATAGTGTCCCGCTTCGGAGGATCGGCCGAAAGTCGCTGGATCGGCGCCTGAGCTCAAGGCGCCAAGAGCACACAGTAAGTCCCTTCCTGCACGCGCCTGGCGCGCCAACGGAGCGCGCAGGTCGTGATCCTGTTAGCGAGTAGCGGAGCCGGCAACGCGGAGATCGGGCGCCTAGCCGGAGGGGGCTGCGTCCGGAACCGGCTTCGCCGGGCCGGACGCCCCTTGGGGGGGACGTCCCCCCTTAGTGGAGCCGTAGGTGCCACGGGCACCGCGTAGCGCTGCCCCTGGCATTCGGTTGAGCCTCCGAATCGGGACGCTACAGTACTGGCGCATGGGTGTGATTGACCTCCGGTCCGACACGGTGACGATGCCGACGCCTGAGATGCGGCGCGCGATGAGCAGCGCCCCTCTGGGCGACGACGTCTTCGGGGATGACCCCACTGTGAACCAGCTCGAGGAGGTCGCCGCTGCACGCCTCGGCAAGGAGGCTTCGGTATTTCTGCCCAGCGGGACCATGGGCAACCTGATCGGCGTTGCGGTCACTGCGCGGTCTGGCGAAGAGGTGATCGCCGACGCGGACTCTCACGTCTTTCTATATGAGGCTGCCGGCGCAGCCGCGATCGCCGGCGTTCAGATCCGGCCGGTGCCGACCGCCATGGGCTTCATATCAGCCGAACAGGTGGCGGCAGCCGTCCGGCCGCGCGATGATCCGCATGTCCCTCTGACAGCTGCCCTGTTTCTCGAGAACACGCACAACGTCCATGGTGGAGTGGTGTGGCCGCTCGAGGCATTACGAGAGGCGTCAGCCGCCGCGCGTGCACAGGGCATCCACGTGCATCTCGATGGAGCGCGCATCTTCAACGCCGCCGTGGCGCTGGGGGTTGACGCCTCCGAGATCGCCGCTTCTGCGGATACCGTGACGTTCTGCATTTCGAAGGGGCTCGGCTGTCCTGCGGGCAGCCTCTTTTGCGGTTCCTCGGAAACAGTCGATCAAGCTCGCAGGTGGCGCAAGCGACTTGGTGGCGCCATGCGCCAAACAGGCGTCCTGGCGGCTGCTGGATTGATCGCGCTTGACACCATGGTCGACAGGCTGGCCGAGGACCACGCCAACGCACGAACGCTTGCCGAAGGGCTCGCCGAGCTGCCTGGCGTGAGCTGCGACCTATCGCGTGTCCAGACCAACCTCGTCTATTTCGATGTTGCCAGGGTGACTGGCGCCGAGTTCGAGGAAGCATGTAGGCAGCGCGGTTTGCTGGGTGCCGCCACGGATCGGCACAGAGTGCGCTTTGTGACTCACAACGGAATCACGGCCTCGGACATCCAGTCGGTTATCGCGATCTGCGAGGAGGTCATGACTGCCTGATCTGAAGCTGTCCGATGACGGCCTCTATTACTGGGACGGGCAGCGCTGGGTGACGACCCTGTCGCATGACGGCCGCTCACGCTGGAACGGCCAGAGCTGGATTCCGGTTGTTGCCGCGGCGGCGCCGGCCTACTCTCAGCCGCGGCGAACCGCGCGAGTCCCTACAGGGTGGACAAAGCCGCTCCAGTACTCGGTCGCGGGCTGGTATCTGCTTCAGGCCATTTACGCGATCGCGTTGCCCTTTGTCATGTCGGGCCCAATGGCCGACTACTTCAACCAGGTCGTTCAGCAGCAGGCTCGGCTCAATCCAAACACTGCGCCGCCCCCCGCCGAGTTCCTGTCCACTATGGCGACCGTGATGACCTGGGCCCTTGCGGCCGGCGCCGTGATCGGCGTCGCTATCGCAGTGGTGGCGATCATCGGCGCTTTGAAACGTTGGACTTGGGTCTTCTACGTGGTGCTGGTGCTGCTTGGGCTGCAGACCGTCTCGTTTCCGTTTACGGTGATCAGCGCCTTTGCGACCTCGTCGTTGAACCCTGTGAAGCTGCCGGTTGAGATGACTGTGACATCGGTGGCCCTGGGAATCCCGGCGGTCGCCCTCTTCGCCTGGATGCTGATCGCCGCGATCAGGCGCGGGCCCTGGGGCATGACGAGAGCCGCCTAGCCAAGGAGTTGAGCCAGCAGCTTCGGGTCGATATTGCCGCCGCTCACGACGGCTACGGTCGGCGGCCCTGGCTCGAGCTGCTCGAGCGCCGCGTAGGCGAGCGCTCCCGCCCCCTCCGCAACCACCTTCGCAGCTGCGGCCAATTCCGGGATCGCTGAGCGAAGCCGCGGCTCGGGCACTGTCAGCCATCGATCGACGCACTCCTTCAAGAGCTCGAACATGCCCGCGTCAAACGGCGCTGTCGTGCCGTCGGCGATCGTCTCAGGTTTGATCGACACAGGGCCGCCCGCCTCGAGGGAGCGGGTCCAAAGCGCATAGCCATCCGACTGAACCCCGATCACTTCGATGTCCTGACGCACGCCCTTGAGGGCTGACGCAACGCCGCTGATCAGCCCGCCGCCTCCGACCGGCACCAGGACCCTCGCGAGGTCGGCGACGTCCTCCAACAGCTCCAGCCCCAGGCCGCCGTGGCCGGCCATCACCTCGGGACTGGCGAACGGGTGAATGAAGGATTCGGGCTCCGATTTCCAGCCGCCTGTCGCCAGCCATTCGAGCATCGCGTCACGTGGCATGAGGATCGGCGTTGCGCCCCAGCGCTTTACGCCTTCGATTTTCGTCGCCGGCGCCGTGTCGTACATCACCACCCGACAGGACACTCCCAGAGTCCTGGCTGCGTATGCGCAAGCCTGGGCGGCGTTCCCTGCACTCACCGTAATCAAGCCGCGACGCAGCTCCTCGGGAGGCAGCTGGAGGGCGGCCGCGAAGAAACCTCGCACCTTGAAGCTTCCTGTCGGCTGCAGGCACTCGAGCTTCAACAGCGCTCCCTCGACCGGAACGAGGGGCGTCCTCAGCACGTGCTCTCGCGCTAGTTCGGCTGCCTTCCGAATGCGCTCGACCTGTATCACTCCCGATAATCGTAGGGATGCCGATTTACGAGTACAGGTGCGAGGAGTGCGGCAAGAAGTCTTCCGCGCTGCTCGCGAGCTTTTCATCGCCTGACCCGCTGTGCCCGCACTGCGCTAAACCTGGGCTGCGCCGGCTGGTTTCGACCTTTGCCACTGTCTCGTCGGGCGACGACGGTGGCGACGACTTTGGGGGCGGCGATGACTTCGGAGGGGAGGACGACTACGGCGGAGGCGACGACGCAGGCGGCGGGGGTTATGACGACGACGACTTCTAGCCGGTAGCCAGCACTGCGTTCGCCGCTTTGATCAGCTCCGGGCTGTGGGCGTCATCGCGGGCGAAGATTCTGAATAGGGCCATGCGCACAGGCAGGCGCCTGAACAGCTCGAGCACGCGGCTCTGCCGGTAGCGGTCCTCCAACGGCTCATAAATAAGGATGTCGGCGGTCTCGGTCATCGGGTTGAACGCGCGGGACTCCTGCGCGGCCACGTCGACCTCGAACTCGATCCCACGCAGGCGTTGGGGCAGCTTTTCGCGGAGCTGGCCCGCGAACTGCTCTCGCGTGACGCTCAGCGCTCCGCTCGGGATGTCCCGCGCGTCGGTGTGGCCCTGGTAGATCAGCTTCCATTTGAGCTTGCGAGCCACCACGTCCGCCCAGGCCTTTCCGAGCTCTCGTCGCTCTCGGTCGGCGTCGCCCGTCGCCCAGCCGTCAACCTCAGAGAGCAGCGACCACTCCGTGAGCATGCGGAAGCGCTCCATCCGCTCTAGCGGGTTCCCGCCGAGAACGAGCTCCAGCGTTGGCCGGAAGACCTCACGCAGCTGGAGGTCGATGCGCCGGACCGTCCGGTGGAAATACACCTGGTGATAGAGGTACAGGCGCGCGCTAAGGAACATGTAAAGGGCTTCGGCGGCGTGCGCGTGGAGAGTCAGGCCCCGGCCTGAGATGAACGAGTAATGCAGGATCCTCTGCACGTCGACTGGTCCTGCAGCGACCCCACATATATAGGAATCGCGAGGGACGTAGTCCATGTTGTCAGCTGAATAGGCTCCGACCATCGCCGGCTTCAGCGCGGCGAGCCATTGGGGGGCTTCGAACCCCTCGAGCTTCGCGGAGGAGATCAGGTATGCGACCCATCTGGGGTCGATATGCTCGCCCGGTTCGAAGTCTGTGGCCGGCGACGCCCCGAGCCCTGCGATGAGCTCCGCCAGATCGCCCGTGATAAGCGAGCGGCCAATCACCTCGTGGTCGATCCTCCATGTATCGAGGTAGTTCTCGTCGAAGAAGTGGCCGAACGGTCCGTGGCCGACGTCGTGGAGGAGGCCCGCCATACGCATCGTCTCCTCCACCAACCCCACGGAAGGAGTTGATTTGCAGCTCGCACTCAGCGTCGGATAGAGGTGACGAGCCCACTCGCCGGCGAGGTGCATCGCTCCCAGGGAGTGCTGGAAACGCGAATGCTCGGCGGTGGCGAATACCCACCAGGCGCTCTGCAGCTGGTGGATCCGGCGCAGACGCTGAAGCCATGCGGAGTCGACAAGGTCCTGCTCGGCCACATCTCCTGGCACGCCGCCCGACCCTCCCTTCGTGATGCGAAGGTATCCGTAGATGGGGTCGCTTGAAAGGTTGACTCGGGAGTATTCAGTGGTGGCGTCTGCCATTTGCCGATTATCGCGGGCCGGTCAATGACAACCGGCCTCGAGCATGGGATCGAGCTCTTCAACAGGGGAAGCTATTGGGAAGCGCACGAGGCCTGGGAGGCGGACTGGATGCCTGACCGCAAAGGCCCGGACTCTGGGTTCTACAAAGGCCTGATCCAGGTCGCGGCAGGCTGCCTGCACTACACCCGCCACAACCGGCGGGGCGCTGTCAACAAATGGCGTAGCGGAGCTGACTACCTTCGACCCTATCTACCCGCCCACCAGAGTGTGAGGCTCGCGCCACTGGTGAAGGCCGTCGACGCTTACCTCGAAGCGATGCTTGAATCTGCCTGGCCAGAGCTGACGATGCCAATAATCAAAATTGGATCCTGACGTGGCCGCCAGGCCGGGTTGTCCTTCCCGCGTGCTTTCGTCATGAGTAAGGCGGGAACCGCCGGCCGGCCGCCGACTCGATAAGCCCTCCGTGGCCCAACCGAAGCAGGTCGCCGGCGTCGGCACGTCCGTAAGCGAAGACAAAAGGAAGAAGAAGGTCGAGCGAGCTGGATCGGCCAAAGCCGGCGCAGGATGCAACGCCGACCACCGCGGCGTCGCCAAGCTTCCCCAGCCACAGCATGCTGCCAGGGTGCATCGGCGCGCCCAGCTGGAGAAGCTGGCCGCCGGCGCTCGTCAGCTCCGCGTAGGCCGGGTCCAGGGGGTCGATGGCTGAGGCACCCGCGAACAGGACGAGCTGCGCGCCCAGGTCGGTTGCCTCCTGATACGCGGCCGCCACCGCCTCCGGTGTACGGGCAACCTCGCGGACTGCAAGCACTTCCGCGCCATACCACCCGAGCTTGGCAGTCACCGCGGCGCGAAAAAGGTCACGCGCTTTCGGTTTGAGACGCTCGGTGGCAACCACGAAAGTTCGCAGAGGCTGAAAAGAAAGCAGCTCAACAACTGGACCTTTTTCCCGGCACATCTGCTCCGCGGCGGCGACCAGGTTGCCGGGCACTGCAACCGGCGTGACCTTGCAACCCGCGACCTCCTCGCCTTCGGCCACCGCCTGGCCGTCCATCAACGTGAAGACCGAGATGTAGCCCAACGCGTTGATTGCGTCGACCAGGTCAGCTTTCACGCGCACAAGACCGCGATGCGCTGCGGTCAGCCTTGTCTGGCTCTGCACCGGAGGCGTGAAGGTGAGCCCTTGGCTGGATAGCGCGGCGGCCAGGCGTTGCGCGGCGTCGTCTTCGTGGAGGTCGCCAGGCTCCAGCTCGACGACATGCACATCGCCTGCCTGCCTGACGCGCGCGAGGTGGTCTGCAGTGAGGACAGTTCCCTTCCTCAAGTCTGGACCCAGGTCGTGGACGAGCACGCGTCCGACCACGTCCTTGGCGCTCGCGTCGATGCCCAATCGGTGAGCCCTCACTCTGGCAGCTTAGTGTCCTGCTCCGGAGGATCGGCCGAAAGTCGCCGGATCGGCGCCCGAGCTCAAGGCGCCGGGCGAGCAACACAGCGCGCATGTCGATAGACCTGTAAGCGAGTAGCGCAGCCGGCAACGCGGAGATCGGGCGCCTAGCCGGATGAACCCGCAGGGTGCCACGGGCACCGCGCAGCGCTGCCCCTGGCATTTCGGTTGAGCCTCCGGAGTGGGACACTGAGATTCGGCTTGCACGATCTTGCCGCGGTCCGGCTCTACAACACGCTCACGCGCACCAAGGAAACGCTCACGCCGGTCGGGGCAGGCGTGGTGCGGATCTACTCCTGCGGGCCGACCGTGTATCGGTACGTCCATATCGGCAACCTGCGGACTTTCATGCTGCCAGACCTGCTTTGCCGGACGCTCGAGTATCTCGGCTACCGGACCCATCAGGTGATGAACATCACCGATGTCGGCCACCTCGTCGACGACACATTCGACCGTGGCGAGGACAAGATGCTGGTCTCCGCGCGCCTGGAGAAGAAGTCCCCGGAAGAAATCGCCGCCTTTTACACGCAGGCGTTCCGAGAGGACGCCGCCCGTGTCAACATCCGCCCGGCGGCTGAATACCCGCAGGCCAGCCACTACATCCCGCAGATGATCGACCTCATCGCAAAGCTGATCGACAAGGGACACGCCTACGAGGTCGGCGGCACTGTCTACTACGAGATCGCCAGCTTTCCCGCCTACGGCAAGCTCTCGCGCAACAGCACCGATAAGCTGCTCGCGGGCGCGCGCGGCGAGGTCGATCCGCGCAAGCATCATCCCGGCGACTTCACGCTCTGGAAAGCTGCCGGCGAGCACCGCTTGCAGGTGTGGCCCAGCCCGTGGGGACCCGGTTTCCCGGGCTGGCACATCGAATGCTCAGCGATGTCGATGGCGCTCCTCGGCGACAGGTTCGACATCCATTCGGGGGGCGCGGACAATGTCTTTCCACATCACGAGGCTGAGATCGCCCAGTCGGAAGGGGTCACCGGTCACCAGGTGGTGAGCGGCTGGATGCACGGCGGCCTCCTCATGCTTGCAGGCACGCGGATGGCCAAGTCGGCCGGTAACTTCTTTCGGATTCGGGAGCTCGAAGAACAGGGGTTCGACCCGCTCGCGTTTCGGTATCTCGCCCTGCAGGCCAAGTACCGGACCAAGCTGAGCTTCAGCACCGAGGGTCTTGCCGGCGCCGATCACGCGCTCCGCAACCTGAGGGAACGGCTCGCCGATTGGTCCCGAACAAAGAGTGCTCCGGCCACACCTGTCCCCGAGGCGGCTGCGCTCGAAGCACGATTCAGGGCGGCGATCGCCGACGACCTCGACCTGCCGGCGGCGATGGCGCTGGTCGCGGGGCTTGCCCACTCCACGATTCCTCCGGCAGAGAAGGCACGGTTGCTGCGCGATTGGGACAGCGTGCTCGGCCTCGACCTCGACAGGAGCGCGCCGAGCGTGGTGGCCCTGCCCCCGGGCGCCGCGGAGCTGCTTGTCAGTCGTGAAAAAGCGCGAGCCGCCAAGGACTTTGCGAGGTCTGATGAGCTGCGAGACGACCTGGCCGCGGCGGGCGTCACCGTCACAGATACGGTCGAAGGCCAACGATGGAAAGTCCAGCTGCCGAAAGTTGGGGGGCCGAGCCTTGCCGCCCAGCCCCCGCTTGAGGAAGAGATCTAGCTTTTAGTCGTCCGAGGTCTCCGCTGACGAAACGACTGCCGTGTGGTCGGGTTTGTGCCCGGGCTGGCCGTGGCTCTGGCTCTGGCTCTTGCCTTTGCCTTTGTCCTTGCTGTGGCCATTGGCGTTGCCGTTGCCATGGTTGAGACGCGCCCCGCTGGCACGGTGCTCACCTGAGACGAGCTTTCCGTGCTGCTTGGCGAACGCGCTGACGCAGGCGCCGATGCCGTGCTCGCCGGTTTCGAGCTCTGCCTTGCACGCCGCCACCTGCTTCTTGACCTGCTGACCCCAGTCATCGGGGTTGAGGCTGCCTGTGATCGTCGCTTCGGCCGCCGCGCCGGCGGCTGTCGCAGCCAGCGCAGCGACCGCGAACCCGGTAAGGGCCTTGACGACTATCGCGGCGCCGGCGCCGCTCAATAGTTTTCTCAACGTTTCCCTCCTCGACCACGTGGTTCTCACGCCAGTCGAGAAATAAAGACAAGCGGAGCCGCCGAAATACCCATTTCTCGGTGTCGGCTTGACTCCGAACGAATGTTCGTCTAACGTCCCTGGCGCACCATGCAGGGCTTTCCCCGGTTCACTGCCGCCGACTTTCATGGCGACGTGACCCTCGATCACGTGATCCCTGAGGCAGAGGCTCGATTCGCCCCGCTGCCCGACGATCTCCGGCCCGAGCTGGCGCGCGCTCTCGCCGACCGGGGCATCGAGCGACTCTATTCACACCAGGCTGAGGCCTACAGAGCGGTTCGCAGCGGCCGGCACCTCGTGGTGGTCACACCAACGGCGAGCGGAAAGACGCTCTGCTACAACCTGCCGGTCCTCCAGCGCCTCCTGGAGAGACCTGATCGACGTGCTCTTTACGTGTTTCCGACGAAGGCACTTGCGCAAGACCAGCTGGCCGAGCTCAGCGCCCTGAAACACGGACTGCCCATCGACCTGCGCGTTGACACGTACGACGGCGACACTTCCCCCGGACGCCGCACAGCGATCCGAGAGGCTGGGCACATCGTCATGACCAATCCGGACATGCTGCATGCGGGCCTCCTCCCTCATCACACACGCTGGCGCCGGCTCTTCTCGAGCCTCGATTTCGTCGTCATCGACGAGCTGCACACCTACCGCGGACTGTTTGGCAGTCAGGTCGCCAATGTCATCCGGCGACTCAAACGAATCTGTGCTTTTTACGGATCGAGCCCCACCTTCATCTGCGCGTCTGCGACCATCGCGAACCCTCTGCAGCTTTCACGGAGGTTGCTTGAGGAGGAGAACATCGAGCTCGTCGAGCGCAACGGAGCGCCTCGCGGAGAGCGACGGCTCATCTTCTACAATCCGCCGCTGCTAAATCGCGAGACGGGTGTGCGCCGCAGCTCAATGCTCGAGGCGCGTCGCATCGCGGCGCCCTGGATCAGGGGTGGCGTGCAAACGATCGTTTTCTGTCGCAGCCGCCTTCAGGTCGAGGTGATGCTCAGCTACCTGCGCCAGGACCTGGCGCCACGACTCGACGCTTCTCAGCGCGTGCGTGGTTACAGGGCCGGATACCTGCCGCTGCACCGCAGGGAGATCGAAGCAGGGCTGCGCAGCGGCGAAATCACGAGCGTGGTCAGCACCAACGCTCTTGAGCTCGGCATCGATATCGGCAGCTTGCAGACGGCGATCCTCGTCGGTTACCCGGGCACGATCGCGTCAACCTGGCAGCAGCTTGGAAGAGCGGGAAGGCGGTCCGGGTCGATCGGCGTGTTCGTCGCCTCCAGCTCACCGCTTGACCAGTTCATAGTTCGGCACCCCGAGTACTTCCTCAGCGCCGATCCCGAGGAGGGGCTCATCGATCCCGACAATCTCCTGCTGCTTGCGGGTCACCTGCAAGCCGGACTGTTCGAGCTGCCTTTTGAAGATAAGGAACGCCTTGGCCGGGCCGACGTGCGTGAGCTGCTGGAGCTGTTCGAGGAGGACGGCTCGGCTTCGCGGTCGGCGGGCCGCTGGTTCTGGAGCCGCCAGGCCTTTCCAGCTGACGAGATCCACCTTCGTCGCATCGCCGCCGACAACGTTGTGATCATCGACACATCGCAGCCGCGACCCAGGGTCATCGGTGAGATGGACCAGTTCACTGCCCCTGTGCTCTTGCACGAGGAGGCCGTCTACCTCCATGAAGGGGCGCAGTTCCATGTCGAGCGCCTCGACTGGGAGGAAAAGAAGGCTTACGTGCACCCGGTGGAGGTCGACTACTACACAGACGCGCTGGCCGCCGTGACTGTGCAGGTGCTCGACACGTTCGACGGTCCTGATTCCGAAGGTCTTTCACGAAGCCACGGCGAGCTGAAGATCACAGCCCTCGCGAGCATGTTCAAGAAGATCCGCTTTCACACCCACGAGAACATCGGCTCCGGTCCAATTCACCTGCCTGAGCAGACCCTGCACACGACCGGCTATTGGATCACCGTAGACGGGGGACTCTGGCATTCGCTCGGTCGCGAAACGCTGGACCACCCCACGAAATCTGGCGATTTCGCGGGGACCCCGGAAAGGGAAGCCGGCCTGCAGGGGATGGCCCATTCGCTGCGCCACGTGGCGAGCCTGCGTCTGATGTGCGACCCACGAGACCTCGGCTCAGTCGCCGAGGTGCGCTCAGTGACCACCCGGCTTCCGACAGTGACCGTCTACGAGATGTACCCCGGCGGGGTCGGTTACGCGAAGCGTATGTACGAGCTCCACAGTGAGCTCCTCGAGCACGCCGCCGCGCTCGTGCGGGACTGTCAGTGCCTGGCGGGCTGTCCTTCCTGCATCGGTCCCCTGCATCTCGTCGATGGAGCCAAGGAGGCATGCCTGAAATTGCTCT
This sequence comes from Candidatus Limnocylindria bacterium, assembly GCA_035535675.1. Lineage (GTDB taxonomy): Bacteria > Chloroflexota > Dormibacteria > Dormibacterales > Dormibacteraceae > Palsa-872. The sequence continues at coordinate 13,177 of DATLPO010000091.1, forward strand.
CCGCGAGCGCCTTACCCGTTTAGGCGCTCCACGGCATCGTCGTGTGCAACTCGAACGCGAGCTGCCGCGCGGTTTCGAGCTCTTGCCAACGCCATTCGGTGATGCTGCCGTACGGCAGGACGTAATTCCACTCCCGGCGCTGGAGCCCGACCCGGGCTCGGTCGCATACATCGACACGGAGACCACGGGACTCTCGGGGGGAAGCGGAACCTACGTGTTCGCCGCCGCCGTCGCGCGGCCCATCGATTGCGGGCTGCGCGTGGCGCAGGTCTTCCTGCCACAGCAGGGCATGGAGGCGGCTTTCTTGCACGCCCTCGCGGCCGAGATGGAGCCGGCTGACGCAGTCGCCACCTTCAACGGCAGCTCGTTCGATCTGCCTGTGCTGCGGACCCGCTGGGTGATGGCACGGATGCCCGGTGACCTTGCGTTCCATACACACGTCGACCTGCTCACATTGGTCAGGGCGCTGTACAAGCACCGCCTGGACAGCTGCAACCTGCGCTCGGTCGAGGAGCGCCTCCTTGGCTACGAGCGCGAGGACCCGATCGCGAGCGCCCTCGTCCCAGATGCCTACTTCGAATATCTACGCCGGGGGGTCAGCACGATGCTGGAAGGGGCCCTCGAGCACAACCGGCTCGACGTGATCAGCCTTGTCTACCTGCACTCTCGCCTCCTGCGCCGCCTCCACGGCGGCGACACGGGCATGGATGCAGCGGATTGGCTGGCGCTCGGCCGCCACCGTTATCGCCGCGGTGCACGAGCCGACGGCTGGCGGGCGCTTCGCAACGCCACAGGCTTCGCCCAGGGCGAGGCGGCGGCGACTGCCGGCCTCCTGATGGCACGGCGCCTCATTCGGCGAGGCTCCATCGACGCGGCCGACAGCCTTCTTGGATGGCTCGAGGCAAGAGCTTCCGAGGACGTCAGGGTTTCAGTTGCTCGCGCGAGGTTGTTCGAATGGAGGCGGCGCGACCCCCTGCTTGCCCTGGCTGTTGTGGAAGCCGCTCAGGAACGCATGCCGGAGCATGCACCAGGCCTAGAGCAGCGAAGGCTGCGGCTGCGGCGCAAGGTCGACAACCGGTTGCGGGGTCACAGGCAGCGACAGGTCTGGGGTTACCAGGTCGAGAGTCCCATCTCGGACGGCACGCCCAAGCGCTTCGACCAACGCGGCATCGAACTCTGAGCCTGAGCCCTCGGCAACCCGCTGGAGCGCCGCCTGAGCCGAAAGGCGTTCGCCGCCGCGGCCGGCCGTCATGGCCTCGAACCTCTCGGCCACGCCGATAATGCGCGCGCCGAGCGGAATCTTCTCGCCGAACAGCCCGTCAGGCTTGCCGGTCCCGTCCCATCGCTCGTGGTGGCTGCGTACGGACGCCGACACCTCGGCTGGGAACTTTGCCCGGTGCAGGATCTTTTCGCCTGCCTCCGCGTGGCCGGGCACCTCGAAGCCTTGACCCGCAGTCATTGTCATGTGGCCGACGTCGTGGAGGAAAGCTGCAGTCCTGACGTCTTCGAGCCGGCTGATCGGAAGGCTTGATCGCCGGCCGACCGCGTCGGCGATGATCGCGACGCGGCTCGAGTGGCCCTGCGTGAGCGGGCTTCGATGGTCGACCGCATGCGCGACAGCCCCGACCATCTGCGGACCTGCATCGGTGAGCATCGCGAACAGGCTCGAGTCATCGAGCTCCAGCTCGGTCACCAGCTGGGCGAAAGTGCAGGCTCGGTCCTTGCCCTCACGCTTGGCCAGGTAGAGAGCCTGGTCGGCCGCGGACACCAGCTCGGCCGCCGTCAGCGCGTCATCCGGGTAGGTGGCTGCGCCAATGCTGAAAGTCAGGTGGTTGCCAGGGGTGGTCGCGATCGCGGCCTCATGAACCGCCTCGATCATGCGGCGCGCCATGCGTTGAGCGCCAACTGCGTTGGTGTCAGTGGACAAGATCACAAGCTCGTCACCGCCATACCGGGCGACCAGGTCCTGGCCGCGCGCTACCGACCGCACGATCCTGGCTCCGAGCTGGAGCACGAGATCGCCGTGCTGGTGGCCGACCTCATCGTTGACCGACTTGAAGTGGTCGAAATCGACGAGGACCACCGAGAACGTTTCCGCTCGCCTGTTCGGCCTGGCGAATGTGGCGGCCAGCCGGCGCCGGAACTCACGCACGTTTGACAGCCCGGTCAGGCCGTCGGTAGTCGCCTCCTGGGTGCTGCGATGGAAGCGGAGCGCGTTGGCGAGCGGCACCGCCGAGCTGCCGGAGAGGGCTGCGACCGAGAAGAGGTCCTGATTGGTGAAGGTCCCCTTGAGGCGGGTCAGGTTGAGCAGCGCTGTCACTCCGTCGCCCGAGGCGATGGGGATTACGAGAGACCGGCGGTCCCCGCCAAACGCGGCCTCGCCGGTGCGCGCCACCTGGGCCAGGTTCTCCTCGTCAAAGTCGGGCACCGCAGCAGCCGCCTCACTGTCGGGGGCACTCGCCGCGACGTCGAAACCGTCCTGCGACGCGAGGATGAGGCTCCCCTGATCGGCGAGCGTCATTTGCACCGCATGGTTGACGACAACGTTGAAAACATCCTTTATGTCGGTGTCGCTGACCATCGTCACGCTGAGCTCTCGCAGCGAGTCCGCCTGGGCTGCCCGCTCCACCGCCTGCCGCCGCTCGCGTTCGAGCTCCCGAGTCATGTATCCGGTGGCCAGGGCCACCACCAGGAAGAGGAAGACCTTGCCGATGGTCGCGTTCGGGTCGGTGGTGAAGTTGGCGGGCGTGAACGAGCCGCCCACAAATAGATAGATGAAGGAGATGACCAGCGCCGAGACGACGCAGGCGGCGGCGCCGAAGCGGACGGCGTTGGTGATGACGGCAAGAAAGAGGGCGAGAAAGAAAGGGCTGGAAAACCCGTCAGACAGGTAGACCAATCCTGTGGCAAAGAAAATATCCAGTGACATCGTGCTCAAGCTGAACTGCTTTCCCGGCTGGTACCCCCGGGCGAGCAGGATGTTCACGACCACATTCATGACCGCCCACGCCCCGAGGAGGATGTCAACCGTCCCGCGGGCTTCGGCGCTGGTCACGGTGGTCACGTTGTTCAGCACAGCCAGGACGATGAGGAACAACCACCGGAAGCTGACCGCCACCCTCTCGCCCACGCGGCGGCGGTCGGCGTCGAACTTGGCGTCCATCGCCCGAGCACGGACATCCTGCCAGCGGCGAGTGTCCGTCCGGCTGTCAGGCTTCGCAGTCACCGGCTCGATATATGAGGCAAATCCGCCCCAGCGGCTACGTAAAATCTCCGAGCGACTGCAAACCGCCCCCAGTCCGTTATTCGAATACACATGCTGCAACCAAACGTTCGATCGGTTTGAATAACGCAACCACATGATGGCTCAGGGCGTTCAAACTCGCATTTCCACTCGGAATTCCTCGCCTGCGCGGCAGCGGGGACAGTCCCTGGTGGAGTTTGCGATCTCCTCGTTGGTGCTCATCCTGCTGCTCATGGGGCTGCTCGACCTGTCGCGGGCTTTCTACTACTCGGTGAACCTCCAGGGGGCGGCCAGGGAGGGCGCAAGGCATGGCGCCTGGTTCGACACCGCCACCCGGAGCAACAAGTACCTCGACGACGACGACATCATGCTTGCCGTGAGCCAGGCCATGGCTGGCGCGGGCTTCAACGGTACGAACCTGCCGATTCCAACCCAGGTGAAGACTGCAGGGTGCCTGTCCCCTACCGATGGCAACCTTTTCAATAACAAGCCCTACGCCGCGGCGGCTACGCCCCCGAGCACCGGTCAGGTGTACGTCTATATCTGTTACACGTTCCCAGGGGGGGGCATGCAGACAGGCACGTTGCCGGCGCATCCCCTCGACGCGTCGTGGCGGCTCGGGGACGTCAACGTTTCAATGGTGATGAACTTCGCGCTCATTACACCTTTCCTCCAGAACATGTTCGGCAACGGCATCGCGGTCGTTTACAACGAGCACTTCACAATCCAGGGCCAGCCGTGAAGCAAAGACTTCTGGCCTGGCTCCGCAACGGACAGCGTTCGCAGGGCATCACCGAGTTCGCATTGATCGCCCCCGTGATCCTTTTGATCACCTTCGGGATCATCGACTTCGGACGCGGCCTTTACTTCTACATCACGCTCCAGCAGGCGGCCAACGAGGGCGCACGCGTCGCAGTGAGGGCTTCGTACTTCATCGACCCGAACGGAGCCACTCACACGTGGCCGACTGATGCCGACGTTGCGACGGCGGTCCAGGTGCACGCGGTGAGCGAAGTGCTCGCGAACCCGTGCCCCAACGGCCCGATCCCCAATGGCGGCAACCCGGTGGGCTCGCCTCAGCTGCCTCCGTCCAACACGGGCTGGATTTTCGTCACCGATCCGAGCGCGGCGGGCAACGGCGTCCCGAACGGACCGCGTGGCGGACTCGGCACGCTGCCGGCGCCGGGTCCGGGCTGCAACACAATCACTCCCGCGGTCGGCAACGAGCCGATCAAGGTGACGCTCTGGTTCAACTTTCAGCCAATCACTCCGATCATCCAGCAAGTAGTGGGCAATCGGATCGTCATCACTGCATATGCGGTCTACCGTGCCGAGTACTCGAACTAGACGTGCTCCGAGGTCTACGCGCCCAAGGCGCGGAAAGACCCAGGTGTCATTTGCCGGGCATGAGCTTCGGATGAAGAACGCCGAAAGGCGCCTCCAGGAAGGCCAGGCGATCGTGCTCATCGCCCTGCTGATCCTTGTGTTGTTTGCCATGCTTGGGCTGGCCATCGACTCGGGCCGGGCCTACGTCGACAGGCGCGACCAGCAGGCCGCCGTCGACGCCGCCGCTCTTTCGGCCGGCGACTGGTACGAGAACTATCAGAACCTTTACGGCAGCGCGCTGCCGCAGGCGAAGCAGATCTACGCTGCCAACCTGCACCTCTACAACGCGCCGTCTTCGGACACCTTGACTACAGTTTTTGTCGGGGTCAACAGCAACCTTCAGCAGGACACAGAGGTGGTCAGGTGGGCGGCCGGTTACCAGCTCACCATCGTCGCCACCAACACCCAGTTCAACGGTTACCAGTTCACGCTCTCGACCACCCACGGATTGCCCTTGGCGTTCATGCAGATATTCGGTGGCCCGACGGCTGTCACCATCAATGCCACAGCGACCGCGATCGTCGGCAACCAGCGGCAGACGCCTGCGCTGCTGACGCTGAGCAACGGCAACTGTGCGCTCGTGCTCACCGGCGCCGCTCAGCTGACCGTGCTCGGTGACGTCTATTCGAACGGCACCGCGTGCATCGATTCCAACCTTCACGAAGCCGGCAACTGCTACGGAGCCGCCGGGTCGAACTGCAGCGTGGCGCAGTACTTCTGCTACAACAGCACGCCCGGCTTCATCCCGTACGCACCGCCGTGCAACCCTGGCGACATACAGGGAACCGCTGTCGTGCCGGCGCCATCCCTGCCCGACCCCGGCTACCTGGCCCCCTCGGTGCCCTACTACCCGCTTGGGCAGGGCTACAACCAGGACAACCGAACGACGTGGACCGAGATGTATCCAGGCCGGTATGGCAACTTCCATCTCAGCGGCGGATCGGCCAGCTGCGCCTTCCTCGACCCCGGCGTTTACACATGGTTGGCCGACTACAAGTCGGACGCGACCGGAAGCCTTCTGTCCAACGAGCTGAGGGCGCCTGACGAGGGCAGCGCAACGGCGCCAGGAACGACTGCAATCGCCAACCCGCAGTTCTGGAACATGAACGGGACCGGCTGCGCCGGCCATTTCAACGTGGCAGCCATCGCCGCCCCCGGCTTCCCCATGAAGCACCAGGGCGGCGCCGGCAACTGGGGCATCGAGCTGACCTCGGTCAGGTACGACCAGTTCCTCGACCCCAACATCGCCCCGAACCCCTGCTTCGCCTCACCTGGCTGCCGGCGCGAGAGCGCGCCGTCCACCTGCAAGGCAGTCAGCACTGCCGACGCGAGCAACCAGGGGATCATGGTCAACATCACTCAGAACGCTCCTGGCGCGCAGTACTACAACGTGTACATCAACCCCAACGGGTGCGACGGCAACCAGAACAACTTCTCGTTCGTGGGCCGGTTCAACGCCCCCGGATGGGTCGGAGCTCCCCCCGCCAACCCAACAGGGCCCTACCCCAATGGACCGAACAAGGCCCTCCTGCTGGGATCTGGCGGCTGGCCGTGCGGCATGGCCACCGTCTCGATCTGCGACATCACGTACAACAGCCTCACGCCGACCAACCTCTGCTTTGCGCAGGTGCGCACGCAGCTCTGCCAGGTGCCCGACGACGAGACCCCGCCACAGTGCTTCAGCAGCTGCCCGCCGCCGGCCGGCCTGCTGTCGCAGGAGAACGCACCGATGAGCCTGCAGTACCCGCCATACACGGGTGGCGACGTGGCGAACGAGAACTACTGCGTGGTCTCGCCCAACCCCGGCGACCCGCTCGTGCCTTGCGCGACCTCCAAGGTGACGCCTGGCGCAGTCCAGTATTACTTCCCCAACGGCTCCTGCTTCGACCAGAACGCCCAGGGCGCCACCTATGTGTTCGCGGGCGAGCAGTTCAACTGGATCGTCATCTACCAGGTGCCCGGCAGCTTCTGCTCCAACTCGATGAACGGCGGCGCCTCGACCCAGTTCATCGGCACTATCTACTCGCCTTCGGCTACCTGGGACATCAGCGGCGGCAGCCGCTCGCCGCTGGCCGGCCAGGTCATCTGCTACGAGGCCAAGGTCTCGGGCTCGGCAGCGGTCGGCATCGACTTCAACCCCAACTACGCACCCGCCCCACCCGCCGCCCGCCTGATCAACTAACGACCCCCGGGGTCTGCTCCCGGGACATATACCCCTACCAGTCGGGACGGATGTCCGGGTTGTCGCCCTCCAAGGCGCCTCGTACCATCCTCGGCGAGCGCGTGGAGACCTTGCCGATGTCCAACTCGAGAGGTCATCCATACGCAGGATTCTGGCGACGATTTGCCGCCTACCTGATTGATGGCCTGCTTTTGGGGGCTGTTCAGGGCACGATCACGATCCTCGTCCAAACTGTCGCACCCGGAGACTTGCAAGCACAGGTGAATGTGTTCCCAGTGAGCGTCCTTGTTGCGTGGGCCTACTTCTCGCTGCTCGAGAGCTCCCCGGCGCAGGCCACCGTCGGCAAGCTGGCTCTCGGCATCTATGTGACCGACCGCGAGGGGGATCCCATCGACTTCCGGCGCGCCAGCATCAGGTACTGGGCCAAGGTCATCTCCACCCTCGCTTTGATGTTTGGGTGGTTGATGGCCGCCTTCACGCCTGGCAAGCGCGCACTCCATGACTACCTGGCCGGAACGCTCGTCCTGAGGCGCGCAACGGTGCCCTTGCCATCGTCATATGAGGGTGACGCAATGGCGATGAGCGAGCACTGGGACGGAAGCCGGTGGACTTCGGAAACCCGCCTGGCGGTGAACGAACCCCGCTAAGGCAACCCCCGGCGAGCGTCATGTGTCCTGGGTGCAATAGGACGAATGTCCGAGATACATCGAACCTTTGAATGCCTATTCTCGGCTTAGCTGGGCGTGGGACCCACAAGGCTCGTGAAATCGAGGTCGAAATCTTTGGTTCAACAATTGTCTGCTCTACGCGCCGGTAACCACTCGGGAGATGTGGCGTGGCAGTAGCCCCCGTGCAATTTCAACCACAGCGCGCCAAGAAGTCCAGACGCACGCTGATTTTCGTGATCGGCGCAGGCATGGCGATCTTCGCTTTCGTCGCAGTGTTCGTTGTGGGTGTGGTGCTGGCGGCCGGCAACTCCGCCACCCGCCAGGTTTCAGCCGTGGTTGCCCTGCGAGACATCCAGCCGCGCGAACCGATCACCGCTTCCTCTGTCACAGTCAGCCAGGTTCCCGCTGCCGCTCTTCCGCCGCACGCGATAGTCAGGATGGCCGATCTTGTCGGAAACACCGCGCTGGTCACCATCTTCAGAGGACAGGTCCTCAGCCAGAACGTCATCGCGGCATCTCCTGACCAGATCGACCAGGCGGTCTCGTCGTACTTGCCGATCCCACAGGGTTTCGTGGCGATCACTGTCCCAACGAACGAGCTCCAGGGGGTGGCCGGCTACGTCGCGGCTGGGGACTACATCAACGTTATCGCCTCGGTGAACACAAAGCTGCTGCTCGTTTACAGGGGCCAGGTAATCGATACCCGTGACACGGGGATGGTGACGCGGACTGTATTCACATCGGTCAGGGTCATCAGGGTTGGTCCCCCCACTGTTGGGCCGAAGACCGGGCAGCAGCAGGGAGTCTCGTCGAGCCTGACGATTGTTGTCTCCGAATGCGATGCCCAGTTCATCGACTGGTTCATCAACAACGCAAGCCTGAAGTACGTCTTGCTTTCAAACAAGGATTACGCGATAACCCCGGCCGCAGCGGACGCGTCGTGCCCTCCAACCGTCGCGCCCAGCGTGGTTGGACCTGCGCAAGTGAACTCGCGCTGGAATTTCACAAAGGGTTAGGTGGAGTCGAAGGTCGCCGACCTGGACCTGCCGGCCGCGCCGAGTTGGGAGCGCACACCCCGCCGCGCAACGCTGCGCTCGGTCGCGCCGTCGGAGTTCGCAGGACCGCCTCGCCGCAAGCGCCGGGGCACCAAGTCCCCATCTCCTTCGGAGATCGCGGCCGCCTTCGAGGTGCTCGGGGCGGCCTCAGTTTTCTATTCGATGCCCGATGGGATCTTGAGGTCGCTTGCGCGCCGGTTGAGGACCTTGCGCGTCCCGAAAGGCTCGTTGATCACATCGCAGGGCGAGACTGGCGATTGCATTTTCTTCATTGCGGAGGGACGCTGCCAGCTCGCGATTGAGCGCGCTGCTGGACATCGGGTTGCCGTAGCGGTTCTTGCCGAGGGCGATTTCTTCGGAGAGGCCGCGTGCGTGCTCAACGAGACACATCAAACTTCAGCGGTCGCGCTGGCGGACTGCAAATTGCTCGCGCTGGACCGAACGAGCCTTTTCGCAGTGATGTCCCAATCTTCTCCTGAGATCGCTCAGCTATCGCGATTGGCGCAGCAACGTAAAGCGACCTTCGCGGAGACTACCGCCCAGGCCAGCTGGGGCGTGCTGTTGGGCGAGGCGCCGGTGGTCGCAATCTATTCACCGAAGGGCGGTTCCGGCGGGACAACCGTGGCGCTTAACCTGGTCGGTGCCCTCTCCCGCCGGTACCCCGGCCAAGTCCTGCTCCTGGACCTTGACCTGCCATACAACCATGCAGCGCTGCTTGCCAACCTGGTGCCAACGACATGCCTCGCGCGAGCGGCGCAAACCCCATCGGAAGCCTTCGAAGAGGTGCTGCTGAGTGCGGTGCTGTATCACGCGGGGGGCCCGATGATCCTTCCAGGCGCCCTCAAGCCGGAGGAGGCGGACCTCGTCACGCCGGAGCTGCTCGCGCGGACCATCAGCGTCCTTCGGAGATCGTTCCGTTACGTCATCGTTGACCTTGGCGTAGCTCTCAGCGAGACCGTGCTGGCGGTCGTCGACCACGTACAACACGTCGTGCTCGTAGTAACGCCAGAAATTTCAGCGGTCAAGGCGTCCGCAGATGCGCTGGAGATCCTCGTAACACTTGGCGTGCCGCCGGACGAGGTGAGCGTCCTGTTGAACCACAGGACCGCAAAGCCTGCGGTCCATCGCGCGAGCCTGGAGCGCATGCTCGGAAAGCCGGTTGACGTCGAGGTGCTCTTCGACGGCTCCCGACCTGACGAGGCGGCGCTGCACGGTAGCATCCTCAGCCTCACCGACCCGAAGAGCGAGGTGACCAAAGGAGTCGAAGCTCTCGCCCGCCGACTGGAATCGTCCCAACCTCTCGCGGCCATCGCCGACGGGGCGGCATCGGAACGAGTCGCGCAGCCGGCGGCCGCTGACGGAATTGAGGACCTTTCATGAAATCCCCCAACACGCTGGTTCGGCCACTCCAAATTGCCCTGAAGAGATCAAAGCTCACTCGGAACGTTCGTGCAGTTGCAAGTGGGGCGGCGAGCACTCTCCTAATCGACCTCGGCGACGCCGACCTCGACCCTGGTTCCGTCGTCCTCGCGGTGACGCGGACCCTGCCCGCAGGCTCGCCGACCCTGGCTCGCCTGGTCAGAGTGCTCAAGTCATCCGGCGCGGTCGACAAGCTTATGGACGGGCTGCTGGCCGATGACACGCGCCGACGCCAGCGGTGCGCACACCTGGCCGGCGCTCTGCGCCTTGACTCAGCAGTGCCGTGGCTGGGAATGCACCTGAATGCGTCGGAGCGGCCGGTGAGGCGGACTGCCGCAAGGGCCCTTGGGCGCATTGGGGGTACCCGCAGCGCAGACCTCCTCCTCGCCGCGCTTCGCACCCGGCGGCTCCCGCCGAGCAGGCTCGTCATCGAGTTGAGCCGGGCCGCTCCTGACCTGTACCTCGAATCCTGCATGCGATTGCCTCAGAACACGACAGTGCGAGCCCAGCTCGCGGCCGCTGTCGGACTCCGAGGTCGCCGCTCAGGCATTGAGGCTCTCCGCCGCCTCGCAGCCGAAGGCACCGAGCGAGAGCGGGCGACCGCCGTCCGAGGACTAGGGTTGATCGCCAATCCCGAACCCGGACCCGAGTTCAGAAGTGCTCTGGCCCACCGATCCTGGCGAGTTCGAAAAGCCGCAGCCCGGGCCTTGGGCGAGATCGGCGATCGTTCGTGGTTGCCGGAGCTCCAAGAAACCCTCTATGACCCCCACCCGAGCACCCGGTATGCGGCAGCTCGCGCGCTGCGCCTTGTCAAGACTGGGGGCGCCAGGTGACGCTCATGAATCGGCTCGCCGAGCGGCGCGGCGATGGCGCCGGCTCGGATGATGGCCAGGCGGCCAAGCCGGGACTGAAGGTCATGGCGCCGGCTCGTGGCGACCAAAACCGGACACAGGCGGTGGTCCCCGAGCCGGCAGGTCAGGTCGACGCTGCAAAGCGGGCACCCCAGGTCATAACCGAAACAAAGGCCGCCATTCACAAGCTGCTTGTCGAACGGCATGCCGACGACATCGACATCAGCAACCGAGAGGGGGTGCGGACCAAGCTCGCCACAGTCGCCGATGACTACCTCCGCGACCATGCCTTGGGCTTGAACAAGCTCGAGTACGGCAACCTCATCGATTCGCTGCTTGACGACGTGATCGGCCTTGGCCCGCTGCAATCGTTGCTGGAGGACCACGGAATCTCCGAAATCATGATCAACCACCCAAAGCAGGTCTTCGTCGAGCGCAAGGGCAGGCTCGTCCTGAGCCCTGTGACGTTCGAGAGCACAACCCAGCTCCGTCAGGTCATCGACCGGATCGTCAGCACGATCGGCCGCCGCGTCGACGAGAGCTCGCCAATGTGCGACGCCCGCCTGAGAGACGGATCGCGCGTCAACGTCGTGCTGCCGCCGCTCGCGTTGGACGGTCCCTGCATGACCATCCGCAAGTTCTCCCGCGACAAGCTGCAGCCTGACGACCTGATCGCCATGGGCAGCGCGACGCCGGAGATGATGCGTTTCCTCGAGGCCGCCGTCAGAACCAAGCTCAACGTCCTGGTCTCGGGCGGGACGTCATCGGGTAAGACGACTCTCCTCAACGTGCTCTCCGGGTTCATCCCCGCCGAGGAACGAATCGTCACAGTCGAGGACGCGGCCGAGCTGCAGCTTCGACAGACCCATGTGATCAGACTCGAGGCGAGGCCGCCGAACGTCGAAGGTAAAGGCGCTGTCGAGATCCGAGACCTCGTTCGCAACTCGTTGCGGATGAGGCCGGATCGCATCGTGGTCGGTGAGTGCCGTGGCGGGGAAGCGCTGGACATGCTGCAGGCCATGAATACCGGACACGAGGGTTCCATGAGCACAGTCCACGCCAACAGCCCCTACGACGCACTGAACCGCCTGGAGACGATGGTGCTGATGGCAGGAGCCGACCTGCCTTCGAGGGCGATCCAAAAGCAAATTGCTTCCGCAATCGACATCATCGTGCAGGCGGAAAGGCTTCGCGGTGGCACTCGAAAAATCGTGAGCATTGCTGAGATCACGGGGCTCGAGGATGGCGAGCCTCGCTACCAGGAGCTCTTTCATTTCAAGCAAACGGGCGTCGACGATGAGGGCAGGGCGACCGGGTATCACGATCCCTGCGGTAACCGCTCGGTACACCTGCAGCACTTCGAGGAGAGAGGCGAGCACGTTTCGGTCGAGATGTTTGAGCCGGCGTCACCCGAGATTGGCCTGATGGCCAGGGGCAAAGGTTGAGCTTCCAGCTCATGCTCTTTTTCGCGATCATCGCGGCTGCCGGGGCCTTTGTCGCAATTGCAGCCGTCGCGATGCCGGCTACAGAGAGTGAAGGCTTCGCGAATCCTCAGCCGGGCACCCTGCCCATGCGAGGCGCTCGCGCACTGCCGACAGGGTTTCGCGACCGGATCGACAGGTCTTTCCAGGGTGTCGTCGAGCGCACCAACCGAAGACGTCTCAAGCGCACCGGGCTCACGTTGGCGGAACACCTGGCGCGAGCCGACATCAAGCTGCGGTCGTCCGAATTCGTGTTGATCCAGCTGGGTTGCCTGTTCGCTTTTGCGCTTGTCGGCCTGCTTCGTTTCGGCTTCGGTCCACAGTTCATCGTCTCCGCCGTCGGTGGCTACTTGATTCCGATGCGCGTGGTGAAGTTTCGCCAGGGCAGGCGCCTGAAGAGGTTCAACAGCCAGCTCCCTGAGACGCTCAGCTTGCTCGCCAACGGCCTCAAAGCCGGGTATTCGCTCCCGCAAGCCCTCGATTCAGTCGCCCGCAACACAACTGCTCCGATCTCTGAAGAGCTCGGCCGTGTGACTCGAGAGATGAGCGTCGGGGCCTCGCTCGATCAGTCCCTGCTCAACATGGTGAAGCGGGTGGCCAGCGACGACCTGGACCTGATAGTCACCGCCATCCTGATCCACAGATCCGTGGGAGGCAACCTTGCGCGGGTCCTCGACAACATCTCCCACACGGTCAGGCAACGGGTGATGGTCAAGGGTCAGATCTCTGCACTCACAGCCCAGGCTCGAGCCTCAGGCTGGATCATCAGCCTCCTCCCCGTCGCAGTTGCCGCCATCCTCTATTTCATAGCGCCCACCTACTTCCGCTCCCTGACCACGGATCCGTGGGGCATTGCATTGCTCGTCCTGGCGGCGGCGATGATCGTGATCGGAAACCTCGTCATTCGCCGCATCACAAGCATCCGGGTGTAGCGCGATGCTCGTCTACATCGCCCTGGCCTTCGGAATCGTCGCTGCGGCAGGCATCCTCATCGCCGCCTGGAGCCTTACGCCCGCTCCGCTCGACAACGCACAGTTGGTGGAAGGCCGTCTGCGCGTATACGAGGGTGGAAGGGTCGCCACCCTCGACGAGATCGAGCTGCAGACGCCGTTTCGAGACCGCATATTCCTCCCGGTCGTGCTCAGGCTGCGACATGTGATCACTCAGAGGTTGCCAGATCGGGAAATGCAGGAGCTGCATCGCCGGCTGACGCAAGCAGGCCGGCCGGCCGGAATGACCGCGAGCGATTTCGTGGCGTTTCGGTACACCGTGACCCTTGCCCTTTGTCTGATCGGGGCGCTGCTGGGACTCCTCAGTCACGTTCCCGTGAACGTTGCGATCGGAGCCACGCTCGGAGCGATCATCGGTCTCTTTGCGCCGATGTTCTGGCTCAGCCGGCGGGTCAGCCGGCGACGCATGGAGATCCAGTCCGCCCTCCCCGACGCACTTGACCTTCTCGTCGTGTGCGTCGAGGCGGGCCTCAGCTTCGAATCGGCAATGGGAAGGGTTGCCGAAAAGCTCGAGAACGCAATGGGTGAGGAATTCGGCAGGGTGCTCCAGGAAAGCCGCCTCGGAAGGCCCCGGCTCGAGGCGCTTGAAGATCTTGGACAGCGGACTGGTGTCGATGATCTGCATAGCTTTGTCCAGGCGGTCATACAGTCGGAGCAGCTCGGGTCGGGCATCGCAAAGATGCTTCGAATCCAGTCGGACGAGATGCGTCAAAAGCGAGTGCTGAGAGCCCAGGAGAGGGGCGCTCGGGCGTCGCTCAAGATGCTGCTGCCGATGGTGGGGTGCATCTTTCCGACGCTCTGGATCATCCTGCTTGGACCTGCTGCCCTTCTCGCGCTGAAGTTCCTCAGGCACGGCTGAGAGATGGGCCGAGGCCGGCGAGCGCATCGTGGGCAGTCGACTGTCGAGTTCGGGCTGTCGGCGGTGGTCCTGCTCCTGATCTTGCTCGGTTTGATCGACCTCGGCAGGGCTTTCTACTTTGCCGTCGGGATGCAGAGCGCAACCCGTGAGGGCGCGCGACAGGCTAGTTGGTTCGATCCCGCGACAACAACCAATCCTTACCTCAGCGACGCCGCGATCAAGAGCGCTGTGGACGAGATTCTCACGAAGTCGGGGCTTCCCGCATCCCAGCTGCAGAACCCCACAACAACCTGCCCAAGCCCTTCCGACGGCAACGGCAGCCACAACCCGCCATACACGTCAGCGGCGTACGCGACCACCAATTTGAACCAACCGCTGCTCTACATCTGCTACGCCAACACTCCAGGCCTCGACCTGGCGACACCCCCCAACGACAACAGCATGAAAGGCATGGACGTCAATGTGATCCTGGTCATGAACTTCGGATTTGCGAGCGGCTTCATGCAGGGCGTCCTTGGGGATTCTGCATCGGTCGCAACAAATACGACGATGACGATCGGCGGCTTCTAGTGGAGGTCCCTGTCGCAGACCGCGCTCGAGGTCAGCGCTCGCAATCGATGGTCGAGTTCGCTCTCGTGGCGCCGCTCCTTTTCCTGCTGCTCTTCGGGATAGTCGACTTCGGTCGGGTCATCTACGTCTACGTCACGATCAACCAGGCCGTCAACGAAGGGGTGCGGACCGCCATCCGCGATTCGGCGCTGCTCCCTACAAACGTCGACGTCGAGACCTCCGTCAAGCAGCACGCCGTCGATGTTGCGCTCGCGAATCCCTGCCCCAACGGCCCGATCACAAGCGCCACACCGCCTACCAACCAGGGCTGGGTCTACATCACACAGCCCAACCCGCCCTCAACCCCCGAGGCTCTAAGCAAAGACCTCAAAAATGCTCCTGGGGGCCAGATGTGGGGGTTCAGCACGGGCTCGTGCAGCGCCACCAACCCCGCCTATGACCATTCCCCTCTCCAGGTCACCATCCGGTACAACTTCGTGCCCTTCACCCCCCTGATCCGGCAGTTCGCAAGCAACATCGTCATCACCGCGGCCGCGGTTTACAACACCGAGTACTGACATGGCTACTTCGGACCGTTCCGCTCAACGCGGCCAGGCAATCGTGATCGTGGGCTTGATGCTTGTCGTGCTGTTCGGTTTCCTCGGCCTGGCCCTGGACTCGGGCCGCGCTTACCTCGACCGCCGCGAGCTCCAGGCATCGGTGGATGCCGCCGCGTTGTCTGCGGCCTACAAGTACATGAACACCACTGACTACACGCAAGCGCAGCAAGCCGGAACAGCCGGCTACGCAAACAACGAGCGCCTTTACGTGTCACCTTCGTGCAGCGGATATGGCTCCGCGGCCGCAACCTGCACGTTCGGCGACCCGTCGGGTCACGCCCTCACCATCAACGTCGCCAACCATTCGATCGCAGGTGTGAGCTTTACTGCCACAGGGAGCCACAGGATCCCAGTGGCGATCATGCAGGTGTTGGGAGCCGGCCCCACCATTCGAATATCTGCAACGGCCACCGCTGTCGCACGGCAGGCGGGCACGTCGCCGGCCGGCATCCAGACGCTCAGCCCCAACGGCTGCGGCGGGGCCGGTAGCTACTCGCTTCGAATAACGGGCACCGAGAACACGACGATCGTTGGCGATGTGTGGTCGAACGGGAACATCAACCAGAACGGATCCGCCACCGCCACCGTCACCGGCAACGTGGTCGACATCTGCCCTCCGATCCCACCGCCGATCAACGGCATCACAATCACGCCCGGGTCTGGAGTCGAGACCAACGGGTGGGCGATGCCGGATCCAGGTTTCTCTGCGCCGCCAATCAACCCCGCTGCTCAATCCTGGAGCTCATCCGACTACGACGTGGTTCGCAGTGCGGGGACCTACAGCAGCGATCCGCACCTTGTCGGAGGGTCCGGCTGCTACTTTCTTGGTTCAGGCGTCTACAACCTTCTGGACGGGTTCACCATCAACGGAGGGTTGACAAGCAACGAGCTGAGACCTCCCGACGAGCCCGCTCTGACCTCCACGCGTACGGCCATCAGTGGGAGTGTCACCTCAATACCGGTGGCTGCGCTGAGCGTGGCAGTGCCCGGCAGCTCCAAGGTGACGGTGTCGGGCCAGGCGTTCACTGTCACGTCCGCCGGCGCCGCTTCGGGTGCGACATCGATCCCTGTCAACAGCCAGTCAGTCACGGGGACCATCGCCGGCGGATCGACGGTTACCACCAACGCCAGGGCGATCAACCAGTTCTGGGATTCCAACGGAGTCGGGTGCGCCGGTTCCTTCCAGCCCTATCCCTGGGGCTCCGATGCCGGAAACCCGCAGATCAGCCCTGCAACGTACGGGGTCGAGGTGACGGCAGTCCGTTGGGAGGCCTATGGCGTGCCCAGCTGCAACGGACCGGTGTCTACAACATGCTTCCTACGCGAGAGCGCGCCTTCGATGTGCAGGCTGGTAGACATCGCCAGCAATCAGTTCATGCGGGTTTGGGTCAGCAACGTCCCCGGCGCCGCGGCCTACAGCGTCTACGTTTCCAACGGCGACTGCGCCGGACCTTTTGGATATCTCGGCCAGATCAACAACGGAGCTACTGAGGGCAACAGGCGCCTCTCGGGCTGCGCGCCGGCGCTGGCCAAGAACCAGGCGCCGCCAAGCCCTCTCAACAACTGCGATCTCCTGACTTCAGGTCCGAAGAACTTCAACGGCTCCAACTTTGCGCCCGACTACACAAACAACCCACCTGAGGGCGAGGGGTCGCCAGTTGGCCCGCTACCCCTCCCGAACAGTGACCCCGGTCCGCTGACAGCATCGCCTCCGGCCGGCGACAACGCGAACGAGAACCAGTGTGTCAACTCTGTGGGCACCCGAGTCGCTTGCCCGGCAGTCGTCACGCCCGGTTTCATCACCCCAGGCGCGGTTGTCTTGTTCGTACCCGGCGGCGGATCGTGCAACCCCGGCGCCCTTTCCATGAGCGGAGGCGGCGACGTGTACCTCTTCAGCGGGCAGCAGTATCACCACATCCTTCTCTATGAGCCGGGCCCCGAACAGGATCCGCCTCCCAACACCTGTTCCAACTCCGTCGCGGGACATGGAGTTACAAGCCTGCTGGGCATCTTCTACCTGCCGGCGGCCGACGTCACCATCACCGGCAGCAGCGGCTACCTGTCAACCATCGCCGGAGGCGTGATCGCTTGGACGGCGACCATCAATGGCAACGGCAGCGTTTCAATCGTCGGCGATCCAAGCCTCGGCACATGGCCGCCGGCAGTCCACCTCACGCAATGAGCAAGTACGCGCCTAAGGAGGCCACATGAGCTTGGCGGCTATTCAACCCATCACCCCAGACTTTTACGAAAGGCTAGGGCCGATCAGCGCCCTGATCGCCGACAGCAACGTGACCGAGATCATGGTCATGGGCGCCCGCGACATCTATGTCGAGGTGAACGGAAAAATCCTCCTGACCGGCGCCAGGTTTGACGATGACGATCAGCTCCTCGACGTGATCAGATTCATCGTCGAGTCGGTCGGCCGGCGCATCGACGAGGAGAACCCACTCTGCGACGCAAGGCTCCCGTCTGGCGCGCGCGTACATGCGGCGATCCCGCCCGTCGCCGTCGACGGTCCACTGCTCACGATCCGGAAATTTGCCTCCGACCTCCTGCAGGCTTCTGACCTGGTGGCGCTGGGAAGCTGCAGCCCCGCCGGTCTTGCGTTCCTGCAGGCCTGCGTGATGGGCAGAGCCAACATCCTGATCAGCGGCGGCGCGAGCACAGGCAAGACAACCCTGCTGAACATCCTCTCCGGGTACGTGTCGGATGACGAGCGCATCGTGACCATCGAGGACGCGGCAGAGCTGCAGCTTCGGCAGCGGCACGTGGCCCGTCTGGAAGCCAGGCCGCCAGGCGCCGAGCGCGGCAAGGAGGTGAACATCCGAGACCTCGTGATGACTTCCCTCCGAATGCGTCCGGATCGGATCGTGGTCGGTGAGGTCAGAGGGCCCGAGGCACTCGACATGCTGCAGGCGATGAACACGGGGCATTACGGATCAATGACGACGATTCACGCCAACAAGCCTCGAGATGCCCTCTCTCGGGTCGAGACACTTGTCATGATGGCGGGCTTCGATCTTCCATCGCGCGCGATTCGCGCTCAAATCGCCAGCGGCATCAACATCGTCGCGCATCTCGAACGGGTACGTGACGGGAGCCGCAAGCTAACGCGGATCAGCGAGGTGACTGGCATGGAGGATGACGTCATCGCAATGCAAGACATATTCGTATTCAGACCCGAGGGCACCGACGCCTACGGGCGGGTAGTCGGCGCGTTCGTGCTGTCAGGTATCCGGCCCCGGATCCTCGAGCGGCTAGAGGACATGGGGTTACGGCTGCCAGAGGAGCTTTCCAGGCTGTTTCCTGGCGCTGCCTAGGCGGTTCGCCCTTCGAGATTGACAGTCAGCCGGCTGGTTCCTCCAGGTCGGGCCTCCCTGCGTCGGGGGTGGGACGCACCTGGTAGCCGAGGTCGCGCAACGCTTCGTTGATCCAAAGGAGTGCCATCTCCTCCGTATTCGGCCAAGTGTCAGGTGATGAGTCGTGCAAGCCGGTGTCGATGACGACCCGCCCGGCCACCCTGAGCAATCGCCTGACCAGGGGCGCCGCTTCGTCCACGCTCAGCTTCAGCTCCTCGAGCGCTCGCGAAAGCATGAAGCACGCCGCGTTGAACGTCTCGGCGTCGATCGGCTCGTCGGCGGCCAGCTTCTCAGCCAGCCCTGACCGGAGGTCGGTCGGATCCATATGGCGGGTATTATTGTTGGCCCGAGGTTGGGGAATGGACCTTAACGAACCTGTATTGCTCACGCCCGAGGGGCTGGAAAAGCTCAAGCGCGATCTCGAAGTCGCGTTGAAGCGCCGCGCCGAGGCCGGCGAACGCCTCAAAGAGGCGTTCCAGCCAGGCGACATCGAGGACAACCCCGAATACGAGCAGGCCAAAGAAGAGGTGGGACTCCTCGACGGCCGCATCTACGAGCTGCAGGAGATGATTGGCAGGGCCGAGATCATCAAGGAGCCCCACTCGAGCGTAGCCGGTCCCGGCTCGACCATTGACGTCGTTGACACCGACGGGGCCGCAGAGACTTACCACCTCGTTGGAGCTGTGGAAAGCGATCCCTCTGCGGGCCGCATCTCTGTCGAGTCGCCGGTCGGCCGTGCTCTCGTGGGCAGGAAGAAGGGCGACAAGATCACTGTCAGCGTGCCGTCCGGCACGCTCACGCTCACCGTCAAAGCGGTCAAGTAGCCGGTCGATGTCCGTACGGACATCGGATGAGGGAATCGCGGCCCGCGAGCTGAATCCCGACTCGATCGCCGACCGCACCACGGTCGGCGTGTTCTTCCGCCAGGCGGCCCGCTATGGCGATCGCCCGCTGATCAACTACCGGGCCGGCGAAGCCTGGAAGGTGGCGACCTGGGCTGACATGAGACGCAACATCCTTGCTGTCGCCTCAGCACTCGTCGAAGCCGGCATCAAACAGGGTGACTGCGTCGTGCTGATGGGCGCCAACTGCCTCGAATGGGTTTGTTGCGATTTTGCGATCCAGGCCGCCGGCGGCGTCGCGGTGCCGATCTATTCAGGAACTGTGCCTGAGGTGGCCCAGACCATAGTCGCGAATTGCGACGCGGTGATGGCGATCGTGTCCGACGCCAAGATGGCAACCAAGCTAAAGCCGACTGACACGCTGCGAAGCATCGTGCGAATGGATGCCGAGGTGGCGCAATGGGTGGCGCAACCGCCAAAGCATCAAGACGAGGTGATCGCGCGCCTCGAAAGGATCCAACCTGACGACCTCTGCACCATCGTGTACACGTCAGGCACGACAGGTGACCCCAAAGGGGCAGAGCTTGCACATAGGAGCGTGGTGGATGTCACGCGAGCAGTGATCAAGGTGCACCCTCTGACCGATAGCGATACCACGCTGTCGTGGCTTCCGTTCTCGCACGTGTTCGAACGCATCAACGGCATGTTCACCCTCCTCTTGTTCGGCGGGCAGACGTGGCTCTCGCACGTGGACAAACTTGCCGAAGACCTGGCGGAAGTCCAGCCGACCAT
The DNA here is from genome assembly GCA_035535675.1 of Candidatus Limnocylindria bacterium. Lineage (GTDB taxonomy): Bacteria > Chloroflexota > Dormibacteria > Dormibacterales > Dormibacteraceae > Palsa-872. Next base: position 33,497 of record DATLPO010000091.1, read on the forward strand.
CCTCCTCAGCGTGCCCCGCGTGTACGAGAAGATGCACTCGCGCGTCATGGATCGCGTGCGCGAAGCTCCCAAATTCAGGCGCGCGCTGTTCGATTGGGCGATCGTTGTCGGCACCCGCTTTTCCCATGAGTTGCATCCGGGACCGGTCCTCAAGGCCCAGCACAGGCTTGCTGAGCGACTTGTTCTCGAGCCCCTGCGCAAGAGGTTGGTGGGAGGGAAGCTGCGTTTCTTCATCAGCGGCGGAGCGGCGCTCGCCCGTGAGATCGAGGAATTTTTCTGGGCGATCGGCGTCCCGATCCTCAACGGGTGGGGCATGACCGAAACGTCGTCCGGCGCATGCTCGAACACGCTCACCCAACACCGGTTTCTCACGGTGGGCAAACCGTTCCCGGGGATCGAACTGAAGCTCGAGAAGGATGGCGAGATCCTGGTCATGAGCCCCGGCAACATGCTTGGCTACCACAAGAACCCGATCGCCACCACCGAGATGCTCGACAACGGGTGGATTCGCACTGGCGACATCGGAGAGGTCGATGCTGACGGCTTCCTCAAGATCACTGACCGCAAGAAGGACCTGATCAAGACGGCCGGCGGCAAATACGTCGCGCCGCAGCAGCTCGAGTTCGAGATTCAGCGCGACGACCTGGTCGAGCAGGCGGTCATCATCGGCGAGGGCAAGCCCTATGTCACGGCGCTGATCGTCCCCGACTGGGCAGCTGTCACAAAGCGCGTGTCCGGACGGCCCGAGGACCTGATCGACGACAAGCGCGTGATCGCGCTGATCGAGCAGGGCGTGGAGGCTGTCAACAAGAGGGTCGGCAACTGGGAGGCCATCAAGTACTTCACGTTGCTGCCACGGGCATTCAACGAGGAGGCAGGCGAGATCACCTCGACCTTGAAGATCAAGCGCAAGGTGATCGCCCAGCGGTACGCCGACCAGATCGACTCGATGTACGCGGGGAAGAAAAGGCCGGCGTAGAAATGAGAGGGAACCCGGATGGTTCCCTCTGCGCGCAAAGCGGCGTTGAGGATGGGACTTACTGAAGGCATCGCCAGGGCGGCTTCGCCGACGTGGCTGCTCTCTTTCCGGTATAAGGATGGGCTCTGTTTTAGACGAGTTCTCCTCGCCGAGTCAGAGACGTTACGGACAAAGTCATGGCCGGGGAGACCCCGGCCAACCCTGCCACGCTGGTGAGCTGAGTGCGCGTAGTCTGGCAGCGATGGCCGGTCCCACCGACATGTCTGAGCTTCATATGGCGCTCGATCACCTTCGCCCCCAGGTGTGCCACTGCGGCCTCAAGGGCGAATGCCTCGGGTGCAAGGGGATCGAGATGGTCAGGGCTCAGGCTGAGGCGGTGGTCGCCGCCGCCGGCCAGCCAATCCTGATCCAGGTTGCTCAGGAGGCGGCGATGAAGGATATGGCCTCTCGCTTCCAGGGGATGACCGAGCGCCTCCTGAACGACCCGGACATCAGGCGCTCGGCGGAGGACATGCAGGAGAAGCTCATGTCAGATCCCGAGACCCGAGAGTTGCTCGAGGAGCTGATGCGCAGACTGGGCGGTAATCTGCCCGACCAGCTCGGCTAGCGCCCCGGAAGTCAGGCGGCGGCCTTCGTCGGGGCCCCGGCAGGTTTGCCAACCGGCTTGCTCCACAGAGGGATCGGCCCTGTCTGCAAGCGCTTGATGATCGCCTGCTCCTGGGCGGAGGTGAGCTTCTTGTTGGTCACCGCGGCGTCCAGAACCGGGGTGAGCTTGGCGATCAGCCGGCTCCGAAATTGTGCTTCGGTGACCTTTTGCGCCGCTGCGATCTGGGAGAGCGTCATCCCTTTGGCGAGGTCCGCCTTCAGGGTGGAGTCTGAGATCCCGAGCGCTGAGGCGGATGCGCTCCGAAGCGCCGCTCTGAAAGCTGAGAGCTTGCCACCTGGCTTCAGCTGCCCCGCGATTCCGCACGGCATCCTGCCGGCGAGCTTCTTCTTGATCGCGTCGGCCCGAGCCTGGGTGAGCTTTCCAGCCTTGACCTGGTCGGCCAGGGTCTCTCCAATCGCTTTCTGGAACGCGGCATTGAGCGCCGCCTGGCTCACATTGAGGTCGGCCGAGAAGTGCGTCAGGAAGTCGGTGCAGACAGGGGATGGCGTTCCGGCTTGCAGGTCGAGGGAAGTGGTGCTGGCATTTGGTGATTGAGAGGCAGCATTGAAGAACGGGATGCTGTAACCCGCTGCCGACGCAGTGACCAGGACCGCCGCGCCCGAGACCACCGCCGCGCCGACCGCGAGACCGACGACCCGTAGCCTGCTGAGGTTCGCCAATATGTTGCTCATCAATCAACTAAACGCCCCAGGCGCTCCCTGGTTCCTCAACCGGGCGTAAAGCTTTTGTAAACGGGGCCGGCTTGAACCGTAGGTCTATATTCGGACCCGTGGAATCGCCACCAAAGGCCGGATGGACGGGGCGGCATGCCGTCGAGCTCTATGTGCGCACGTACACGACGATGCTGCAGAGCTCCGGCGACATCAAGATCGAATCGCTCGTGCAAGCCCACCTGGGCATGGGCTCGGTCCTCCATCCGCTTGCCGCAGAGCCTCAAACGGACATGGGCGCGCTGCTGTACGCGGTGCGAAGGCTGCCGGCAGCAATCTGCCGCTGCCGCCACGTGGTGATGGGCCAGAGCCCCCAGGGATTCAAAGCCGTGCTGGGAGCAGACATCCTCAGCTGGCAGGCGGTGAAGGCTCCCGCCAGGCGGCGGCGCTGGTACCAGGACGGGAACACGTTGGCGGTGCTCATCGCATCCACCTCGGACATCGACGACCTGGTGCCGACCCTTGTCGCGTACCAGATTGAATGGAACAAGCTGCACCAATCGCTGCAGGACGTCGAGCTGAACGAGGAGCAAGCGAGAGCGGCGGCAGGCGCGACTGAAGACGACTGGCGCCGGCTGCACGACGCTTGGGGCGAGAGCTTCGATGAGACGCTCGCGACGATCAAGCGCGAGGAGTGCAGGATCGTGCTTCGCCTCGTCGGTGGCAGCCACCTCGGTTATGCACGCAACGCCAGCCGGTGGTGGCTTCCGATTGGAGCGGCGATGGATGAGATGGGGTTGCGTGAGGCGCCCATCTATTTCGTTTCCTCCAACGCTCACAGTCTCATCAACGTGTTGACCGGAGTCGCGCGGCAGTTCGACAGCGAGATCCGCGACTGGGTGGGCCGCAACCACCCTGAGCTGGAAGAGGAGCGGCGAAAGCTGGAGGCTGGGCACAGCCGCGCTTCGCCCGACAACTGGCTCTACTACAGCGCGCGCCACCTCTTCGATCTGCATCCCGACCGGGAGCGCCAGCGACAGCGGCGCGCTGAGATGGAGGCGGCCAACGGCATCCGGCACATCGGCGCCAAGGGGACCGGGGTCGACTCGGCGGCGCAGGTCTTCAAGCTCTCGCAGCTCGACCCCTCATCGATCGACCGCAGAGTCGGACGCGTGGATGAGCAGAAGCTCCGCGCCTCGGGCGCGTGCATCCTCAATGTCGACTATCCGCTCGGCATGGCGGCATATCACATCCTTCGCCATGTCGCGGAGCAAGCGTCGTGGGTGGCGGGCGTCTACATCCTCGGCAAAGCTGCGACACTCAACGCCGACGTTGGCGACGTGATGATTCCCAACGTCGTCCACAACGAGCATTCCGGCAATACCTACTGGCTCGACAACTGCTTCGCCGCGGGCGATGTTCAGCCAAACCTCGTTTATGGCTCGGCACTCGACAACCAGCGCGCGGTCGCTGTGCGCGGCACGTTCCTGCAGAACCGCGACTATCTCGAGTTCTACTACCAGGGGAGATACACCATCGTCGAGATGGAGGCGGGCCCCTACCTCGACGCCTGTTTTGAGATCGCCCAGCCTGGCAGGTATCCGATCGGCGAGAGCGTCAACATGGCGAAGCTCACCTTCGACCTCGGCATCGTCCACTACGCGTCGGACACTCCCTACACCCAGGCAAGGACGCTGGGGGCACGTGGGCTGAGCTATCGCGGTATGGACTCGACGTACGCGTCGGCTATCGCCGTGGCGCGGCGGATCCTTCAGCGGGAGGACGCTCTGCTGAGCTGACGACGACCATGTGGGCATGTGGGTGGTTGTGCTGCCCAGCCCCGTGGTTGATCTCGCCGCACGGGTGACAGCTCTCCACCTGGATCGTGGTGTGCCCGATCGCGAACCTGTCGCACAGTCGCCTCTCCAGGTCTCGAACCACGTGCTCGGCCTCGCCGAGAGGGCAATCGTCGACCACCACGTGAACGCTGAGCGCAGTCTCCTCAGACGAGAGCGCCCACACATGGAGGTCGTGCATGCTGCTGATGAGCTGAGTGCCTGTGATCTCGCCGGCCACTGCGGCGAGATTGATCTCGCGGGGCGTGCCCTCCATGAGAAGGTTCACTGTCTCGCGCACGATCCGCCATGCGCCGTACGCGATTAGCACTGCGATGGCAATCGAGATGAGTGGGTCGATTGGGAGCCAGCCGGTCAGCAGGATGATCGCGCCGCCGAGCACGACACCAGCGGACACTGCCAGGTCGCCGACCACGTGCGCCAGCGCTGCGCGCAGGTTCAGGTTGCGCGTCTCACGCCTCAGGCCGACCACGATGAACGAGTTGATGGCGATGCCGGCGAGGGCGGCTGCGATGACCACGCCTGCCTGCACCGGTTCAGGGCTCGCCAACCGGCGCACCGCTTCAAACGCGATCGCGATGACTATCACGATCAGAGTGACGGCGTTGACAAGGGCGGCAAGGATGCTCACCCGGTGGTAGCCGTAGCTCCGCCGCAAGTCGGCAGGTCGGTTCGCCTGCGACACGGCGAACCAGGCGAGGCCGAGGGCGAACACGTCGGTCAGGACGTGGCCCGCGTCGGAGAGCAGAGCAAGGGAGTGGGAGACCAGGCCGCCGGCGGTCTCGATGACAAGGACCACACAGGTGAGCGCAAGCGCCAACTTCAGAAGCGCGCCGCGGTCTTTGGGAGAGTCCATCACCCTAATTTACCCACTTGCCGACAAGCCTAATTGCCAACCTGGGCGTCCCCTCCGGCGCGCTCTGCGCGCCACCTCCCCGGCGAGCGGGGAGGGCGCCTTATTGAACTACCTCCACCAGTCTTCTCCAAGTTCGACGTAGGCAAGGAGCATGCCGTGGCGGAGGCCCTCGTAGCTGATCTGGAGCACGGCCAAGCCGTACCAGTCCAGGAGCAGCAAGAGCGCCTCGACCCCAGCCCGCATGGCTTTGACCCGGCTTGGCGGCAGCCCGGACTTCTCCGCCACCTCGGACGCCCGAGCGGCATCGAGCCGGCTCTCGCAAGTGAGGAGGTCGGCGGTGGTGAGCACTGCCGGCGGTTTTCGCTTCGAAAGCAGCAGGGGCAGGTTGGTAGCTGTTCCTCCGGTGACGACGAGGCGCATGACCTCGGCGTCGGGGGCATGGGCGAGCTCACGCAGCGCAGCCCTGCGCATACGCGCGCGCTCCTCGGGCTTGGGCGGGTCCGAAAAGTACGTGCTGGCGAAGACACCTGACCCGATGGGCAACGTTGCGGATCGAACCATCTTGCGGCCGTTACCGATCACGATCTCGGTGGAAGCTCCTCCAAGGTCGACCATCAGCCATTCGCGCCTGTGCGCGTGTTTGGATGCCACGCCGAGAAAGCTCAACTCAGCTTCTCGATCCGCCCTGATGATGTGCAATGTGGTCCCCACAGCCTCGCCCGCTTCGCGAGCGAAGGCATCGCGGTCAGACGCCTGCCGAACCGCCTCCGTCGCGCCTGCGATGAGCACCTCATAGCCGTGCGTGCGCGCCCTCGCCACGACTGACCGCAGCGCCCGAATCACCGGTTTGGCACGCGCGCCGACAGCCCCGGTCCTGGCGACGTGGGCGCCCAGCTCTGGCATCTCAACGTAATGCGCCACATCGACCAGGCGCCCGCGAACCACGTCAGCCACGAGGGCGTGCACAGTATTGCTGCCGATGTCGACTGCTGCCAATCGCATCTCACAGCCACTCTAGAATCTCCGTGAGTGCCAGAGATGCAATCAATAAAGCCCAACCTGGACGCGCTTGCGCGCAAGAAGGTCCGCACGGAGCGCGACTCCATGGGTGAGGTGGAGGTTCCCGCAGACGCTTACTACGGCGCCTCGACGCAGCGTGCAGTTCTCAACTTCCCCATCTCCGGCCAACCTTTCCCGCGTCGCTTCATCCGCGCCCTGGGGATGGTGAAAAAAGCAGCTGCTCAAACCAACCGAGAGCTCGGGCTGCTCGCGAGAAGACGGGCGCGCGCCATCGCGGCGGCGGCGCAGGAGGTCATCGACGGCAAGCTCGATGACCAGTTCCCAATCGACGTCTACCAGACCGGGTCCGGCACATCCACTAACACCAACGCCAACGAGGTCATCGCCAACCGCGCCATCGAGATCCTCGGTGCGGAGCGGGGCTCAAAGGTCGTCCATCCCAATGACCACGTGAATCTGTGTCAGTCCTCCAACGACGTCATCCCGACGGCGATCCAGCTCTCATGCGCGATGGCGATCGCCGACGAGCTCATCCCGGCCTTGCGCCGGCTGCAAAAGGCCCTGGAGGCGAAAAGCGTGGAGTTCTGGCCGGTGATGAAGACAGGACGCACCCACCTCCAGGACGCCACTCCGATTCGACTCGGCCAGGAGTTCAAGGGCTATGCAGGGCAAGTGGAGGAGTCCGTCCGCCGAGCGCAGGGCGCAATTGACGAGCTGGCCAGGGTGCCACTCGGCGGCACAGCGGTGGGGACTGGGCTCAACTCTCACCCGCAGTACGCCCGGATGACCTGCGCGCGCCTTGCCAAAGCGACCCGCATCGAAGTGCACGAGACGCGAAACCATTTCCATGCCCAGGCGACGCTCGACGTCCTCGTCGCCGCTCACGGGGCGCTTCGAACGATCGCTACAAGCCTCTGGAAGATAGGCTCGGACATAAGGCTCATGGGCTCCGGACCAGTCGCCGGGCTCGGTGAGCTGCGGCTCCCGGAGACGCAGCCTGGCTCGAGCATCATGCCCGGCAAGGTCAACCCCGTGATCATCGAGTCGATGACGATGGTTGTCGCCCGGGTGTTCGGGAACGACATCACGGTCGCGCTCTGCGGCCAGTCTGGAAGCCTGTTCGAGCTGAACGTGATGATGCCGGTCGCGGGCGTCACGTCGCTTGAGTCGATCACGCTTCTCGCCGCGTCCGCTCGAAACCTGTCCGAGCGCTGCGTCGAAGGCTTGCAGGCCACCGACCGCGGGCCAGAGCTCGTGGAGCGAAGCCCGATGCTCGCGACTGCGTTGAACCCGATCATTGGGTACGACGAGGCTGCCAAGATCGCCAAAGAGTCGATGCGCACAGGTAAATCGATCCGCCAGCTCGCTCGCACGAAAGGTGTTTCCGAAGCCACCCTGAACAAGGTCCTGGACCTCGGGAAGATGACCAAGCCGGGCCTCGAAGGCCCTGGCGGAGGCGGCTAGGCCGCGCCTCCCTAATGCGTGACCTCCGGCTCGAGGTCGTCAGTGGCGTCGCCACGCTGTACATCGACAGGCCACAGGCTCGCAACGCGCTTGCGCTGCAAACGATGGACGAGCTTGACGAGTCCCTTGAAACCGTGCGAACTGAACGTGCGCGTGTCCTGGTCATCCGAGGCGCCGGCGACAAAGCCTTCTGCGCGGGCGGCGACATCAAAGAGCTCGAGAAACTGCGGTCGGCGGAGGAGGCTGCAGTAATGGCCCATCGAATGCGGGCGATCTTGGACCGCGTGCCTCAGCTCGCCATCCCGGTCATCGCCGGGCTCAACGGCGACGCTCTGGGCGGCGGCGCTGAGCTGGCCATTGCCTGCGATTTCCGAATCGCTGCCGCCCATTCCCGCATCGGGTTCCCGCAGGTGTCGCTTGGGCTCATGCCAGCGTGGGGGGCGTCCGAGCGACTGGCGTCGCTGGTCGGCCGCGGCCGCGCTCTCAGCATCCTGCTGATCGGCCGGGCCATGACGGCGGCAGAAGCATTACAGCTGGGATTGGTGGAAATCATGGTGCCCAGCGCGGCTTTCGATGAAAGGCTGAGCGAGGTTGCGCTTGCCATCGCTGCTGCGCCCCCCGCGGCAGTCGCGGGAATCAAGAGCTCGGTCAACGCCGTTCAGCCGCACCGGCACCCTGAGCTCGCCGACACCACTGTCGACGCATTCGCCCGCGTGTGGGCTGACCCCGCGCACTGGGAAGCGGTCGAGAAGATGGAGAAGCGCCGCCGCAAAAAGCAGTGAAAGCGACGCACGTGCCCAACCCGCTTCTTCGATTTCGCTTGCCGGCGGTGCTTCTGGCGGTGGTGATTGCCATCGGAGTCACCGGCTACACACTGATCGACCGGTGGGACCTTCTTGATTCGTTCTACATGACGATCATCACGATCAGCACAGTCGGCTACACGGAGGTCCATCCACAGTCGACTGAGGGCCGCCTTTTCACGTCGGCCCTGATCGTGGTTGGTGTGGGTACGATGCTGTTCGGCTTCGGAGTGTTCGCCGAGGCGCTGACTGAAAACAACTTCGGTA
>DATLPO010000092.1:0-16147 GCA_035535675.1 Candidatus Limnocylindria bacterium
GTCGGTGGCATGGGGGTTCCCGTCGAGGTCAAGGGAGTCGGGGGCGAATGGGTCGCCGACCCGACCCTCCTGAAGCGCCAGTTCGAGGGACGCACCGCGATCCTTTCGCCGTTCGACAGGCTCGTCTATGACCGGCGGCGCCTTCTCGAGCTGTTCGGCTTCGACTACAGGCTGGAGATCTACGTTCCGCCCGCCAAACGGCGGTGGGGCTACTACGTGCTACCGGTCCTCCACGGGGACCGGCTCATCGGAAGGGTCGACGCCAAAGTGGACCGCGAAAAGTCGGTTCTGCGCGTGCATGCGCTGCACATGGAACCGAAGACCAGCGCCAAGGATCTCGCCGCGATCCACAGCGAGCTCCACGAGCTCGCGACCTGGCTCAGCCTCGAGAAGGTGATGGTGGACAAGGTGATCAAGAATCGGTAGAGCCAGTCGGTTCAGAGGAACACCGTCATCCGGCGCTCTTTCTGAGATGAGAAAAATGGCGGAGGGGCAGGGATTTGAACCCTGGATAGGCTTGCACCTATAACAGTTTTCAAGACTGTCGCCATCAACCGGACTCGGCCACCCCTCCAGGGGCAAGAGCGATTCTAGGAACTCAGCGCGCCCCGATGACCTCCATGCCGCCCATATAAGGCTGAAGCGGCTCGGGCACCGTGATCGCTCCGTCGGAGCGCTGGTACGTCTCGAGGATCGCGTCGATGGTGCGCGTGAGGGCCAGGCCGCTCCCATTGATGGTGTGAGCAAATCGCGGCGGGGCGCCGCGGGCAGGCCGGTACCGGATGTTGGCCCTCATCGCCTGAAAGTCGTTGAAAACCGAGCACGACGACACCTCGAGGTACCTGTCGAGCCCCGGACACCACGCGTTGAGGTCGTACTTCTTGTACTGCGCGAACCCCATGTCCCCGGTGCACATGACGAGCACCTGGTAGTGCAGGCCCAGGCGCTGGAGGATGTCTTCCGCATCGGCGGTCAGCTTCTCGAACTCATCAATCGACGTCTCAGCCGTGGTGACCTTGACCAGCTCCACCTTCGAGAATTGGTGGAGCCTGATGAACCCTCGTGTGTCCTTCCCGGCCGCTCCCGCCTCGGAGCGGAAGCAGGGCGAGTAGGCCACGTACTTCAGCGGCAGGCGCTCACCGTCGAGGATCTCGTCGCGGTGGAAATTGGTGAGCGGCACCTCGGCGGTCGGCACCAACCACAGGTCATGTCCCTCGACCTTGAACGCATCGGCGCCGAACTTCGGCAGGTTGGCGGTTCCCGTCATCGAGTCGCTGTTGACCAGGATTGGCGGCTGCATCTCGGTGTACCCGTGCTCCCTCGTGTGCACGTCGAGCATGAACTGCACGAGCGCTCGTTCCAGGAGAGCGCCTTCGCCGACAAGAAAAGCGAAACGAGAGCCTGCGACCCGCGCCGCCCTCTCGAAGTCCATGATCCCCAGTGCCTCTCCCAGGTCGTAGTGCGTGCGCGCGGGGTACCCGAGGTCGGGCCGCGAGCCCCATTCGCGAGCGACCACGTTGTCGGCCTCGCTCTTCCCCACCGGCACCGACTCATCGAAAAGGTTCGGCACCCGCAGCAGGAGGTCGTCGAGCTTCGCTTTGATCGCGTCAGCCTCCGCAAGCTCGGCTTTGGCGCGTTCAGCCATCTCACGCAGCCTGTCCTTTAGCTGGTCGTCGCGAGACTTGGCGAATTCCTTCGAGAGAGTGTTCTGCTCCGCCTTGATGGTTTCCGCCGCGTTCTGATGCCTGCGCCATTCGCGGTCCAGCTCGAGGATCTCATCGATTGGAGCTTCCTCGCCCTTCAGCAGCGCTGCGCGCCGAACACGATCAGGGTCTTTGCGAATCAGCTCAAGCGGCAGCACTCTACGACTCCGCTTTCATGACCGGGAACAGGATCACATCGCGCACCGACGGCTGGTCGGTCAAGAGCATCACCAGCCGGTCGATCCCCACACCGAGCCCGCCACACGGCGGGAGGCCGTACTCGACCGCGCGCAGGAAATCCTCGTCCATCGGATGGGCCTCCACGTCGCCCGCCGCACGCTTGGCAGCCTGCGCCTCGAACCGCGCTCGCTGATCCACGGGATCCGTCAGCTCGGTGAACGCATTCGCATACTCGCGGCCGAGAATCACCAACTCGAATCTCTCGACGAATCGAGGGTCGTCGTCACGCGGGCGCGCGAGCGGCGAGATCTCGATCGGGTAGTCGATGACAAAAGTCGGCTGCCGAATCTTCGCCTGCACGTGCTCTTCGAACAGGTCGTTCAGCTCCAGGCCGACCGCCTGCTTGCCGGTGTGTTCCAGGACCAGGTCGGCCATGCGCTCGCGCTTGAAAGGCGGCGTCAGGTCGACCTCCTCGCCCTGGTACGTCGTTACAAGCGGCCGGCCGGCAGCCACAGCCGCCGTGGAGACCATGTCTTCCACCAGCTGCATCACGTCGCCATATTCCGCGTAAGCCTCGTAGCACTCGAGCAACGTGAACTCAGGATTGTGGCGAGGCGACAGCCCTTCATTTCTGAAAACCCGGCCGAACTCGTAAACGCGTTCGAAACCGCCGACCAGCAGCCGCTTTAGATGAAGCTCGAGCGCGATGCGCATATAGAGGTCGCGGTCGAGAGAGTTGTGATGGGTCAGGAATGGTCGGGCATGGCCACCGCCGGGGACCTCCTGGAGCATCGGCGTCTCCACCTCGATGAACTCTCGCTCGTCGAAGAGCTTTCGAATCGCGGTGATGATCCTGGTTCGTGCTCTGAAGACCTGGCGGACCTCAGGGTTGGCGATCAGGTCGACATAGCGCTGGCGGTAGCGGATCTCGATGTCCTTGAGCCCGTGCCACTTCTCTGGCAACGGCCGCAGCGCCTTGGTGAGAAGCTGGAAGGAGTGCACCTCCACAGTCGGCTCGCCGCGCCTGGTGCGGAACATCGGCCCCTTGACGCCGATCACGTCGCCAGGATCGAGATCGGCAAAGAGATCGAAGGCCTTCTCGCCGAGGATGTCGCGACTGGCAAAGAGCTGGACCCGACCCGCGCCGTCCTGCAGGTCGGCGAAAGCCGATCCGCCATGCAGGCGCTTGACCATCATCCTGCCCGCGACTGCGACCGGGTCTGTCCGATCCCCATCACCAAGCAGCGCACGAGCCTCCAGGGTTGAGTGACTCGGCTTGAAGCCACGGGAATAGGGATCGATTCCGGCGGCTCGAAGGCGTTCGAGCTTCTTGCGCCGGTCGCGCATCTCCTCAGGAAGATCGGCCTCTGTCTCGTCCGTCACGATCGGAAGCGTAAAGGCTAGAGGGCCAGCTCCTGGTCCTCGGCGGCGGGGAAGGCCTCGATGTTCTCGCCGCCGGCGTCGTGGTGACTGACGAGAGCCTCCTCGATGAGGGCGTCGATATCGCTGTCCGAGTGAATCGGGTCGTGGTGGAAGAATGCGAGCTGCTTCGCGCCGGCCATCTCAGCGAGAGCCAGCGCCTCCTCGTAGGTAGAGTGCCCGAACCCCGCGTGCGTCTTGTACTCCTCACGGCTGTACTGCGCGTCGTGAACCAGGAGGTCGGCGTCGCGGCACCAGTTCGCCATGTCCTTCAGCGTGCCGTTCTCGTTGTTCGCAAAGAGCGCGATCTCGTTGTCAGTTGCGAACGCAAAGCGCGTGTCACCCTCGTCGATCCGGTAGCCAAACGTCGGAATCGGATGCATGAGAAGGTGCGGCGTGATCCTCAGCCCCCCAACGTCGAAGGTCTCGCCCGGGTTGCGCTCGATGAACTCCATCTCCGCCGGCATGTGGTCCAACCGCACCGGAAAGTAGGCCGGGTCCATCTGGTCGGCAAAGGCTGCCTGCAACGATTTCGCCGAGCCCGCCGGCCCGACGATCGTCAAGTGCGTGCCGGGCACGAAGGCGGGCAGAAAAAATGGAAAGCCCTGGATATGGTCGAGGTGGGTGTGGGTGATCAGAACGTGGGCCTGCAGCGGCTCGGACGGGCTGAGCCCTGCTCCAAGCTCGGCAATACCCGAGCCCGAGTCGATGATGATGAGGTTGTTGTCCCTGTCTCTGACTTCGAGGCAGGTGGTGTTGCCGCCGTACCTCAGCGTGCGCTTGCCTGGAGTGGGCCTCGTCCCTCGCGTCCCCCAGAACTTGACCCTCATCTTCCCGTCACGTCGTAAACGCGCTTAGCGATGAAGACGTCAAGGAGGTCGGCGTCGAGCTTGCCCTCGCCGGCCTCGTTCTTGAGGATGTCAAGCGCCTTCTCAACCGGCACCGCGCGCTTGTAAGGACGGTCCTGCGCTGTGAGCGCGTCGTAGATGTCCGAGATGGTCATCATTCGCGCCTGAATCGGGATCGCGTCGCCCGACAGCCCGCGAGGGTAGCCCGTGCCGTCCAGCTTCTCGTGGTGCCCGTACGCGATCTCCGGCACGCCGCGCATCAGCGGAGTCCACGGGATCTTGCTCAGGAAATGGAAGCTGTGGGTGACGTGCGACTCCATCTCGAGGCGCTCCTGCGGGTCGAGCGTCCCCTTCCTGATGCTGAGGAACCGGAACTCCTGCGGATCGAGCATGGGGTGCGCCCTGCCCGCCATGTCGTAGTAGGTCTGCTCCGACAGGAACTCGAGCATCGAGGCCTTGTCCTCAGGTAGAACGCTGGGCTCGTTGGCGGACACGATGCCCTGGATCCACTGGTTCAGCTGCTCCAGATCCGCCTCGAGCCGGCGGTCGATCTCCGTCAGCACCGCCGCGCCGGCTTCCCCTCGACGCATGGCTTCCAACTTTTCGGTCGCGTACTTGACCTGCACGGAGCGCTCAACGAACTCGAAGCGCGACTGGATCACCTCCAGCTGGCCCGGCATCAACTTCTTGGCCTTGATCAAGATGTGCTCGCGCACCCCGACCTTGCCGAAGTCGTGCAGGAGACATGCGTAGCGCAGCTCCTTGAGCTGGTCGTCGCTCAGGTAAACGTCGCGGTACCGGCCGACGTCGATTTTCGTAACGGCGCCCGCCAGGGTCGTGGTGAGTGCCTCCACACGGCCCGAGTGTCCTGCCGTGCTCGGGTCTCTCTGCTCGATCGCCGTCACGCTCGCCTGGACAAAGCCGTCGAACAGCGCCTGAATGGAGTCGAGCAGGTTCCTGTTGTCGATGGCAACAGCCGCTTGACTGGCGATCGACTCGATCATCTCGAGGTCTTCAGGTCTGAAGCTCACGACCTCATCGGGAACGTTGGCCACTGTCAGCTTCGTCTCAAAAAGGCGCTTCGCGTTGATCAGCTGGACTGCGCCGACCACCTCGTTGTTGTAGTTGCGCATCGGCACCGTGAGCATCGATTTCGTCCGGTACCCGTACTGCTGATCGAATCCTTTTCCACCTTGCGGCTTGCCAGGCGGTGGGTTGTATGCGTCGTCGTATATCTGGCTCGTTCCGACCGAGACCGTGTAACCGACCACGCTCTTCTCGTCGACCGGGACCTTGAAGGCCTGGTAGGTGTTGTCGATTGACGTGTTCTGGCTGGCAGACAGGAATAGCTTTGGTTGACCGTCGTCGCCGACCGTCTTGAGCCACAGGCTCGCGCCGTCGGCATTGGTCAGCTGGCGCATCGTCGTGAGGATGAACGCCTGGAGCTTGCTTATGTCCCGCTCGGCGGAGAGCGCGATGCCGATTCGGTTGAGCTCCTCGAACTGGCGGTGCTGCCTCTTCGCCTGGTCCTCGAGCTGCCTGACGGCCTGCCTGAGCGCCACGTTCTCCATCGAAATGTGCAACAGGTGGCTGAGGGCGGCGGGCGAAGCGTCTGCGGGAAAGGCGACCGAGATGTCAGCGAGACCTTGCGGCGCGGCCTGGCCGGTGCCGAGCAGGATCAGCGCCGGGGAGATGATCGTCGTCGTGGCCTCGAGCCGCTCCCCTGCAAGGCCGATGTCCGCCAGCACCTCGTCGAGCCCGGCGTGCTCGAGGCTGCCAAGCAGGTAGATGTGGAATGCGGGCATCGTTCTCATGCCTTGTCAATCCTGCCATCCGGGTTCCGGCTGCCATCGACGTTTTGCAGGTAGATGAGCCGCAAGCCTTCGAGCGTCAGGAGAGGATCGATGCTCTCAATAACGTGTGTGAGGCCGGCGACCAGCGCGGCCTGGCCGCCGGTGGCGATCACTTTCGCCGAGCCTCCAAGCTCAGCCACCATGCGCTCGACCATTCCCTCGACCTGGGCCACAAAACCCCAAACGAGCCCGGACTGGATCGAGGTCACTGTGTTGCGGCCGATCACAGAGTCGGGGGCCACCGCCTCGACCCTCCGGAGCATAGCCGTGTGAGAGACCAGGGCATTCAGAGAGATCTCGACTCCAGGCGCAATCGCGCCGCCCAGGTAGTCACCCTGCGCATTTATCGCGTCGTAGGTGACGGCAGTGCCGAAATCGATGACCACGATCGGCCCTCCGTACTTCGAAAAGGCGGCAAGGGCATTGGCGATCCGGTCGGCCCCGACATCCTTCGGGTTGTCGTACCTGACCTTGACGCTTGTCTTGGTGCCGGGGCCGACCATCACCGGCTCGCACTTCAGATAGCGCCTGGACATTTCGATCAGGGCCGGGTTGATATTGGGGACGACGCTGGCGATGACCACGCCGTCCACGACGTCGAACTCAAAGCTCCGCAAGCTGAACAGCTGGCGCAGCTCGACGGCCATCTCGTCGGCGGTCCGCTCTCGATGCGAGGTGACCCTCCAGTCGGCAACCAGCCGCTCGCCGTCGAACAGCGCGAGCGTTACGTTGGTGTTGCCGACATCAACCGCGAGCAGCATCGAACCCGAACTCTACTCAGGTAGAGGCAGGGGGTGTCCTTCGCTCCATCGAAGCAGCGCGGCAGCCTGCCGGCGGAGGGCGGTGGCGCGGGCGGCCACCCGGCGTGGGTGGGGAGCGCCGGGGAGGTCCCGCTTCAGCAGGGAGGCGCTTGCAGTCCAGGGCGCCTTCAAAGTGCTCTCTCGAACCTGCCGGCCCACTGCCTCGTGCGCCTGCCTGAAGGGCTTGCCGGCTCGAACTAGGATTTCCGCAGCATCGGTGGCGACCAGGACGGCGTCGGCGGCAGCTGCCTTGAGCCGGGCTCGGTCGAACTCGAGATGCTGCACCAACAGAGACGCCGCCCGCAGCGAGTCGAGGGCGTTGTCAACCGCGGCGAACACCGCGGGCTTGTCCTCCTGCAGGTCCCTGTCGTACGCCAGCGGCAAGCCCTTCAATACGGTCGCGAGCGCGACAACGCTCCCTAGAGCTCGGCCGGACCTTCCCCTCAGCAGCTCGGCGATGTCCGGGTTCTTCTTCTGCGGCATGAGGCTAGACCCGGTGGCGATCTCGTCTGCCAGCCGGACGAAGCCGAACTCAGCGCTCGCCCACAGCGCAACGTCCTCGCCGAGGCGGCTCAGGTGAATGGCGGCTGTGAGGCACGCGTAAACGAGGTCGAGAGCAAAGTCGCGGTCCGCGACCGCATCGATGCTGTTGGCGGTCAGGCGCTCGATGCCAAGCTGCTTGGCGACGACCTCGCGCAGAAGAGGCAGAGTCGTGCCGGCGAGGGCGCCGGAGCCCAACGGCATCTCGTCAGCCGAGGCATACGCCTGGCGGAAGCGTTCCGCGTCACGGAGCAGGGGCTCCGCGTGGGCAAGGAGGTGGTGCCCGACGGTGACAGGCTGGGCGCGCTGCAGGTGCGTGTAGCCGGGCATGACCCATCCGGCGTGCGCGTGTGCCTTGACGGCGAGAGAGGCAATCGCGCCGGCGACCTCGGCCACCAGCGCGCTCGCCGCTGCGCGGCAGTAGAGCCGAAGATCGAGAGCCACCTGGTCGTTTCGCGAGCGGCCGGCGTGCAGGGATGCTCCCGCCGGTGTGATCTCGGTCAGCCTCCGCTCGACTGCAGTGTGAATGTCTTCGTCAGTGTCCTTGAAGGCGAACACGCCGTCGTCGAGCTCGCGCCTCACACGTCGCAGACCGCGCTCGATCGCCGTCAACCGTGCGCGGGAGATAAGCCCGGCGGTGGCCAGGCCGCGCGCATGCGCGATGCTCCCGGCGATGTCGAACGGATAGAGCTCGAAGTCAGCGTCGAGCGAAGACGAGAAGCGCTCCAGCTCGGGCAGCAGACGCCGCTCGAATCGAGCGCCCCAAAGCTTGCCGCCAGCCTTCTTGCTTGCTACGGCGCCCCCTCCCCGGGAGCGCCACGGGCGCGCCCGGACCTCCCCGGCGAGCGGGGAGGGCTGAGCCTTTTGACTTCGCCAAGCAGCTTGCCCAGCTCGCGCGCGTGGAGCCGGCCCTGGACCTCGGCTGAGGTGCGCACCCCCATCCCCCACAGCTTGATGAAGCCTTCAGCCGCCGACTGATCGAAGGCGTCGCCCTGGCCGTAGGTCGCGAGCGAGAGTTGATAAAGCTGCTGAGGGCCCTTCCGGCCTACCACATGCGATGAGCCCTTGAAGAGCTTGATCCGCACCTCGCCGGTGACGTGGGTTTGCGTCTCGGCGACGAATGCATTGAGCGCATCTCTTAGGGGACTGAACCAGAGGCCGTCATAGACCATCTGCGCCCACTGCTGTGCCACGAGGTCTTTAAATCTCGCTACCTCCTTGGGCAGCGTGATGTCCTCCAGCGCCTGGTGAGCTTGCAGCAGCACCACAGCGGCCGGGGCTTCGTAGATCTCGCGCGACTTGATCCCGATGAGTCGGTTCTCGAGGTGATCGATGCGGCCGACCCCGTTCTCACCACCAATCCGATTGAGGTCGGTGACCAGGTCCAGCGCGTTGGTCGCTTTGCCGTCAAGCGAAACCGGCAAGCCGTGCTTGAAGCCGATCTCGACATAGGCCGGCTCGTCTGGACATTGCCGAGGGTCGCGCGTCCATGCATACACGTCAGCCGGCGGCTCGGCCCAAGGATCCTCTAGCACGCCCGCCTCGATCGAGCGGCCCCACAGGTTCTCGTCGGTCGAGTACGGCGACCGGACGGTAGCGGGCACCTCGATGCCGTGCTTGTTCGCGTACTCGATCTCGTCGTCGCGGTTCATTCCCCATTCGCGCACCGGGGCGATGACCTGCAGCTCCGGAGCAAGGGCCGCCGTCGTGACGTCGAAGCGCACCTGGTCGTTGCCCTTGCCTGTGCAGCCGTGGGCGATCGCGCTTGCGCCCTCCCGCCGCGCGACCTCGACCATCATTGCCGCGATCAGGGGCCTGCCCAGCGCAGTCGCAAGGGGATATTCCTTCTCATATACGGCCCCGGCCTGCAGCGAGGGCCATACGAATAGCTCGAGGAATGGAATCCGGCCGTCTGCCACGTACGCCGCGGAAGCGCCGGTCTTCAGCGCACGAGCCTGGATCGCGTCAAGATCCTTCTTCTCGCCGAGGTCGACGGTGAAAGCGATGACATCCCAACCCTTGTCCTTCAACCAGCGGATCGCCACCGAGGTGTCGAGGCCGCCGGAGTAAGCGAGAACGAGCTTCCTGGATTTTTGGGAGACTCCCCCCGGCCCCCTATTCGACATGCGCCAAAAGGTCTTTCAGCGCTCGTCCGGCACCTGGCTTCCGCAGCACCGCGATGATCGTGTCGTCCCCCGCAACGGTGCCCGCTATGCCTGGCAGCGCCGCCTCGTCGATCCGTCGCGCGACAAGGTTCGCGGTGCCCGGTGGAGTCCTGATCACAGCCATCGGCTCGATCAGCTCGACCGACAGGACCAGCTCACGCACCAGGGCCGTCGAGCTGCGGTAGCCACGGACCGAACGGACGAGGCCCAGCTCCTGGATGTCGCGGGAGATCGTTGCCTGCGTCGTGCGCAATCCGCGTCGCGCCAGCGCCTCAGCCAGCTCCTGCTGCGTGTGCACTCCGCCGCGGTTCACGAGCGCGAGGATGGCCTGGTGCCTCTGCCCCTTGGTGGCCGTCACCCGAGAACCTTCTGCATCGTCGCCTGCGCTCGGTCGATCTCGGCGCTCGTGATGATCAGAGGCGGCACCAGGCGGATGGAGTTTTCGTCGACAGCGTTGACGATCAGCCCTGCCTCGAGGCACGCCTGCTGGAACGCCTTGGCGTGGGGCTCCGCGAACTCTGCAGCTTGCATGAGCCCCAGACCACGCACCTCCTTGGCGCCGAGTCCTTCGAGAACAGCGTGCAGCAGCTCGCCCATCTCCGCAGCGTGACCGACGAGGCCATCTCGCTCGATCACGGTCAGCACTGTGAGCGCCGCCATGCACGCGAGAGGATTGCCGCCGAACGTCGAGCCGTGGTCGCCCGGCTCGAAAACGTCAGCGCGGGGAGCAGCGAGGCACGCGCCGATCGGGACTCCGCCGCCAAGGCCCTTGGCAAGGGTCATCACGTCAGGCGTGATCCCGTGGTGCTGGTGAGCGAACCATCTCCCGGTTCGGCCAAGACCTGTCTGCACCTCATCGAGGATCAGCAACAACCCTTTCTCGTCACACCACTCGCGCACCGCCTTGAGATAGCCCGAGGACGCCGGGATGATGCCGATCTCGCCCATGACGGGCTCGAGCATCACCGCCACAGTCCGCTCGGTCGTCGCCGCCTTGATGGCATCGACGTCGTTGAACGGCACGTGCACGAAGCCTTCAGGTAGCGGCTTGAAGGGATCCGAGTACTTGGGCTGCCCGCCGGCTGTGACTGTCGCGAGGGTGCGGCCGTGAAACGAGCCGGCTGAGGTGATGATCTCGAAAGCGCCGTCGCGGTTCTTCGAGCCCCATTTGCGCGCGAGCTTTATCGCCGCCTCGTTCGCCTCGGCCCCGGAGTTGCAGAGGAAGACCCGAGAGGGGAACGACAGCTCGACAAGCCGGCGAGCCAGCTCCACCTGAGGACGCGTGAAGTAGAGGTTGGACGTATGGATCAGGGTTCGGGACTGGCCCGAAAGCGACCTGGCAATGTCCGGATGAGCGTGGCCGAGCAGGTTGACGGCGATGCCTGCCACCAGGTCCAGGTACTCCTTGCCCTCCTCGTCGAAAAGGAGGCAGCCTTCGCCGCGAACGAAAGTGACCGGCAGGCGGCGGCCCGTCTGCATGAGGTACTGCTCGGCGAGCTCAGGAGTGGTAGGCACGCCCACACCCGGCAGTGCCCGCTTCGCGGGCAGAGCCACCCTCCCCGGCGAGCGGGCAGGTCAAGGAGTCACCATCGTGCCGATGCCGGACTCGGTGAAGAGCTCCAGCAGCAGCGCGTGCGGTGTCCGGCCATCGACGATGTGAGCGAGAGGAACGCCGTCGAGCGCGCGTAGCGTCGCTTCGAGCTTGGGGATCATTCCGCCAGTCACCTCTCCCGCATCGATCCTCTGGCGGGCGTCGTCCTTGGACAGCACTGCCACAACCTTGCCGTCGACGCCGAGCACGCCGGAGACGTCGGTCAGCAGAATCATCTTGGCTGCGCCAAGCGCGACTGCGATCTCCGCCGCGACGGTGTCGGCATTGATGTTGTACGCGTGCCCGTCATAGCCAAGGCCAATCGACGCGATGACCGGGATGTAGCCGCGGCCGAGCAGAGCGGTGATGGGCTCTTTGTTGACCTGGGTGACCCGGCCGACGAAGCCCAGTGCCTCATTGAGCGGCTCGGCGATGATGCACGGCCCGTCCTCGCCGCTCATACCGACCGCCTGGCCGCCGAGCCGGTTGATGCTCGCCACGATGTCCGGGTTCACCTTCCCGGTGAGCACCATCTTCACGACCTCCATCGTCTTTTCGTCAGTGACGCGGAGCCCCTTCTTGAACGTGGCCTTGATGCCTAGGCGTTCGCTCATCGCAGTGATCTCCGGACCTCCGCCGTGCACAAGGACCGGGTGCATGCCCACGTAGCGAAGCAGCACGATGTCGAGCAGCGTCTCGTCCCTCGCCTGCTCGATGGCGTTGCCGCCGACCTTGACCACGATGGTCTGGCCGTGAAAACGCTTGATGTATGGGAGCGCCTCGACAAGGACCTTGGCTCGTTCCTCGACCGTCAGCGTCATGTGGTGTAGTCCGCGTTGATTCGCACGTACTCCTCCGAAAGGTCACAGCCCCAGGCCTCGGCGCGGCCGTCCGCGAGCCCGAGTGTGGCCACTATCTCGATCTCCGGCTGCTCGAACGCATGGCGTACGGCCGAGAGATCGACATTGACCCCCGCGCCACGTTCGAACACGACAAGCCCGCCAACGCTGAGGTGGAGCTTGTCGAGCGCCAGTTCCGCGCCACTGTACCCGAGCGCGCACACGATGCGGCCCCAGTTCGGGTCGCCGCCGTGGACGGCCGTCTTGACCAGGCTCGACGAGGCGACCGCCCGAGCCGCGGTACGCGCGTCAGCGTCCGATTGAGCGTCGACGACACGGACGGTGATGAGCTTGCTCGCGCCTTCACCATCGTTCGCGATCGCACGGGCCAGCTCGCGGGCGACCTCCAGGAGGGCGTTCTCCAGGAGCTCGGCCTCGACGCTTCCGGCCCGGATCGCCGAGTTGCCCGCCGCGCCGTTGGCCAGCAGCAGGAAGGTGTCGTTAGTGGAGCTATCCCCATCGATCGTGACCTGGTTGAAGCTGCGGTCGGCGATCGGCTTCACAAGCTTGGCCATCAAACCCGCCTCGACATTGGCGTCAGTGGTGATGTAGGCGAGCAGGGTGCCCATGTTCGGATGGATCATCCCGGAGCCTTTGCACATCCCACCGACCCGGATGGTGGCGCCCCCGATATCGACCTCCAGCTGCGCGGTCTTGGGAACCGTGTCGGTGGTCATGATGGCGCGGGCCGCGCGATCGCCACCTTCGGGGCTCAGGCTGCCGCAGGCCTCGGCGATGCCCGCCTTGATGGCGTTCATCGGCAGGTAGCGCCCGATCACGCCGGTGGAGCTCACGAGCACCTGGTGCGGATCGAGGTCAAGGCGATCCGCGGTGAGCTTGGCCATGAGCAGAGCGTCCTTGAAGCCCTGCGCTCCGGTGCAGGCATTCGCGTTGCCGGAGTTGATGGCGAGCGCGCGCACGCGGTTGTGCTCGAGGTGCAGCTGGTCGATCACGACCGACGCCGACTTGACCTTGTTGGTGGTGAAGACGCCGCCGGTGTCACAGCCGTGCTCTGACACGATGACGCACAGGTCGTCCTTCTGGTTGGTCGGGATGGCCGAGGCGCCTGTGGTGAACGCCTTGATGCCGCAGGCTGCGGTGCCGGCAAGAAAGCCGCGCGGAAAGGTCACGGCCATTGAACTGGGATCTCCAGGGCGGTCCTTCGATCGAACCCGAATGCGATGTTGAAACACTCAACCCCCTGGCCTGACGCGCCCTTGACCAGGTTGTCGAGCGCCGCCGTCACCACAGCTTTCTCGCCCTGAGCAGCGACATTGACAAGACACAGGTTGGAGTGGCTCGCCAGCTTGGTGGTCGGGCTCGCGTCGAGCACCCTCGTGAACGGTTGGCCGGCGTAGAACTCCGCGTAGGTGTCTCGCAGCTCATCGAGCGAGCCCATGAGGTCGAAGTAGCACGTGACGAGAATCCCGCGGGTCATCGGCACCAGGTGGGGAACGAACGTGACGCGGACACCGTTCCCGTTGAGCGCTTCGAGCTCCTGGATCACCTCCGGCAGGTGGCGATGACCGGAGATCGCGTACGCGCCGATCGACTCGTTGACCTCGCTGAAATGTGTCCCGATGCCTGGCGACCGGCCCGCCCCGCTCACGCCGGACTTGGCGTCGACGACGATGTCGGAGCCGACCACCCCCGCCGCCGCCGCCGGCGCAAGCGCAAGGATGGTGGCTGTCGAGTAGCAGCCAGGGACGGCGATCAGCTCGGCTTCCTTGAGCTCACTTTCGTGCAGCTCGGGCAGGCCGAACACCGCCTTTTCAAGCAATGCAGGTGCCGGGTGCTCCTGCTTGTACCAAACCGGATACTGGCCGGCATCCTTGAGACGAAAGTCGGCGCTCATATCGATCACGCGAGCCCCCCCGGACAGCCAGCCCTCCGCCTTTGAAGCTCCGACGTTGTGAGGCAGGCAGCTAAAGACCACATCGATGCCGTCGGGCTCAGGTTCGGAAATGAACTTGCCGTCGATTTCAAGCAGCGGAAAGACCGAAGTGAAAGGCTTGCCCGCAAAGGAGCGGGACGTCAGCTGGCTCAGCTCCACGCCCGGGTGCCTGGCCAGGAGGTTGACGAGCGTCATACCCGCGTACCCGTTGGCCCCCGCCACCGCAACTTTCAGTCTCTTATCCACGAACGCATGAGTATACAGCCGACTGCATAAACATCCGTAAAAGGACGGCTAGTCCGGGCCGCGCGGTGGGGGACCGAATGTAACCGTCGGCGGAATGGTCGTCATTCGCCCCTCGTCAGAGCGGATGAGCTGCCACTTGCCTTCGTGAACCATCCAGTGGTGGCGATGGCAGAGAAGGACGAGGTTTTCGAGATTGGTCGTGCCGCCATGAATCCAGTGCACTACATGATGTGCGGCAGTCCAAGAGCCATGCCGCTCGCAGCTCGGCCATCGGCACGAGCCGTCGCGGACACGAAGCGCGCGCCGCGCCGGTTCCGATACCACACGCTTCGAACGACCAACCTCGATCACAGTCGATTCCGAGTCGAGCAGGACACGAGCGATGCTGCTGTCACAGGCCAGCCGCTCCACGGTCGTAGAGGAAACAGGCAGTGAGAACTCCATCTCCGCCGCCGGCGCCCCCGCCAGGCCGAGCAGAGTCTCGATCGAGCTGGTGACCTGAATCTGCGCCCTCTGTTCGCCACCGCAGGCAAGCTCGACCAATGCATCGGCCTGCCGCCGGTCCAATTTCCGGTCGTCGTGAGCACCTGATTTGCGTGCAAGCGGCTCGAGCGCCGTCCGCAGAGCCGCCCCACCCACCGGGTCGAGGACTCCGCTGATCAGCAGCGAGCCGTCCTCCACCGAGCTCAGCGACAGCCAGCGGTTCTCGACCAGCTCTGCCTGCTCAGCCTCATAGCCCTTGCGGTCTGCCGCGTGTCGATAGTGCCGGCAGATGTGATGGAACTTGCCCGGCGAGTTCTCCAGCGCCTTGTCGATCAGCGCCCCCTCGTTAAACCTTGTTCCCAGCGCATTTGCCGTCCTGGCCATGACCGTCATGTGAGCAAAGCCGATCCGGCCGCTGACCATCGCATCCGTGCTTTCAGTCAGCTCGCCGAGGCGCTCGCCGACGGCGACCCGGTCGGCGGCCGCATTGGAAGTCATGTGACAGTTGAATCGGATCCAGTCGATCGGGCTGATAAAGCCCTCCCGGTCGTAGTGGTCGGTCGCCGCAAACTCAGCTGCGACCAGCGAGAAGCGCAGATCGATGAGATCCCTCTCGCGGGCAAGTCGCATGAGCTCCATGCCCAAATTGGCGCCGGAGGGACAGATGTCTTGCGTCGCGAGCATAGAAATATGGTACAAACATCTGTTCGCCAAGTCAAGGTTTCGAGGCAGTTAATTTGCCAATTTCAAGATCGTTTTCAGCCCAACCCTCGCTGCCACCAAGCGTCGCAGCCAGGGCCTCCAAGCCCACCCCGACTTCCCCTTCCCAGCCCGTCCACCCACACCCCACCGCCACCTGGCGTGCATCTGGGCACCGACCGCCGACCTACCGCAGCGGCTGCACCTTCCGCCACACAACGAGCAGTGGGGCGGCGTTGAAGATCGAGCTGTATGTGCCCGAAACGATGCCGATCATCAGGGCCAGCGCGAACCCCTTCAGCGTGTCGCCGCCGGAGATGAGAATCGCCGCCAGGACCAACACGACAGTGAAGCTCGTAATGATCGACCGCGCCGCCGTCTGCATGATGCTGAGGTTCACGATCTGCTCGAACGACAGGCGCTGGCTCACCCGAAGGTTTTCGCGAATCCTGTCAAACACGACGATCGTGTCGTGGACCGAGAAGCCCACCACCGTCAGGACCGCCGTGACGAAAAGCGTGTCGATCTCGCCGATTCTTTGATCGAACACCTTGCCGAGGAGCGAGAAAACTCCAGTCAGCAGGAACACGTCATGGAGGAGCGCGGCAAGCGCGGAGCCGCCGAACTGAAACCCCGCGCGCCAACCTCCTGGCACATTTCGGAATCGGATCGCGAGCAGGAAAAGAATCGCCACGGAGGCCAGCACGATCGCCAGGAGCGCGAACTCAATGGTCTCCCCTGCAATCGTCCCCCCGACCTCGAGCACCGACTGCACGACAACGGGCCCGAGCTTGCTCTGCAGGTGGTCGACGACGTCCGTCTGCTGT
>DATLPO010000093.1:0-21660 GCA_035535675.1 Candidatus Limnocylindria bacterium
GTGGTCCGACAGCATCGAGTCGGTCAACGCGCTGATCGAGGACCTGGTGCGGCCCACGAGCGAGATGCAGCGTGTCATCGGCGCCGTCGCGGGCGGGGACCTGAGCAAGAAGATCACCGCCGACGTCGAGGGCGAGGTGCTCGAGCTCAAGATCACCATCAACACCATGGTCGATCAGCTGCGCGCCTTCGCGGGCGAGGTGACCCGCGTCGCCAAGGAGGTCGGCACCGAGGGCAAGCTCGGCCAGGCGGCCGCGGTGACGATCGAGGTCGGCGGCGTCTGGAAGGACCTCACCGACAACGTCAACGTGATGGCCGGCAACCTGACCGGCCAGGTGCGCGACATCGCCGAGGTGACGACGGCGGTCGCCAACGGCGACCTCTCCAAGAAGGTCACCGTCGACGTCGAGGGTGAGATCCTCGAGCTGAAGCAGACCGTCAACGTGATGGTCGACCAGCTCAACGCCTTCGCCGGCGAAGTGTCGCGTGTGGCCCATGAGGTCGGTACGGAAGGCAAGCTCGGCGGCCAAGCTGAAGTCAAGGGTGTCGGCGGAGTCTGGAAAGAGCTCACCGAGAACGTCAACTCGATGGCCGGCAACCTAACGGGCCAGGTTCGCAACATCGCCGACGTGACGACCGCGGTGGCCAACGGCGACCTCTCCAAGAAGATCACAGTCGATGCGCGCGGAGAGATCCTGGAGCTCAAGGAGACCGTCAACCTGATGGTCGACCAGCTCAACGGCCTCGCCAACGAGGTGACGAGGGTCGCACGCGAGGTGGGGACTGAAGGCAAGCTCGGCGGCCAGGCAGAAGTGCGTGGCGTGGGCGGCGTATGGAAAGACCTGTCTGACAATATCAACTACATGTCGGCGAACTTCGCCGACCGAACACGCAACATCGCGGAAGTCATCACTGCGGTTGCCAATGGCGACCTCTCCAAGAAGATCACAGTCGACGTCGAGGGCGAGCTCGCAGACCAAAAGCGAACGATCAATTTGATGGTCGACCAGCTCAACGCCTTCGCAAACGAGGTGACCCGCGTCGCTCGCGAAGTTGGCACGGAAGGCAAGCTCGGGGGCCAGGCAGAGGTGAAGGGAGTTGGAGGGGTCTGGAAAGACCTTACCGACAACGTGAACTCGATGGCAGGAAACCTGACCGGCCAGGTGCGAAACATCGCCGAGGTCACGACTGCGGTCGCCAACGGCGATCTCTCGAAGAAGATAACTGTCGACGTCCGAGGCGAGATCCTCGAGCTCAAGAACACTGTCAACGTCATGGTCGATCAGTTGAACGCGTTCGCCAGTGAGGTGACGCGCGTTGCGCGCGAGGTAGGCACCGAAGGCAAGCTCGGCGGCCAGGCAGATGTGCGCGGAGTCGCGGGAGTCTGGAAGGAGCTAACTGACAACGTCAACTCGATGGCCGGCAACCTGACCGGTCAGGTGCGCAACATCGCGGAAGTGACCACCGCCGTCGCCAACGGGGACCTCTCCAAGAAGGTCACCGTCGACGTGCGTGGCGAAATCCGCGAGCTCAAGAACACCGTCAACGTGATGGTCGATCAGCTCAACGCCTTTGCAAACGAAGTGACTCGTGTCGCCCGCGAGGTCGGCACGGAAGGCAAGCTCGGCGGCCAGGCCGAAGTTGAAGGCGTCGGTGGGGTCTGGAAGGACCTCACTGACAACGTCAACTCGATGGCCGGCAACCTGACGGGCCAGGTACGCAACATCGCCGAGGTCACCACCGCTGTCGCGAACGGCGACCTCTCCAAGAAGGTCACCGTTGACGTCCGAGGCGAGATTCTCGAGCTCAAGAAGACCGTCAACCTGATGGTCGACCAGCTCAATGCATTCGCCAATGAGGTGAGTCGTGTCGCCCGTGAGGTGGGTACTGAGGGCAAGCTCGGCGGGCAGGCTCAAGTCAAGGGCGTGGGCGGAACCTGGAAGGAGCTCACCGAGAACGTCAACACGATGGCGAGCAACCTGACGGACCAGGTACGTGGAATCGCAAGAGTCGTGACGGCCGTCGCCAACGGCGACCTGAAGGGCAAGTTGACGCTGGAGGCCAAGGGCGAGATCGCCGAACTTGCGGCCACGATCAACGGCATGACCGACACCCTGGCGGTGTTCGCGGACCAGGTCACGAGTGTTGCTCGCGAGGTCGGTGTCGAGGGCCGGCTAGGTGGCCAGGCGAGGGTGCCCGGCGCTGCCGGCACGTGGCGTGACTTGACCGACAACGTCAACCAGCTCTCCGCCACGCTGACCACCCAGGTGCGAGCCATCGCAGACGTCGCGACGGCAGTCACCAAGGGAGATCTCACCCGATCGATCGGCGTCGAGGCAAGCGGAGAAGTCGCCGTGCTGAAAGACAACATCAACGAGATGATTGGCAACCTCAAGGCGACCACTGAGAAGAACCAGGAGCAGGACTGGCTCAAGACGAACCTGGCCCGCTTCACCCGGATGCTCCAGGGCCAACGCGACCCGATGACAGTCTCCAAGATGATCCTGTCGGAGCTGGCCCCATTGGTCAACGCCGAGCATGGGGTTTTCTACGGCATGGTGCCGCCCAACGGGACCGAGGCGCATCTCGCGTTCCAGGCCGGTTACGCGTACAAGCAGCGCAAAAACGTGCCTACCGAGTTCCGGCTTGGAGAGGGTCTTGTCGGCCAGGCCGCTCTGGAAAAGCGCCGCATCTTGCTGACCAACGTGCCTGCCGACTACATTCGCATCAGCTCTGGGCTGGGTGAATCAAAGCCCATGAACATCATCGTTCTACCTGTGCTGTTCGAGGGCAATGTGAGGGCGGTGATCGAGCTCGCGTCGTTCCACGAGTTCAGCGCCATCCACAAGGACTTCCTGGACCAGCTCACCGAAAGCATCGGGATCGTGCTCAACACGATCGAGGCCAACAGCCGCACCGAGGATCTCCTGAAGCAATCTCAGTCGCTGGCGAATGAGCTTCAGAGCCAGCAGGACCAGCTGCAGCACTCGAACCTCGACCTCGCTGAGAAAGCGCGACAGCTGGCCCAGCAGAACACCGAGATCGATCGGCGGCGAGCAGAAGTGGAAGCGGCCAAATCGCTGGTGGAAGAGAAGGCTGAGCAGCTCGCCATAACATCCCGCTACAAGTCGGAGTTCCTCGCCAACATGTCGCACGAGCTCCGTACGCCGCTGAACAGCCTTCTGATTCTCGCCCAAGAGCTCACCGACAACCCAGACCGCAACCTTCTTCCGAAGCAGGTCGAGTACGCCACGATCATCCGTTCGTCAGGCACCGACCTCCTCAAGCTGATCAACGACATCCTCGACCTCTCTAAGATCGAGTCGGGAACAGTGGCGCTCGAGATCACCGATTGGCCGCTGGCCGAGCTACCTCCACTGCTCGAGCGCACCTTCAGGCACGTCGCGGAGGCCACAAAGATCGCCTTCACTATCGACCTCCGACCGGGTCTCCCGAGCTCGATCCCGACTGACCCCCAGCGGCTGCAGCAAGTGCTCAACAACCTCCTGAGCAATGCATTCAAGTTCACCGAGAAGGGCAGCGTTACATTCGCGGCCGGGCCGGTGGCCTCAGGTTGGAGTCACGACAACGAAAATCTGAACCGCGCCGAGGGCGTGATCGCCCTGAGCGTTTCGGACACAGGCATCGGAATTCCGGCTGAGAAGCAGCAGTCGATATTCGAGTCGTTCGCCCAGGGTGATGGCACCACCAGCCGTAAATACGGTGGTACAGGCCTTGGTCTTTCGATCTGTCGCGAGCTCTCCCGCCTCCTCCGAGGCGAGATCAAGCTCGACAGCGAGGTCGGCCAGGGCAGCACCTTCACCGTCTACCTCCCGATGACAATCCCGGCCCCAACGCGACACGCCAACGGCGGGTCGACCAACGGGTCCCAGGTGCAATCACCCGAGCCCGTTTTGCTAGGAGCAGCCGCAGCGGGAGCATGGAAAGTGGGAGAGCGGTCATCCCAAGTATCGGAAAGCGCCCCAGCTGGTGGTGCGGAGAAGCGTGTCCTCATCGTCGAGGACGACCCGATCCAGCGAAAACACATCGTGAGCCTGATGGAGCCCGTCAACGCCATAGTCACAGCAGTGGCGACGGGTGAGGAGGCCCTGGCCGTCCTGCAGGACCAGCGGTTCGACTGCGTCGTGCTGGACCTTGGGCTGCCCGGGCTCACAGGCTGGCAGGTGATCGATTACCTCAAGGCGAACAAGGATCATTCGACACCCCTGCTCGTCTACACCGCGAAGGATCTGACGCGGAAGGAGGAGCTCAGGTTGGGGAGGTCCGCCAAGAGCATCGTTGTCAAGGAGGTCAGATCTCCCGAACGCCTCCGGGAAGAGGTCACTGCCATCCTGGAGAAGGTCGATGGTGGCAGCGCCAACGGGCAGCGGGGTTGGATCGACGAAAGCAATCTCGAAGCATCGCTGGCGAATAAGAGGGTGCTGATCGTCGACGACGATGTTCGCAACATCTTCGCGTTGACCGCGATGCTCGAGCGCCAACAGATGGAGGTCTTCTCGGTCGACTCGGGCCAGGACGCCATCGAAACGTTGGAGCGGAACACCGAAATCGACATCGCCCTTGTCGATGTGATGATGCCCCAGATGGATGGCTATGAGCTGATGACCAGGATGCGGGAGATGCCGGCGTTCAAGAACCGACCAATCATCGCTCTGACCGCCAAGGCGATGAAGGGAGACCGTGAGAAGTGCATCGAATCAGGGGCATCCGACTATATAGCCAAGCCTGTCAATAACTCACACCTTCTGTCGATGCTCAGATCCTGGCTCAGCGTCTAAGGGCAACGGAGGCGAATTGGCAGTCGAGCGCGAAACAGCAACGAAGCCGAATATCGAAGAGATCGAAATAAGGCTGTTGCTGGAAGGCGTCTGGATGCGATACGGATACGACTTCCGGGACTACGCTCTTGCGCCACTTCGGCGCAGCCTGGCCGCGGGAATGGCCGGCGAAGGAGTGCCGACCATCTCCGCTTACCAGGAGCGACTGCTGCACGACACGTCGTGCATGCAGAGGTTCCTCAGCGGTGTCGGTGTGAACGTCACGAGAATGTTCCGCGAAGCAGAGGCGTTCAGGTGCTTTCGCGAAGAGATCGTCCCGCGCCTCAGGACCTATCCGTCGTTGCGCATCTGGATTGCTGGCTGCGCCACAGGTGAGGAGGTTTATTCGGTCGCGATCATCCTGGAGGAGGAGGGCATTTACGAGCGTTCGCGGATCTATGCAACAGATCTGAACGAGGACAGCCTGACCGTCGCGCAGACTGGCGCCTACCCGCTCGACCGGCTTCGGTCAGACGAGGGCGCCTACGTTCAGTCTGGAGGCCGGGGCAAGATCGCAGACTTCTACTCCGTCGCCGGTCGCGTCGCCAGGTTCAGCCGAGACCTCCAACGAAACGTGACGTGGGCGCGACACAACCTCGTCAGCGACGGCTCGTTCAACGAGTTCCACTTGATCCTGTGCGCGAATGTGCTGATCTATTTCAAGCCTGCCCTCCAGGAGCGAGCCCATAGGCTCTTCTATGACAGCCTCATCAGATCGGGTTACCTGGCCCTTGGCGAACGCGAGTCGCTGACTTTTTGCCCAGAGAGCAGCCGGTATCTGCAGGTGAGGGACGGGGTCAGCCTGTTCCACAAGGTCCGATGACCTCCACGCTGCGTACGGAGCGCCCGACCAACGGTAAGCCTGAGGCCGCTGTTAGCATCCTGCTGGTCGACGACGATCCGACGAAGCGCTTTGCCCTGAAGACCATCCTGGCTCCAATTGGAGAGACTGTCGTCGAGGCTTCCTCCGGCGCCGATGCCCTGCGCCAGCTTCTGCGCCAGGAGTTTGCTGTCGTGCTGCTCGATGTTCGAATGCCGATCATGGACGGCTTCGAGACCGCGCAGCTGATCCGGCAACGCCCCCGTTCTGAGTTCACCCCGATCATCTTCGTCACGGCCCTTGACGAGGCCCAGACGGATATGGGCCGGGGTTATGAGCTTGGCGCCGTGGACTTTGTTTTTGCACCGGTCGTGCCGGCAATCCTCCGAGCCAAGGTGGGTGTCTTCGTTGATCTCTACCGCGCACAACAGGAGTTGCGGCGCTATCGCACCCAGCTCGAAGAGCTGGTCGAGGAGCGCACCACCGCCCTGACGGCGATCAACCGCGAGCTGGAGGCCTTCAGCTACTCGGTCTCGCATGACCTCCACGCACCGCTGCTGGCCTTCGATGGCCTCAGCCACACCCTGCTGGAGGATTACGCCGGCGGGCTTGACGACCGCGCCAAGGACTACCTCCAGCGGATGCGTAGAGCGAGCCAACGCATGGTTTCGGTGTTCGACGGCCTTCAGTCGCTGTTCAGGGTGACCAGTGGAGAGATTCACCGCGAGCGGGTGGACATGAGCACGATGGCAGCGGAGATCGCCGACGAGATACGCGCTTCGGATCCTGATCGCAACGTGACTGTGAATATCGCCTCCGACCTGGCCGTATCCGGCGACGCCCGCCTTGTGCGCATTTTGCTCGGCAACCTCATCAACAACGCCTGGAAGTTCACGAGCCCGAAGCCCGATGCCACCATCCAGATTGGTTGCGAGCGGGTCGATGCCGTTGATCGCCAGTTCGTTCGGGACAACGGGGTCGGCTTCGACATGCTCTACTCGCACAAGCTTTTCGGCGCCTTCCAGCGGCTGCACAGCCAGAGCGAGTTTCCAGGCATGGGTATTGGGCTCGCCACGGTGCGCAGGATCGTGAACCGGCACGGCGGCCGCTGCTGGGCGGAAGGCGCCGTAGGCGAGGGAGCCACCTTCTACTTCGTACTCTAGGTCCCGCCTGGCGCAAGACCGCTTCCTCCTCGCTGGGCGCGGAGGCCGGGTGGCATTAGCGGCCTCCGCGTTTACAAGGTATGGCGATTGGCCGAACCTTGCCGCATGCCTCCGATGCCCAGGCCCACAAGGGACAGCCCCCAAGCAGGGTGCACGTTCTGCGGGTCGTCTCTTTTGCATGCTTCCTGGTCGGTGTGCTGGCCGTCGTGACGTTCGCGTACGGGATGTGGAACGGCTTCTCGGAGCAGCAACAGCTCAACCAGGGGTGGCACCAGCAGGTCCGGATTCCCGACAACGGGCCCGTGGGCCCCATTGCGGTCGACCCCACGCTCAAGCACCCAGTCAAAGGAGTCGACTTCGCGATTCGCGTCCCCAAGTTGAACTATTTCGCAGCGGTCAGAGAGGGCATCAGCACCACCATCCTTTATTCGGGTCCTGGGCACTATCCAGGCACGGTCTGGCCGGGGGACCAAGGGTCGGTGGGCGTGGCAGCTCACAACGTTTACTGGATCAACTTCCCGGTCCTGAAGGCTGGTGACGAGATAGACATTGAGACGCGTTACGGGCTGTTCCGCTACAAAGTGACCGGGAGCAAAATTGTCAACCCTGACAACCGCACGGTCCTGGTATCGGATGCACCCGGGTATCACCTCGTGCTGACTACGTGCTGGCCGTTGTGGGCTGGGGCGTTCGCCACCCAGCGCTACATTATTTTCGCCGAGCAGTCCTACCCAAAGATCATCCCGCCCCGCCAGATACTGCTTCCGTAGAGCACGTTCTGCCGCCGGCGACCTATCGCGAGCCGGCCAGACCCCAAAAGCGGCGAGCAAGACGGCGGCCGATATCAGCAGCACCGGGATCGCCGTCAGAAGAGGCCTCAGGAAGTTGGCGCGGCGGCGCTTGCGCACCAGGCCCAGCGGCGACTTCAAAGACATTACAGCCATGAACGAATCCTGACCTGGCGAAGGGGACTTTCTCAGCAACAATCCGGTTCGTACTTCGAGAGGGACTAACGGTTTCTCGTTCAGTCGCCGTTGAGCTCCGGGAAGGTGCCGGTACCGTTTCGTACAAGCCTGGAATAGGTCAGCCCGCTGTCTTTGACAGTGCGGACCTGAGTGTCGTAGTCGACATGCACGATTCCAAACCGCTTCTGGAATCCCCATGCCCACTCGAAGTTGTCGAGAAGCGACCAGAGGAAATAGCCGCGCA
Organism: Candidatus Limnocylindria bacterium; assembly: GCA_035535675.1. Taxonomy (GTDB): domain Bacteria; phylum Chloroflexota; class Dormibacteria; order Dormibacterales; family Dormibacteraceae; genus Palsa-872. The sequence goes on from DATLPO010000093.1 coordinate 8,030, forward strand.
CGTCTGCGCCGGCGCGCATCGCATCGGCAACCGCCTGGATGTGCTGAAGGATGTACGTCGTACGTTCGGGGTCGTGGACATGGCCGTCCTCACTCACAATGTCCCCGCTGTACGCTCCTCCGTTCTCGGTCACATAGATCGGCGGAAGCGTCGGATATGCCTTCCCGAGTCGAACGAGCAGCGCACGCAGGCCGTCAGGATTGACCTCCCAGTCCATCGCCGTACGGGGCAGGTCCCGAGCAGGGAAGGTTACATATTCAGAGCCGACGAAAGGAGACGACTTCGCTCGGGTGGTGGGCGCCAGTCTTGGGTGCGCTGCGGCAGGCAGCGGGTGTCCGCTCACGTTGTCATCGTGGTAGTAGTTGACGCCGAGGAAGTCGATGGGCGCGCCAATTATCTTGAGGTCGCCTTCCTGAATCTGTTCGGAGAGCCCGTAATCTCGCACGTCCTCGAGTAGGTCGGCCGGATATTGCGACAGGATGATGGGTTCGAGATACAGGCGATTGACGAGCGCATCGATTCGACGTGCCGCCTCGACATCGACAGGATCGTCCGGGGCGTTGGGCAAGGCATTGGTCAGGTTGAGAGTGATTCCGATCTTGTCCGCTCCCTGGCTGCGCAAAGCCTGGACCGCCAGCCCGTGCGCGAGGTGCTGGTGGTGCACTGCAGCTAGCGCTGCCCGTGGGTCGCGCAGGCCCGGGGCATGCTCGCCGCCCGCATAGCCGATCAATGAGGAACACAGCGGCTCGTTAAACGTTGTCCAGTGGTTGACGCGGTCGCCGAGCACATCATGCACGAGGGTCGCGTAATCGCAGAACCGGTAGGCGGTGTCGCGGTTAGCCCACCCGCCGCGGTCCTGAAGGCTCTGCGGTAGGTCCCAGTGGTAAAGGGTCAACCACGGCAGGATGCCCGCCTCAAGCAGCTCATCGACCAGTCTGCTGTAAAACCCGAGGCCCTGGCGGTTGACGTCGCGATCCCCCGGCTTGACTCGCGCCCAGCTGATGGAAAACCGGTAGGCACCCAGGCCGAGTTGCTTCATGAGCGCGACGTCTTGCGGCATGCGGTGATAGTGGTCGACGGCGACCTCAGGGGTATCGCCACCGGCGACTGCCCCGGGCACACGCGCGAACGTGTCCCAGATGGAGTCCTCTTTGCCTTCCTCATGGGCCGCTCCCTCTATCTGGGCCGCCGCGGTCGCCGACCCCCAGATGAAGTCAGGCGGAAATTCGATTGCCATCACCCCTTCACGGCGCCTTGCATGATTCCGGCCACCAACTGCCTGCCCGCGAAGACGAACAGGATGATCAGGGGGACGGTTGCGAGCAGCGCTCCGGCGAGGACTATCGAATAGTCCACGAAGTAGTTCGCTTGAAGGGTGGCCAGTGAGACAGGGAGCGTCGGGTTCGATTGGTTCAGCGCGATGAAGGGCCAGAAGAAGTTGGTCCAGGTCATGATGAAAGTGAAGAGGGCGAGCATTGCCGCAGCCGGGCGGGCAGCCGGGAGAGCTATGTACCAGAACGTCAGGAACATATTGGCGCCATCAATCCGGCCCGCCTCGACGAGCTCGTCGGGGAGCGCCTGGCTGATGTACTGCGTCATCCAGAACACGCCGAAGGCGGTCACCAGGCCAGGAATGATCACGGCCCCAAGACTGCCGGTCCAGCCAAACTTCGCCATCGCGATGAACAGGGGCACCACGCTGAGTTGCGTCGGGATGGCCATAGTGCCGATTACGAAGGTCAGCAGCCAGCTCTTACCGCGGAAGTGAAGCTTCGCGAACGCGTAGCCGGCCAGCGTCGAGAAGAAGACCACCGATGCTGAGACCACAGTCGAAACGATGACGCTGTTGGTGAACGCCTTCCAGAAGTTGACGCTTTCGTTGTTCATCACCTTGGCCGCGTTGCTGAGGAAGTTGCCGCCAGGTATCCAGGACATGTGTGGATCGTTGAGGGTGCTGGAGTCACCGCTGCCGATCAAGAAAGACCAATAGAACGGAAAGACTGACGCAACGATCACAACGGCGAGGAATCCATAGGCCAGGGAACCAGGGCGCTCTCCGATCGCCGCCTCGGCACGGCGGTGCTTGCGGGCCCAACCCCGAGGATTGGGCCTGGTGGTCGTTGGCAGCATTTCAGTCCGCGCGGCCATCTCAGGTGCTCTCACTACTTGCGATCCGGCGTGTGATGGCAAGGTTGGCGAGTCCGATTACGACGATCACCAGAAACAGCAGCCAGGCCACTGACGCTGCGCGACCAAAGTTGAGCTGGGTCCAGCCCAGCTTATAGAGGTAGATGGTCATCGTCATCCACTGTTGATCCGCTCCCCCAAGGCCGATCTGGTCGTAAAGCCGCGGCTCGTCGAATATCTGAAGTCCGCCGATGGTGGCCGTGATGATGACGAAGATCATCGTCGGGCGAAGCTGAGGGATGGTGATCGAGAAGAAGCGGCGGAGCCGTCCAGCGCCGTCGATTGCCGCCGATTCGTAAAGGTCACGCGGAATTGCCTGCATACCTGCAAGAAGAATCAGGGCGTTGTAGCCAGTCCAGCGAAAGTTGACCATCGTTGCGATAGCCACCTGGCTTGCAAGAGGGTCGGTGTGCCAAAGGATCGGGCCGATGCCGATCTGAGCGAGCGTGGTGTTGACGAGCCCGTACCTTTCGCCAAACATGCTGCCGAAGATCAACGCGACCGCTACCGGCATCACGATGAACGGGAGCAAGACGCTCATCCGCCAGAACGTCTTGTTGCGAAGGTTGGTGTCCAGCACCGCTGCGATGGCGATCGCAACGATCAGCTGAGGAATCGCCGACAGCAGAAAGATGCTCAATGTGTTCCGCAGAGCAATCCAGAACTGCCTCTGCTGCAAGATGAAAACGAAGTTGCTGATGCCCACCCAGTTGCCCTCGCCTCCGATGAGATCCCAATCGTGGACAGAGACCCATCCCGTGTACACCAGCGGAAAAAGTCCGACCAGCGCAAACAGAACGAAGAAAGGGGAAACGAAAAGGTAAGGCGAGAACTTGACGTCCAACCGGCCCAGCTGCTGACTCACCTGGAGCCTCCGGGGTGTCCCTTCCTTGCCCGACCATCGAACCACGGCGCGCCGGATCATCAACAGGCTCCTCGGTGAGTAGTGCTGGCGATGAAACTGGGCCGCCGGGCGGCCCAGTTTCTCACTCATTCTGCGGGGCGTACCGGGTCTCTAGCTCAGTGCCTTGATATCGGAGACAACCTGCGCCCACGAGGCGTCGATGGTCTGCTTCTTGCTTTCGACACGGGTCAGGCCGTCCTGGACTGCCTGCATGATGGCTGCGTACTTCACACCCTTGTACGGGGTGACCTTCACAGCTTGTGCGCGAGCGGCGAAAATCTGGCCGATCGGCGCGTTGTTGAAGTAAGGGTTCATCGCGCCTGTCAGCGCGGGATCCGTGTAAGCCTTGACCTGGCTGGGGTAGTTGCCAGTGGTGACGAACGCTGCGATCTGCTGTTCTGGAGCGGTCAGCCACAGGGCCAGCTCCTTAGCCGCGGCGGTGTGCTTGCCCTGAGTTGGCACCGTCAGGTACGAGCCCCCCCAGTTGCCGCCGCCGTTTGGGAAAACGTTCGCAATCTTCCAATCCGTGATCTTCGGACCGTTACCTGAGATGACCCCAAGCATCCACGATGGGCAGAGCATTGTGGCCCACGCACCGTTGGCCATACCTGCATTCCAGTCGGTGCTCCACTCTTGCAGATGCGCCGAGCTCGTTGCACTGGCATTGAGCACTGAAGTGAAGGCAGCCTTTACGTCGGGGTTGGTGGTCGCAATCACGGTTCCGTCGTTCTGCTCGAAGAAGTTCTGATACTGGTTGGCGAGACCCTGGAAGGTCGCGCCTGCAGAGTCGAACCACGCAACGCCGGTTTTCTTTGCGGCGAACTGCTGGCCGACGGAGTAGTAGTTGTTCCAGTCTCCAGTGAGGAGTGTGGCCACGCCGGCGGGATCACCCGCCAGCCCGGCCTTGACGAAAGGTTCGGACCGGTAGCAGATCGCCTCTGGGCCGATGTCGGTTCCTGCGCCGATGAGTTTGCCGTTGACAGTTGCTGACGCGCTCTTCCAATCGAGCCAGCGGCCCTTGGTGTCGGATGTCGTCAGGTCAACGAAGAGGTTCGAGTATTGCTTGAGCTTAGGCATCCAGTCGACTTCAACTGCTTCTACGTCGCCGAGGCCGGAACCCGCGGCGAGCTTGGTGAACATGTTGTCCTGCGCAGCCTGGGACGTCGCTGCAATGTTCTGGACGACTGTGACGTTGGGGTGAAGCGTGTGGTACTGCGCCAGCATTGCGTCGCTGTAGCCAAATTTGTTGAACGTCGCGAGGGTGAGAGTGATCGGCGTGTTGTCGGTGCTGGACGTGCTCCCTGTTGCACAGCCGGCAATCACCAGGGTGGCGGCAATCGTCGCCCCGAGAATACTGCTGGCTCTCCTGAATCTATTCATGGCTTCCTGTGTCTACCTCCTTGCGCACTTGACGTGCTGTTTTCCGAAGACGGGGCCAACGTCGATTCGCCTCTATTCCCTACCCCCCTGCCCGCTCGAAGCGCGGACAACAAGTTCGGTCGCCAGGATCACCCTCTTCCCACCAGATCCAACCGTGTCGATGGTCGAGAGGAGGAGACCAGCCATCTCACGGCCCATCTCCTCGATCGGTTGGCGCACGCTGGAAAGAGCAGGAACCATCGACGTCGCGAGGGATGAGTCGTCGAAGCCGACGATTGCAATGTCCTGAGGAATTCGCCGACCTTGCTGGCGCAAGACTCCCAGCGCACCCGCCGCCATCACGTCGGACGCGCAGAAGACTGCGTCCAGGTCGGGATGGCGAGCAAGCAGAGCCTGCATGGCAATTGCCCCGCTCTCCTGTCCGAAGTCACCAGCGTGCTCGTAGGACCCGTCGACCTCGAGGCCGCCTTGCCGGATGGCGTCGCGGTAGCCCTGCAGCCTGTCGACACCGGCGCCCATGTCGAGAGGGCCACTGATCGTCGCGATGCGCTTGCGGCCAGTTGCGAGAAGGTGCTCCACCGCCATGCGTGCCCCTCCCAAGTTATCGACGTCGACGTACGGAACTGTGCCGTTCCCGCTGGGCCGCCCTCCCAAGACCACTGGCATGCCGCGCCGCTGCAAGCGCCCCGGGAGGGGGTCAGCTCCGTGAAACGAGACCATCAGGACGCCGTCCACGTGGCCGGCAGACAGGTAGCCCTCGAGCCTCGCCTCGTCGGCTGCCGATTGCGGCGCCAGGAGGACGAGCTGGAGCTGCCTGCGCGAAAGGACCTCGCTGATCCCTCGGACGAGGCGAGGAAAGAAAGGATCGCCGAACAGAAAGGCCGTCGGCTCGGGGATCACCAAGCCGACCGAATCGGTTCGTCCGGTCACGAGGCTGCGCGCGGCGCGGTTGGGCACGTAGCTCAACTTCTGCGCGGCGCGCTCAACCGCCCGCTTGGCCCGAGTGCTGACTCTGGGGCTGGCAGTGAAAACGCGCGACGCTGTGGCGCGAGAAACTCCTGCGAGCTTGGCCACCTCTTCAAGCGTGGGCGCCGTCGGGGCAGTTTGTGGGAGCGCTCTCACGCCCGGTTTGTACTACGGTTCGATCCAATTGTCAATAGTCGTAAGAGAGCGCTCTCCCAACATCGCCCATCGCGCGACTCGATCTAGATTCTTTTCCCCCTGGCCCCCTGGTCCACGCACGCGGCACCGGTTTGCAGAGAAAATCTCGGTCAAGGCGTCATGAAGATCACTGTCGCCGCCGAGCCGTTCGACTCAACCGAAGCGCGCCGACTGGTCGCCGCCCTCGACGCCCACCTGGCCAGCCGGTACTCGCCTGATCAGAGGTTTGGGCAAAACCTCAAGGCGGAGCACATTGGGCCAGGGCTCGGCACGTTTCTGATCGCGCGCCTGGACGGAATGGCGGTCGGTTGCGGCGCTCTCAAGCGCCTGGACGAAACGACTGTCGAGGTGAAGCGGATGTACGTCGAACCCGAGCTGCGTCGAAAGGGTGTTGCCAAGGCGATCCTGCAGTCGCTAGAAGACCAAGCACGGGCCCTTGGCGCAAACCGCCTGGTGCTGGAGACAGGTATCTACCAGGACGAGGCGATAGGTCTTTATCGCAGGTTCGGCTTCGTCGAGATCGAGTGTTTCGGGGAGTACGCGGGAGTGCCGACAAGCGTCTGCTTCGAAAGATCGATTTAGCCGCGGCGCGAGCTCGTCAGCTCCCGCTGACGCCGGCAAGGGCCATCACATGACGAATCCTGTCAACAGCGAGCTCCGCATCACGAAGCAGCCCGGCCTTGTCGGCCAGCACGAAGAGCCTCCCAAGGTGCACTGCCGAACGCCCGCTCTCGAGGCCGCCGACCATCCGGAAATGGTCCTGGTGCCCATTGAGGTAGGACATGAAGACGACGCCCGTCTTGTAGTAGAAGGTAGGCGCGCTAAAGGCATGTCTGGATAGCGGGACGGTTGGCTGCAGGATGCTATCGAAGCCCTTCGTGTCACCGTCGTCGAGTGCCGTGAGCGCGGCTGAGGCGGCCGGCGCGATCATGTCGAAAGCGCCAAGAAGGGCGTCGCTGTAACGCTCGCCGTCGCCGGCGATCGTGGTGGGGTAGTCGAAGTCGTCACCTGTGAACATGTGAACCCCATCGGGCAGCCGGCTCCGCATCGAGATCTCGCGCTCCTGGTCTAGCAGCGAGAGCTTCAGCCCCTCGACCTTGTCTCGGTTGGTGACGATGATCTCGAGGCACTGCGCCTCAGCGCCGTCGAGATCGGAATGACCCCAGTAGCCTGCCAGCGCCGGGTCGAAGACCTCGCCCAGCCAGTGGATTAGCGCAGGCTGCCGAAGCTGCGAAAGCACGTGACCGTACACGCGCGCGTAATCGTCAGGGCCGCGAGCGATCCTTGCCAATTCGCGGCTCGCCATCATCACGACCTGGCCGCCCTGCTCCTCCACGAAACCGCACTGTTCCTCGTACGCCGCTTCAACGTCGCGCAGGCTCCGGGCGGATCCGGGCGCCAGCTGGTCAGTCTGAGCGCCACAGACAATCCTGCCGCCCACCGCTTTAGCCTCCGCCACGGAGCGCCGGATCAGCTCCTTGGCGGCTTCCCAATCGAGGCCCATGCCGCGTTGGGCAGTGTCCATCGCCTCGGCGACACCGAGTCCGTAGCTCCAGATGTGCCGGCGGAAAGCGAGCGTGCGCTCCCAGTCGATGACAGCCGGCGAGACGGGACTCACGTCCGCGAGCGGGTCAGCGACCACATGGACAGCGGCATATGGGATTCGCGAACGAGGAGCTGCGCCGCCCTCGGCGTAAGCGAACTCGCCCTTGACGGCGTAGTCGTAGACGGCGCGGTCCAGGCCGGGCAGGCGGACGCGCTCGCCCACGGCTAGACCTCCTCGTCTTCGTGCATCGAGGAGATCTGCTCAGCCGTGTAACCCAATTCGGCCAGCACCTCATCGGTGTGCTCACCCAGGTCCGGCGGTGGCCGCCGAAGAGTTGCCTCGCCAGAGCTGTATCGCACAGGGTGCTTGAGAACTCGCACAAGACCGGCGCGGGGATGATCGAACTCGAGGGCTGGCGCGATGTGCTCTACCGCAACGTCGCGGAAGGTCTCGGTCATGGTGTTGACCGGCGCGCACCAGATGTCGTGTGCTCTCAGGAGGTCAACCCACTCCGCGGTTGTCTTGCCGCGAAAGTACGGGTCAAGTGCCGCTCGAATCTCGTCGCGCATGGTGTAGGCGATGGCGGGATCCAGGTATGTCTGCAGCGCGGCGGGATTGCCCAGAACTTCGCTGATCACCTTCATCGGCGTCATGGAGATTGCGAGGTGGCCGTCCGACGTGGCGTAAAAGCCGTAAGGCACCGAATGGAACGTGTCTGCAATAGGCGATGTCGGGCGCTGAAGGTTGGCGCCGTTCAGGTGGTAGACGATGGGCTCCGACTGAAGGTCCAGGGCAGCCTGCAGCATGATCACCTCGACCCTCTGGCCTTCGCCGGTTCGGGCGCGGTTGACCAGCGCCGCAAGGATTCCCATCGCGAGAAGGCTCGCGCTGTGCTGGTCGACAATCGCGGCGGCCGAGACCGTTGGCCCCTGGGCTTCGGTCCCGGTATTGGCTCCCAGTCCCGAGATGGCCTGGAGCAAGAGATCCTGGCCGGGCAGATGACGGTAAGGACCGTCGCTGCCGTATCCGGAACCAGCCGCGTAGATGATCTTCGGGTTGATCTTGCGTGTGGCCTCATATCCCAAACCCAGGCGATCCATGACCCCCGGCCGATAGTTCTCGACTATCACGTCGGTGGTCTCCACAAGGCGCTTAGCGACCTCGACCCCCCGCTCACTCTTGAGGTTCAAGGTGATGCTGCGAAGGTTGCGGTTAGCCAGCATGAAGAACGCGCTGACGCCTCCGATGAAAGTGTCGGCTCCCGCCCAGCTGCGCTCCCAGGCACCGCGACCAGGGGGCTCGATCTTGATTACGTCAGCCCCCATGTCGGCAAGGTATTGGCAGGCGGCGGGCCCGAGGAGGAACTGGGTGAATGCCAGGATGCGCACCCCGACCAGCAGCCGGAGGCCCTCCGGCTCGCTCAATTCACGAGCTGCATGATGTGAGTCGCGACCAATACCAGCTCGTCCCTTTGATTCTTGACTTCGATCTTCGCCGTGGTCCGTTCGCGCTCGCGCTCAATGCTCGCGATCTCGTAGTCGATGGTCAATGTGTCGCCAAAGTAGACCGGCTTGAGAAAACGAATTCGGTCATAGCCGACCGACACCATCGGGCGATCGAAATCCTGAAGGATTCGTGTTGAGGCAGCCGACGTATACCCCACAATCAGCGCCCCGTGGGCGACGCGGTGTCCGAGGCTCGTCTTGCGGCAGTACTCCTCATCGACATGGTTCGGATCCAGGTCGCCGGTGATTCCGGCGAACAGATAGACATCGGACTCGCTCACAGTCTTGGTGAGGCGGGTTTTCAAGCCAACGTGGACGTCGTCGATCGTGCTTCCGCTCATTGCCGGCTACTCCTCCCTACCACCACGAGCTGCCGGCGCTGACACCGCCATCGACATAAACCGTCTGGCCGGTCATGAATCGTGCCCCGTCCGAAGCCAAAAACGCGACCACGTCAGCGACGTCCTCCGGCGTGCCCACTCGCCTCAAAGGCGTGTGCTCAATAGTCGCCGCGACACGATCCGGGTACTGGTCCATGTACGCCTTGGTGAGAGGAGTCTCGATGACTCCCGGGCCCACAGCGTTCACATTCACTCCCTTCGGGCCCCATTCAATTGCCAGGCTGCGAACCAACCCGGACAGACCGGCTTTGGTAGCGGTGTACGCGGCTCGGACATCCATGCCATGGATTGCGGAAACAGAGCTGGTGATCACCACCTTGCCGCCTGGCCTGGTGAAAAGGAGAGGGCCGAAGACCTGGCACGTGATGAACACTCCGTACAGGTTGGTGTCGAAAATATCCCGCAACGGTCCGTCTGGCAGCTCGAGTGCTTTCACCCGAGTGTTGATGCCGGCATTCGGAACGAGAATGTCAAGGCCTTCCAACCCGTCGCGTAACCTCTCGAGCGCGCTCCTGTCCCGCACGTCCACGAACTCGGCTCGTGCCTCTGGGTCTTCGCTGAACTCATTCTTAAACGCTGCGATCTGCTCCTTGGAATTGCTGACCGCAATCACAGTTGCCAGTTCGCGGCGCAGCGCCCTGGTGATGGCCAATCCGATCCCACGCGTACCTCCCGTGACCAACGCAATCCGGCCCTCAAGGCTCACGAAGCAGCCTTGGCCTCCACCCGCTCAAACGGCTTGAGGATGTGCTTGGCGAACAGTTCGAGCTGGCTCAGGTCGGCAGTCATCGTGTGTAGGAATATCTCTTCCACCCCGGCATCAACCCGCTGCTGAATCCGTTTTTGTATGTCGTCGATCGTCCCCGTCAAGTACACGGCCTCGATGTAGTCCCAGGGCCTTTCGTCGGACACCACGCCGAGCATGTATCGCTTCTGCTCCTCCACTGCCGAATCACGTGATGCACTCTCGCTGAGCCAGCAAAAGTTCTCATGGGCGACTGTGAACTTTTTCGCGGCTCGGCTCGTCCCACCGCGAGCGAGCTCGGCATCGATCAATACGAGGTCCGCGGCGATCTGCGACGGGTGCGATGTCGGCCTTGCGATCCACCCGTCCCACCTGCAGATCCTGGCGAGCACGTTCGGAGACATCTCGGGCTTATCGGGAGACGCCTCATGCGCGTACTGCTGGCCGCCCGCCACCCACACTGGCGGGAGGTGGGTCAAGGGTTCCACGGTGACGTCGTTCAGGCGGTAGTACTTGCCCTCAAAATTCACGTGAGCGCCTTTGAGCAGCTTCATAGACGCCTCGAGGACCTCGTCGGTGCGGGCGCCGCGTTGCTGGCGTGTGCTGCCTGTCGACTCGAACTCCGGCGGGTACCAACCAGTACCGACGCCGTAGATGAAACGACCTCCGCTCAGATGCTGCAACGTGGCGATCTCTTTGGCGAGCACCACAGGTTGCCGCGTTGGCAGCACCAGAATCGAAGTCCCGAGCTTCACCCGGCTGGTCACCGCCGCCACGTGCGACAGGGTCATCATCGGTTCGGTCCAGCTGACGCGGTAGAACCGTTCTGCCGTCAGCAGATGGTCAGTTATGAACAGCGAATCGAATCCCAGGTCCTCAGCTTTCGTCGCAAACCGACGCACTTGATCCGCGTGCTTGGCTTCTTGTCCGGGGAGCAGATACGAGGGAACGAAGACGCCTACCTTCATGCAGTCTCCTAGGTGGTAACGGTCTTCAAGGGTGCCAATCGTTCCTTCGCCGACCGGCCTTCAAAGAGGTCGCGGCCTTCGACGAGCGCTTGGATCTTAGCGTCGGCGATGGAGCGCGCCAGCATCCAGAACCCACAGTCAGGGTGGACGTATGCGATGCGCTCGGCACCGCCGAGCATTTTCGCGGCGGCCTGGATGCGAGCGGCCACCTCATCAGGCGATTCAATGACGGTCGTCTTGATGTCGATGACGCCGATACCCAGGCGCAGCGTTGGCACCTCGCTCAGCCGCTCGAGGTCGCCGTATCCGGGACGCGCCAGCTCTAGAACTACATGGTCGGCATGGATGCGCTCGAAGAAGCCGATGAGCTTGGCCCAGCTGCCCGATTGGATCCGCTGGCCGCCGTAGTTGCCGAAGCATAGGTGCACTGCAGGCTTCCCAGGTACGGCGTCGAGGATGCGGTTTACTGCTGCTGCCGCAAGCTCGGCATCTTCTGGCCTCCCGGGGAGATTGGCCTCGTCGACCTGGATCACCGCTGCGTCGATGTGTCGAACCTGGGCCGCCAGGACGTCCGCCAGCGCCAGCGTCAGGGCTGCGTGGTCCCGATAGTGGGTATCGAGCAACATGCGGGCCAGCATGTACGGGCTGGTCAGAGTGAACTTGATAGGCCTCCGACTTAGCTCAGCTACGCGGCGATAAGCCTCGACGAGGTCCAGCTCTCCTTCTCCAATGGGACCCTCGACCACTCCCGCCGGCCGGCGCCGAAACTGAAGGTGCGACTTAGATCGAAAGAGCTCGATGTCCGATCGACGTATCGCAGAACGAATTCCGTCCATCGGCTGCACGAAGTAATCGATCATCCCGTTGGTCTCGGGGTGGTCTGGGTTGAAGCGGTGGAGCTCGCCGTCTACAGGCAGGTCGATGCCGGCAAGCTCCTGCAGGTGAAGGACAACCGATGTTGCATCGAGCAATCCTTGCCGGCTGGGGTGTGCGCTCAACCATTGTGGAACGGGATAGCTGCCGACAAGAGTGGTCTGAATCGCGGTCATCGAACCTGCACGTACTGCACCAGGACGCCATCCTCGCGCTGCGGATCGACCACAGCGACTGTGGTGCCGCGGGCACCGGGTCTTGGGGCCTTGTCGACGAGCTTGAACCCGTGGCCCGGAGCCGCCGCCAGCGCCGCAGCCACATCGTCCACGCGCAGTGCGAGGTGGTGCAGGCCCTCGCCACGGCGGGCGATGAACCGGCCCACGTCCGACTCGGCGGTGAGGGGCTCCAGCAGCTCAACGCGCGCCGGTCCCGCGCCAAAAAAAGCGACGCGGACGTCAGGGAAGCGTTCGTCGCTCTGCAGGTCAAGGCCGAGGGCTGATTCGAAGTGAGGGCGGGAGGAATCGATGGAACGGACTGCCCAACCCAGGTGGTCGATGGCAGGCATGCCAGGCGTCCTGTTCAACTTGGCGCTCCAACAGCAACAACGGACCATCAGCAGGTCGGTATTGACACGGCGAGACGGCGTCCACATAGTACGCCATGGAGGTGGAAATCCTTTTCCTTAATCGCCGCAAGCGCACGTTGGAGCTACGTTTTGGCTGATTCGCGACAGCCGGCAAGAACCAAGGCAAGGAGTCGGCGCGGCGCACCTAAACGCCTGCGCATGACCGTCCTTTCAGACGTGGCGCGCCAGGCAGACGTCTCCCTGACCACTGCTTCACGTGCACTTGATCCTGACAACGATCACCCTGTCAACGCCCTCACCAGGGCGCGCGTGCAGGCAGCGGCAGAACGTCTTTCATACAGGCCTAACCCGATGGCACGAGCCCTGCGGACCAGGCGTGTGCCGACGATAGCGGTCGTCGTCCATGACGTCAGCGACCCGTACTTTGCTGAAGTCGTCAGGGGCGCGACGGACGCCGCGTCCGCACGAGGGTTTCTGACTGTTGTATGCAGCAGCAACCGCGATGCGCTGACCGAGCTTCGATATATGGAGATGCTTTGTCTGAGCCGCGCTTCGGGCGTGATCTTCGCGGGCGGCGGCATCGAGGAGGCGCATTACAGGCGTGCGATGAACGACTATGCGCGAAGCATCGCCGACTACGGCGGCGCGATCGTGGCCCTTGCGCCGCGCGCTGAACGCTGGCCGTCCGAGCTGCCCGACAACAGAAAGGGAGCGCGCCTCGTGACCGAGCACCTCCTGGCGCTCGGTCATACGAACATCGCGATGATCGGAGGACCGACCACGCTTCGGACGAGCCGCGAACGCGAGCTCGGTTACGCCGATGCGATGAGTGAGGCGGGCTGCAAACCGCACATCGTGGCTGCCGATTTCACAACGGCCGGCGGCGCCGCCGCGATGGAGGGCCTCCTCGGAGATCGCTCGCTGACAGCTGTTTTCGTTGCCAGCGACACGATGGCGCTTGGGACCCTGGCCGAGCTCAGGCGACAGGAAATTCGGGTTCCCGAGGATATTTCGGTCGCCGGATTCGACGATATCCCCGGGCTGGAATTCATCCATCCCAACCTGACGACGGTTCACGTGCCGATGGCCGAGCTTGGCGCTGCGGGCGTCGCCCGTCTGCTGCGTGAGCTCGATGGAGAGCCGGATGGGGCACGAGTTCGCCTCCACCCTGTCGAGCTGGTGGTTCGCGAAAGCACAGGTCCACCCAAGCGAGGAGGTTGAAGTGGCGTACGACAGAAAGCAGGGCGGCCACCAGGTCGCCCAGGCAAACCGGCCGGACTACCGGCTGGAGGTTGGCCGCGCAGAGGTGCCGGTGGGCGTGCCGCGCGGATTCGCGGTCCTCGATCCAGCGCGCGCGGCAACTCTGCGAGCCTGG
>DATLPO010000094.1:0-26423 GCA_035535675.1 Candidatus Limnocylindria bacterium
GCGACGAACTTCTCAAGGAGGCCGGGCAGGATATAGGTGCTGACGGCCGGCGCCGCGCCGATCATCAAGTGCCCCGCTGAGGCTGACTTGACCTGTTCGAGCACGTCTCGCCCGTCGACCAGCGCCCGCAGGGCCCGCTCGGCGTAAGGCACCCACGCCCGTCCCGCGTCGGTGAGGCGCATCCCGTGCGGGGTGCGCACGAAGAGCGGTGCACCCAGCTCGCGCTCGAGGCTGTGGAGGCGGGCGGTCAGGGTCGGCTGCGTGACGAAGAGCGCCTCGGCGGCGCGGCTCACGCTGCCCCGGCGCGCCACCTCGAGGAACCCCTCGACCTGGACGAGCTGAATCCCCCGGGCCTTCCCGTTACTCGATTCATCTATAGCCATAGCGGTAGACCCAAATTCTATCTATGCCCCCACGAGCACAACCCCCCTCCCCACCCGTGGGGAGGGATGGGGGTGGGGGCGCGAGCGCGTCCTTAGCAAACGCGGCGGGGGTCAGGCGACGCCGGACCCATGGTCTGTCAAGGGGAGGGGATAGGGGGCGCGAACGCGTCCTTAGTGAACGCGGAAAGGTCCGGCGGTTAGCCGACCGGCGGCTCTCAAAGCGAACGGCGTTTCAGTTACTGCGTTTTCGCAGCAGCACCGCCGCCGCCGCGATCGCCAGGGCCCAAACCGGAGCCATGGTGATGACGAAAGGCCTGATCGTGTCGCTGTTCGAATGCGAGACCCTGTCGAAAGCCTCGAACACCGCCACAGTGCCATACAGGAGAACGGCGAACGCCACGACCACCCAGATAACCGTCCCAATCTTCATGTGATTGGCAACGCTACAGGCTCGTCGCCGGTTACGTCTCCACTTGCGTGTGCTTGTATGTGAGCTCTCCTGCTCGAACCGGCACCTTCAGATAGTTCTCCGGCGGAGCGAGCGGACATGCCCATCGTGGGCTGTATGCGCACGAGGCGTTGTAGCCGTAGTTGAAGTCGATGACCACCTCAGGGGAACCGGGGGTCACCTCGAGGACGAGTCCGTCGGTGTCCTTGGCGGTGTCGAACAGGTAGCGCCCGCCGCCATATGTCTCGCGGCCTGAGGTCGAGTCGCGGAAAGGGACGAACAGCCCGCCTGCATACTGAACGAGGCTTAACACCGTCAGGTGGCACTGTTCGCCGCCCAGCTCGAAGACCAGGCGCCCGGCTCGCCTGTAGCGCACGGCCCCATCCTCGCCGCCAGTGTCGATGAGGACCTCTGTGCCATCGCCGGCCTCGAGAGTGGCCTGCACGCGATAAGCAGGGTCGTGCGGGAAGTAGTGGAGCCCGCCGAACAAAGCGCGTTCCTCGGGCTCGATCGGCGACTCGGGGTGAGCCTTGAAGAGCGCGTCGCGGCCGCGCCTGAACCTCTCATGCGCATCCTCGCCGCTGATCCGATAAAGGTCCCCGACCTGCCTCCGCCAGTCGACAAGGTCGAGCAGCCCCTGAGCTACCACTTCTCCCAATGGACGATGCCCTCCAGAGGGATCCGCGTCGCCGGCTTGAACTCACCGCCGGTGCTGAAGCCGATGGTAAGCAGCGCAACCTGGCTGTACCGCTCGTAAGGGATGCCCAGCACATCAGCCACCTCGCGTTCGTACTTGAGGTGAAGGGAGGTCCACGCGCCGACGAGACCGCGATCGCGAGCCGCGAGCATGAAGCTCCACGCGGCGGGCATTATCGAACCGTAGAGGCCGGCGATATCCTGGTTGGAGACTCCGGGCTTGTCGACGCGTCCCTCGATGCACGGGATCACCATGGCCGGAACCTCATGCATGCGATCGGCGAGGTACTGAGCCGAAGATGCGACACGAGGGAGCTGGGCGCGTCGCAGATCCTCAGCTGCATACCTCGGGCCCCGCATGGTCGAGTACACATCCCACGACTTTCGGTAAAAGTCGCCGATGACACGCTTGGTCTCGGGCTCGGTCACGATCACAAACTGCCAGCCCTGGCTGTTCGACCCGGTCGGAGCCTGGACTGCGACCTCGAGGCACTCGAGCAGCAGCTCGCGCGGTACCGGTCGATCGAAGTCAAGACGCTTGCGGACTGTCCGCGTCGTGGTGAGCACCGTCTGGGCGTCCACTTCTAGGACTCTGGCTCCAGCGGGGTCAGCAGGTAGCTGGCCGCCGGCGGAAGGTTCGCCAACACCTGGTGCACGTCGTCTTCGGTCGCGTCGACCACGGAAAGGATGAATCGCTTGCCTGGTTCCGGCGCGACAGGTACGGAATCGATCGCCGGCGAGGTGGCCATAGGCGCGACCGTGACCACCGGCGCCCGCTCCTGCTCATGCCGAGCTGGACGGGCAGACGCATCCGACCTCAGGACACGCCAGTGATAGATGCCCACGACTGTCGCGACCAGCAGCACTGCGAGGTAGTGGCCAAAGTCGAGGTTCTCAGAGCTGTTGAGTCGAGGAGTTGCGCTGAACGCTTGCTGGAGAACCACGTTCAACAGCGCGATGCCCGACCCGAGCGCGGCGAGGACGCTGGCCAGCAGCGCCGCCCAGACGTAAAGGCGCCGGCTCAGTGATTGCCTGTCGCCGGGCCATGGAGCGTGGCGCCAGTGGGCGACCCAGACGGCGGCGCCGACGATTAGCAGAGTGACCCACTTGCTGATGGGGTCCTTCCAATCCCCCGCCTGGACTCCGATGAGAGGGGCCTCGATCTGTTCAGCCAAGTGCCACAGGACGCCCGC
The DNA here is from genome assembly GCA_035535675.1 of Candidatus Limnocylindria bacterium. Taxonomy (GTDB): domain Bacteria; phylum Chloroflexota; class Dormibacteria; order Dormibacterales; family Dormibacteraceae; genus Palsa-872. Next base: position 2,721 of record DATLPO010000094.1, read on the forward strand.
CGCGCCGACCGCCAGGACGGCCATCGAGACCAGGGCCGCCAGGTTTGTGTACAGACGGCGGACGCCGGCCTGGCGGTCGACCTCATGCGAGCCGGTGTCACGCGACAGGCGGCGGCGAATCAAGAACCAGGCGACCCCATATACGAGCAGCAACGACGCCGGCTGTGCGAGCGCCGCGACAATATCGCCGCCCGCATTGCCGGGGTTGCTGACTCCCAGCCCGCGCGCAAGTCCGTAGTACAGGATCTGAGCAGCCCCGATCAGCGCAACAACAATGGACACGGCCAGCGCGATGAAACCTTCGACGGCGCGCAGGGTGGACTTGCGGTCGTCATCGAGATGCCGTCGCGAGATGATGCGGGCATGGGTTCCCCACAGCGCCACGCCGCCGAGCGCCAACCCCGCGGCGTCACCGATGAAGCGGAATTGGTTGACTCCGAGCTGACTGTTCACGATCCTCAGCCAGCTGAGCTCGAGCATGCTGCTGGCGCCGCTGAGCATCATCAGGAAGCCGACGAGCAGGGCTGGGTACATGTACCAGCGTCGCAAGCTGGCCGATCTGCCTTGCTCGCCCACCACGGCGCGATCGCGCCTGGCGATTCGGTAGTGCATCGCCCAGAACGCAGCAAGGACCAAGGCGATCCATGCCGCCTGGGCAGCCGCAAGCAGGTTGCTGTAGTCAGGACACGAGACGGGTTTGGCATAAGGCGCCGTGTTGCAATCGAGGACAGGGCGCAGCACCCCGGCGATGGCCAAATTCACGGCGATCGCCGCCCCAATGGACATCACAAGGCATGCCCAATAGACGTACAGGCGCCGGATTGCCGACGCCCGTTCCGCCGGATCACGATGCGCAAAGCGGCGGGCGAACCAGAAGTGAACCGCCCAAACGGGCAGGGCAACAAGCGTCGTCGCAGTCCATATGGCGAGGGTGGTCCTGCTGAATTGGGCCGATGGGTCGTTGAAGTAAAAGAGAAGGACCGTTGAGCCAAGCGCCGACAGTCCGATCGCCAGCGTTGCAAGGGCGGCAGCGCTGACCAGGTACAGGTACAGCCGGCGCAGAATCATGGCGCCAACCGTACTACCATGCGCGCGTGATCTCCGAAGAACTGCTCGAAATCCTTGCGTGCCCGAAATGCCACACGAAGGTTGAGCCCAAGGAGCCGGATCACCTGCGCTGTCCGCAGTGCAAGGTCCTCTATCCGATCGTCGACGGCATCCCCATCATGCTCATCGACGAGGCGAAGCCAGAGCAAGAATTAACGGAGTCGGAGGCCTAAGGTTTCCTGGGCGCCCCCTCCGGCGGGCTTTACCCAACACCTCCCCGGCGAGTGGGGAGGATGGCCAGCTCGACCGGCTTGCCCACGTACGCGCCGAACCGCTCCGACGCGGCCTTCAAGGCCTCTCTCTCAATCTCGTCAAGGGCGAGCGGTAACCGGACTTCGAGAACCACGCCGTTCTTGTCGATGGTTCGCTTCCATCCGCCGATCACGCGCCCTTTCATGATCACTATGTAGCCGTAGAGGTAACGAATCACATCCGACGATTGCTTGAAGAGGGCGGCGTCTGAAACCGCGCTGCGATCCTTATAGGCAATGAAGTACTCGTCGTAATTCGGCAGCAGATGGATTCGCGTTCCAGGCACCGGCCTTGCGACTGTCATCGACGGGTTGAACCAGTACGTCTTGCCTGCGATCGCCTCCTGCGCCAGTTCGGATTTCGCGAGCTCGATGCCCCTCTTCGTGTCAGCCATCGTGAGCCCGGACCACCACACAAAATCAAGCGGTTGGGCCGGCCCATGACTCGTGAAGTACCGTCGTATCAGCTCGGTCAGCGCCTCGTCTCGACTTAGCGGCTTGACTTCAGGGACTCTCTCCTCGAGCAGGGCATACGTGTGCTGTTTACCTTTGAGCGCGCCGCTGCAGACGAGCGCGTCAAGCTCGGCCCGCGCAACAAGGAAGCCAAGTCTGACTCCATTCGCAGAAATCCCCGCCCGCTGAAGCTCCTTGCCAAGCTCTGTGCGGGTCAGCTGCTTACCTCCTCGCAAAGCCTTCGTGAACACGGCTTTGCTGCGTGCGACGAGAGCGTCGTCGATCTCGGCCTGCCTGTAGTAATAGGCCATCGCCGCATTCACGCGAGGCGCAGTCAGCGCGAGCATCCAGCGAATGTCCGTCGGCGTGACGAAATGCCACGTGGGGCGCATCACATGGGTACGAAGGATCGTCCCTCTTGCGAAGGCCCCATCGATTCCGGCGTCGGTCGCTCCCCGGGTCCGCTGACCAAGCGCCCATTTGGCGCCTGGATAATCCTGCGACTGAACCGCGCCAAACCACTTGACTGCGTCCTCAGGGCTCTTGAATCGAGAGCCGGTCAGCCTCTGATTGAGCAGCCGTTGCTGCGCAATATCGAGGATCCTCACGCGGCACAGCGGAGGCGGCTGGTGTCGATGGTGTGCCGGCCCTTGACGTCCTGCAAGTCGGACAGGAACTCGTCGTAGGTGAGGGCATACGCCTGGTTTGGATCGCTGGCCGAGGTCGCGAAAACGATCCCCAGCACCTTGCCCTGCAGGTCGACGAGGGGCCCTCCCGAGTTACCCGGCCGCACCTTCCCCGAGATGACGTAGACCTGCCGGGTGACCGGGTTCGTGCTGTAGATGTCGCGGCCCTGCGCCTCGACTGCCCCATCGACTATCGCCGGCTCTATCTTCTCCGGCCCACCGCCCGGATATCCGATCACCGCCGCCGCAGTCCCACGCGCGGCCGGGCCGAAGCCCAGGCCAGAGGCCGAAAGATTCTGCACGCTCAGGAGCGCGAGGTCGCGACCAGGATCGAAGTAGACGACAGTTGCCGCGAGGTCCTCGCCAGCGGGCGTCAACACGTGATGGCCATGGGTCCCTGATACCACGTGGGCGTTGGTGACCACGTAGCCACCGCCGATTGAGAATCCGCTCCCGGTGACGAGGCCACCGCAGCCGAGGCTCGTCACCTTGACGACTGCTTGCGCGGCGTTCTTCACCTCGGGTGTGTCGACCGAGGCCGGGATCGCCAGGGGAGCCGGAAGCTTTGGCTCGAGCCCGGCGAAAACTGTCGGGAAAGACACGCCGGCGAGAATGCCTTCGACCCTCGCCAGGAAGTCAGGCGGTCGGGGCGCGATGGAGTCGAGCTGGTGGAGTACCACTGACTTCTGGATCAGCTGCGCGATGTCCTGGCTTGGGCCGCGCGAAAAGCTCAGGCCCAGGAACCAGATCATGGTGAGCACCGCCACCGTCGACAGCGCGGCTCCGCCCAGGGAGTCGGTGGTGCCGTGGCGGCCCGTGCTCAGGATCCGCCTGCGAATCGGCTCGCCGGTCGCGTATCCAATGCTCGAGCCGAGGCTGCCACCGATGATGAGCACGAGCACCGCCCCCAACGGGCGCGCGACAGGGCTGGTCACCTGGATGTAGTCGAGCAGCGGCTGCGCCGCGACGGCGCCCAGCAGCACGCCTGCCAGCAGGCCGATGTACTGCGTGAGCGAGAGCCAGAACCCCCGGCGGTAACCGTTGGCAAGGCCGACCACCGCGGCCGCAACGATCACCAGGTCGACTAGGTTTGGAATGCCTTTAGGTTAGTGGAGCGCGCAACTTGCTTCTCAGGGTTGGCGGGTGTCCCAGGCGATGCTTTTAGTGGCCGCTCTTAGTGGCCGCTCTTGGGGTGCTCCGGTTTAGTGGCCTTCTCGGCCTCGGTTTCCGCCGCGCGGTTGAGGGCATCCCCCCGCAGGACCCACCATCCAAGCCCGACGACTCCAAGCGAGGCGACAAGAAAGGTGATGCTCATGAAGAGCCACGCCGGTACCCATTCGCCGGCGGCAAGGAGCACCACTTCTAACTCGAGAGAGCGGGTACCGGCTCGGCCGGACCGGCTGTGGCGTGCCCGCTCGCCTCACGCAGGTCGCGATGAGGCATATAGCTGTGCACTGGCGGGACCTTTTCGAAGTTGTAAGGCGGCGGAGGTGAGGTCGTAGCCCACTCGAGACTGTTGCCCTGCCACGGGTCGTCGCCCGCGATCTCGCCGCCGTTCCAGCTTCGAACGACGTTGATCAGAAACAGCAGGACCGAGACGGCGATGAGGAACGACGAGATCGTGATGATCATGTTGGTGGTGCCCCAGGCAGGGTTGGCGTAGGTGGCGATGCGGCGAGGCATGCCTTCCAGGCCGAGAGTGTGCATGATCAGGAAGGTCCCGTTGAACCCGATGAACAGCGTCCAGAAGTTCCACTCGCCAAGCGTGCGGTTCAGCATCCGTCCTGTGATCTTCGGGAACCAGTAGTAGATCCCGGCGAAGATCGTGAACACGCTGCCTCCAAAGAGCACGTAGTGGAGGTGGGCAACCACGTAGTACGACTGGTGAAGCTGCGTGTCTACCGGCACCGAGGCCAGGTAGACACCGGTGATGCCGCCGATCAAGAACGTGGCGAGAAAGCCCCACGCGAACTTCATAGGCACGGTGAATTCAACCGAGCCCCACCATGTCGTCGCAATCCAGTTGAAGAATTTGATACCGGTCGGTACCGCGATCAGCATCGTCATCAACATGAAGAAACCTTCGACGTATGTGTTCATGCCGACAGTGAACATGTGGTGCGCCCAGACGGTCATCGACAGGAAGACGATCCCGAACAGGGCCATGACCATCGACATGTAGCCGAAGATCGGTTTGCGCGCGAACACCGGAATGATCTCCGAGATCATGCCGAAGCCCGGCAGAATCATGATGTACACCTCGGGGTGGCCGAAGAACCAGAACAGGTGCTGGTAAAGCACGGGGCGGCCCTGGGTCGTGAAGAACTGGGTCCCGAGCTGGCGGTCGAACTCGAGCAGGATCATCGCCGCAGCGAGTGGAGCACCCACGATGAGCAGCAGGATCGAGGTCGAGATCTGCGCCCAAACAAAGAGCGGCAGGCGGGTGAGCTTCATGCCCGGCGCTCGCAAGGCGACGATCGTCGTCAGGAAGTTGGTCGACGCCATGATCCCCGAGATCGCCCAGACGATGAGGCTCAACGCCCAGAAGTCGACGCCGAGGCTCTTCGCCTGGTAGGCCTTCTCGGTAAGGGGCGCGTAGCCTGTCCAGCCGGCATCGAGCGCCCCGCCGGTGAAGAAGCCGGAGTAGTAGAGGATGATCGACACCGGGACCAGCCAGAATCCCAGCAGGTTCACTCGCGGGAAAGCCATGTCGCGGGCGCCGATCATGATCGGGACCATGTAGTTGGCGATCCCCGTCAGGAAGATGGTGACGAAGAAGAAGATCATCGTCACCCCGTGGGCGGAGATGAGCTGGTTGTAGGTTTCGTTGTCGACCACCTTCAGGTTGGGTTGCGAGAGCTGTAGGCGGATGACCAGCGCAAAAATCCCGGCGATGATGAAGCTGAGGATCCCGGTGACCATGTACATGATCCCGATCAGCTTGTGGTCTGTGGTGGTCAGCCAGATGCTGATCGGCTTGAAGAAGGTGTCGTCGTATGCCTTCGGACGGGGCAGGGCTTGGGTGGCCGCCATCTGATCCTTATCCTAGGCGCGGCGGCGCGGTGATGTGGATGAAGCTCGTCATGGGCTTGGCGAAGTCGAAGGCTTCGCTGAAGGCGGTGCGGGCGACGCGTGTGCCGCCGCGACTTGCTGCTTGACCCACTGGTCGTACTTGGCCTGGTCCATCGCCTGCACGATGATCTGCATCTGGCTGTGGCCGACGCCACAGAGCTCGGCGCATTCGCCCTTCCACGTGCCTTCCTGGTCGATCTTGAGCCACGAGTAGTTCGAGTAGCCCGGGACGGCGTCGGTCTTTCCTGAGATCGCCGGCACCCACCACGAGTGGATGACGTCGGTGCCCTCGAACACCAGCCTCACCAGCTTGTGAGTCGGCACGACAAACGGGGTCACCTCTCCGGCGAGAGTTCCTTCCTGGTGAACGGTGAACCCATCCGCGTAGACATAGTCCCAGCCGAACTGATGGCCACGAACCGTGATCTCCATGTCCTGGTTGGTGACGGGCTGGAAGTTCTTCTGGAGCACCACGAAGCTGTAACCCGCGATGGCCAGGACGATGATGAGGGGAACCGCCGTCCAGACGATTTCGAGACCCTGATGGCCGTGGATCTGGGGCGGACGGTAGTCCGCGGGCTGTTTCGCGCGGCGGTACCGGAGAACCACCCAGAGGAGGGCCGCCTCGACTCCGATGAAGACGATGATCGCCGGGATCGAGATGACGACGTACATGTCGTAGATGTCCTTGCCGTTCGGGGAGACCGGGGTGGGGAAGATTGGGGAGATGCCTCCCAACCCCTCACAGGAATTGAGCAGGAATGCGGCAGCGACAAGGCCGAGGATCGTGAGCGGCAATCGGCCGCGTTCTTTCACGGCGAAGAGTTTAACCGTCCACGTCAACGCGACGGTCCGGCTCGTGGAAACCCGATAGAATCCGAAACCGACTGTGGCGGCAGCCAAGAAGCCTCGATACGTCGATGTAGCCAACCCTGACCTTGCCGTCGACTGCCCTCGCTGCGGGCTGAAAACGGCCCGCTTCGTCGACCACTGCCGCAACTGTGGCTACAAGCTGTGGCCCTCCAGCCACATGGCCTCCGCCGCGTTCCTGGCCTGGCGGGCGGCCGACCCGGCGCGCCCCACCGCTTCAAGGTTCGACCTCGAGATCCCGACCCACGTCGACAACACGGTTGACTTTTCGGCGCGGGCTCACGAGCTCGGCATCCATCTGTTTCCAAACAGCAACTGGCCGTTCATCATCTGCTTGGGCACCCTCTTTCTCGGCCTGGGGGCGATCCCATTCGCGTCGACAGCACGCATCGTGCTCGCGGTCATCGGCGGCGTGATCTTCCTGTACGGCGTCGTCGGTTGGGTGCTGATTGAAGATGTGCGGATGTATCCGGGCGAGGGATCCGAAACGGGCACCGAGGTACACCACTGATGGCTGTAGCCACCATGCACTCGCCCGCCGAACCTGAGTACCCGGCAATCAAGCCCGGGATGATGGGGATGTACATCTTCCTCGCGTCCGAGGTGATGTTCTTCGGGAGCCTGTTCGCGATGTACTTCTATCTCTTCGGCTCCCACCTGCAGTGGCCCCCGCCTCCGCCCTCGAGCGAACCCGAGTTCTACGTCAACTGGTGGCCCATTCCGGCGATCAACACGGTGGTCCTGCTGTCCAGCGGTGGCACGTGCCACTTTGCGCTGGAAGCCCTCAGACACGGCAACCGGCGGCAGTTCTTCGTCCTCTGGGTGGCGACGATCATCCTTGGGCTCGGATTCGAGTTTGGCCAGCTGTATGAGTTCATCGCCGCGTTCGGTCGCCACCTTGACCTCACCGCCAACTCATTCGCCAGCGCCTTTTTCATCATGACCGGGTTCCACGGAGCCCACGTTCTTGGCGGCCTGGTCCTGCTCGCGCTGGTTCTTTACCGCGCCACGAAAGGCCAGTTCTCCCCACAGCATCACGTTGGTGCAGCTGCGGTTACGCTTTATTGGCACTTCGTCGACGTGGTGTGGATCTTCCTTTTCATCATCCTTTACCTGGGGGTCACGCTTTTCCGATGAGAGTCATCGCACTCGCGTTGTTAGCGGCGTTCTTTCTCGCTGGGTGCGGCGGAGGCAGCTCGGTTGCGCAGCCCGCCGGCTCGATCAAAGTGACGATGACCGAGTTCAAGTTCGATCCCGAAACGCTCAATTCACCCTCGGGAAAGGTCGTGTTCTTTCTGGTCAATGCCGGGACGGCCTCGCACAATCTGATCATTCGCGACAATGCGAGCAAGCGCATCGCAGGCAGCAATCTGGTGTCGGCTGGGGACAGCCTGGTGTTCACAGTCGACAGCATCGCGGCCGGCACTTACACGATCTTCTGCGACCAACCCGGACACGAAGGTTCGGGAATGAAAGGGACGCTGACGGTCACGTAACCGCCGGGATTGGGCGTGCGGCTAGGTCGGGCTCGGGCTTGGGCTTGGAGTCGTTTTCGGGGTCGGGGAAGGCTTGGGACCCGGAGCCACCTTGATCAGCTCGACCAAGAACACGAGCGTCGCGTCGGGCGGGATCACCTGGGCCCCGGTGTTAGGGTCCTGCTGGCCGTTTGGGCCGTAGGCGAGATCCGACGGGATGATGAGCTTGCGCTTGCCTCCGACTTTCATGCCCTGCAAACCCTCGTCCCACCCGGCAATGACAGCCTGGACGCCGAGCTGGAAGGTGAACGCGGTGCGTCCCGTGTCGCGGCTGGAGTCGAAGGGGTCCCCTCCGGTGCTCAACCAGCCCGTGTACTGAACAGTCACGTTCATGCCTGTTCGCGCCACGGCGCCTGTCCCGACCTTGAGCTCAATCATCTTGAGCCCGTCTGGAAATGTCACCACCGGCAGGCCGGCGCCTGCGTTGAAGTCGTCAGCGCCGGGAGATGGGGTCGGGGAGGGAAGGGGAGCTGGGCTCACGTTGGCAACGGGGCCGCTGGTCGCGTACGGGTCGGAGTAGCCGCAGGCTGCCGCCGCCAGGGCGGTGAGCGCGAGGACTGCTAGGAGCGCCCTCCTCACGAGGCCATGATGTCGATCGACGTCATCTTGTCACCGACTTTGATCTTGTCGATCACTTCCATCCCCGAGGTGACCTGACCGAAATGGTTGTAGACGCCGCTGGTTTCCAGGAAAGGGGCAGGGCCCAGGGTGATGAAGAACTGCGACCCGCTCACGCCCGCAGAGCTCGAGGCCATGCCGGCTGTGCCGCGCGGCCATTTCGACGGGTTGTTCTCATCCGGCAGCTTGTAGGCGGGGCCGCCGGTGCCGTTGCCCAGCGGGTCGCCACCCTGCACGACGAATCCATCCACCACCCGATGAAAGGTCAGGCCGTCGTAGTAGTGGTTCTGGGCAAGGTAGACGAAGTTGTTGACGGTTTGAGGCGCAATCTTGGGATCGACGAATGAGATCACGAAGTCGCCCCGGTTTGTATGCACCGTGGCGGTGTACTTCTTCGAGGTATCGATGACGGTCGGTGGCGGAGTGGTTCGCTGGTTCATGCAGGTTCGAATGTCATTGTGGCAGCCTGAGTCGGGCGAAATCAGAGGCTCCCCCGCATAGGTACCACCACACGCGGAGACGACAACCCACGCCAAAGCAACTGCAACCCTGCTCACACTTTCAGGTTAGAGAGTCGATGAACGTGAGGTCAGCGGGCAGGTTCGCGGGTGCCGAGTGAAAGCAGAACCGCCAGGCCCAGGGCGACTACAGCGATGACGCCAAGCGCGGCAGGGACACCCGCTGACGCCGCCACCCCGCCCGCGATCAGGGGCCCGAAGCAAAAGCCCAATGCCACTGAGCTCGCGTTGATGCCGAAAATTGTGCTCTGCGCCTCTGTAGGTGTCTCGAGGCCGATCATGCTTGCGGTCGCCGGGACGATCACGCCGCTCAATAGCCCATTGAGCGCCACTGCGCCTACGACAACTGCCACCCAGGGTGAGATGCCGATGAGCGCAATCGCTCCGGCCATCAGCACCGCAGCCAATGCTGTAGTTCGCACGTAGCCGAGCCGCCTCGTCACGTACGTATAGAAGACGGCGGCCGCGCTCGTTGCGACCCCTGCCAGGCCAAATGCGATTCCGGTGACTGCCGCGACTCCATGAGTCAGCATCTCGAGGAGCCTCAGGGTGAGCAGGATCTGCGTTGCGCTGTTGGCGACGCTGACAAGGCCCTGCGCACCGATCAATCCCATGAGGGCCCGCCGCACGCCGGGGCGCTGGTCGATCAGCGCCAACGTCCCCATGCTGGCTGTGTCGCGGCGCCGCAATGGGCTCTCGCGCACGATCAGAAAGACCGGGATCGTCGCGAGAAGAAGGAGAATGCCTGCCGCAAGAAAGACCCAGCGCAAACCGAATAGGGCGGCGGCGAAACCGCCGAGGACTGGGCCGAACGCGCTGCCGAGCGCCACCGCCGACGTGACAACACCGAGCGACCAACCCACGCGGTTGCGCGGGGTTTCGACAGCCACCAGCGCGGTGGCCGCGGCCACCGTCCCGCTGGTGGCACCCTGGAGGAACCGGAGAATCACCAGCTGCTCCGGGTTCTGTACGAAGGCCATCAACCCAACGGTGATCGCACCACCGACCATCGAGCGAACCAGCATCGGCTTGCGCCCCCATCGATCGCCAAGGATTCCCCAGATGGGGCTTGCGACTGCCATCGACAGCCCGGTCACGCTGCCCCCCGCAGCCGTCCACAGGGCGAGGTCTCGACCCGAGTGCACACCAAGGTCCTGGGAGATGAAGATCGACAGGAAGGGAAACGCGAAGCTGAATCCGAAGATTGCAGTGAACTCAGCGAACCACAGAGCGGACAGGTTGCGCCGCCAATCGACAACCGACGTCCCTTCCCCCCTTGATGGGAGGTCGGGACGCGGGGATGGAGTGCCTAGAGGCGGTTCAGTTCCCAGGGTCGAGCATCTCTACGATCCGATCGGGGGTGATCGGCAGGCGGTCGACCACCGCCTCGGGGTTGCGTTTGCGTAGAGCATCCTCGACGGCGTTGGCGATGGCGGCGGGTACAGGAATCGTCCCGCTTTCGCCTGCGCCCTTGAATCCCTCGGCATTGCTGTCGGTCGGGGTGTCCATATGGATCAGGTCGGGGAGGACTGTCACTTCACCGGCGCTGACGATCGTGTAGTCGAGGAGGCTAGCGCCTCGAAACGTTCCGTCGGGCTCGTAGCGCGCGGACTCGTACAGCGCGTAACCCAGCCCATGTGCATAGCCACCGTGCATCTGGCCCTCGACCAGTCGAGTGTTGATCGCCTTGCCAGTGTCGTGGACTATGACGTAGCGCACGACATCGACGTGGCCCGTTTCAGGGTCCACCGAGACCACAGCAGCGTGGCAGCCGCTGGAGAACGTCAGCGGGCGGCCGGGGTCGAAGCTCTCGAACACCTCAAGGCCTTCGCTTGGAACGAAATCGGTGGCGGGCACCCTCTTTGCCGGAGCGCCGCGCACCTCGACGATACCCTCCTCGAGCACGAGGTCCCGAACATCGGCTTCGAGGACTTCGCCGGCGCGCTCGAGCAGCTTCTTGCGCATTGCCGTCGCCACCTTCGCGGTGGCATTGCCGACCATGACGGCGCTTCGGCTACCTGCGGTGAGGAGGGCGAAGGGCACGTGCTCGGTATCGCCAGCCGTCACCTCTATCTTGTCCAGCTGCCAGCCAAGTCTGTCCGCGGCCACTTGAGCGGCGATGGTCTGATGGCCCTGCCCCTGCGGGGTCGAGCCGACGAACAGGCGCGCCATGCCGTCTTTGCCGATGCGCAGCTTTGCGGGCTCGCCCCGCCCGAAGGATGTCGATTCGACACAGCAGGCGACTCCAAATCCCACCAGCTTGCCGTCCCGGCCGCGGTCTTGCGCCGGGTCGTAATGGAGCTTGTCGAGAGCCAGCTCGAGCAGGCGTGGGTAGTTTCCGCTGTCGTACACGTACCCGCTGCGCCCTGCCGGAATGCCCGTCGTATAAGGGATCTGCTCGGGCTTGATCATGTTCCGTTTGCGCAGCGTCACGGGGTCCACGCCCAGCTTGAGCGCGAGCCGGTCCATGACTCGCTCCATTCCATAGTTGCCCAGCGGCCGGCCTCCGCCGCGGATGAATCCGGTGGGCACGGTGTTCGTATACACGAGGTCGGCATCTACCTCCATGGCCGGCAGAACGTAAGCGGAGACCATGTGGGGGATGATGATTCCGGGCTGACCAGCGCCGGAACCCGAATACGCGCCGATGTCGTGAATGACACGGCCCCGCAACCCTCTCAGCTTTCCATCGGAGGCTGCCGCCAGCTCAAGCTCGATTACCGTGCCGTGGCCCTGGGCGGTGGTGGCTCCGTCCTCGCTGCGCGTCGCGACCCAGCGCACCGGACGCTTCAGGCGGTGCGCGACAAGGGCGGTGAGCACCTCCTCTGGAAAGACGCTGCCCTTCGCACCAAAGCCTCCGCCGACGTCCTCGGCCAGGACGCGCACTTTGGCTTCAGGGATTCCCAGGATGGAGGCGATGGCGCTCCTCACACCGAACACGTTTTGGGTCGAGGTCCAGACCCTGACGCCGCCATCTTCGTAGGCAGCCGTCACCGCTCGCGGTTCCATCGCCAGGCCCAGGACGCGGGAGGTCGTCAGCCTGATCGACGCGGTCACTGAATCGCCGGCGAACGCTGCGTTGATGTCGCCAAACGCGGTGGAGCTCGTGTGCGCGATGTTGCTCTCCAAATCTGCGTGGACTCTTGGCGCCCCGTCAGCCGTTGCGCTGACCACGTCGCCGACGCCTGGCAGCGGATCGAGCTCGGCCACGATCGCATCGGCAGCATCGTGGGCCTGGTAAGCGGTCTCAGCGATCGCCAGGGCGTAGGCCTCGCCGACGTAGTGGAGCTCTTCGTTGGTGAGGATGGGGCGTCCCCGCTGAACGATCCCCGCCGGCCCGAAGTCACTGAGCCCGGGGGCGACTTCGGGCAGGTCGGAGGCAGTCCAGACGGCAATCACTCCGGGCATCGACTTCACAGCGGATGTGTCGATACCCTCGATGCGCGCATGAGGCATTGGCGAGCGAGCGAACGCGAGATGGAGTGTTCCCTCGAGCCTGATGTCGCCCGCGTACCTGCCTCTCCCTGTGATGAGCCGCTCGTCCTCGAGGCGGCGCATGGGCTGGCCGATATGCGGCGGCATCGGAACTAGAATAAGCGTCCACTCGGTGCCCATTCCGCCATGGGCGGCTAGCTCAGTTGGAAGAGCGCCAGCTTGACATGCTGGAGGTCGGGGGTTCGAAACCCTCGCCGCCCATCGCGCGAGCGGCGTTCAGGAAGGGCTTGCTGAATGCCATTAGAGATCGATCGTCGACATTTGGTAGCCCGGGCGGGATTCGAACCCGCGATATCAGCCTTGAAAGGGCTGCGTCCTAGTCCACTAGACGACCGGGCCGAGCCAGGAACTCTAGGTACTCTAATTGCTGGCCCAGCCTCAAAGCCTTTCAGGGCCACCCGAAAGCGGGCGTAGCACAATGGCAGTGCGGCAGCCTTCCAAGCTGTTTACGTGGGTTCGATTCCCATCGCCCGCTCCAAACTTGCTCGACGTTTCCCTAAGACATCGCGGGGACTCGCGGCAGCTCTTCGATCGCGGCGTCGATCCTCGACTGGGCCAGCTCGATGTCCTCGAGCTTGCCCGCGAAGTAGGCGTCGTACGCCGACATGTCGAAGTGCCCGTGGCCTGAAAGGCCGAAGAGGATGGTCCTCTTTTCGCCGGCTTCCCGCGCCGCGGCAGCCTCCTCGGCCACTGCCCGCAGTGCATGCGCAGCCTCAGGGGCAGGGAGGAAGCCTTCGCTGCGTGCGAACCGCACAGCCTCGGCGAAGCATTCGTTCTGCTTATAGGCCCGAGCCTCGACCACGCCTTTATCGACGAGCAGGCACAGCGATGGTGCGTCGCCGTGGTATCGGAGGCCGCCTGAGTGGATCCGGTCGGGCACGAAGCTGTGGCCGAGGGTGAACATCTTCACCACAGGTCCCAGGCCGACGGCGTCGCCGAAGTCGTATGCGTACACGCCCCGGGTGAGGGTCGGGCATGCGGCAGGCTCTGCGGCGACAAAACGAGTCTTTGGGTGTTTGCCCTTCAGCTTGTCGCCGATAAACGGATAGGTCAGGCCGGCGAAATTGGAGCCTCCGCCGACGCATGCGATGACTACATCCGGGTAGGCTCCCGCCATCTCCATCTGCTTTTGGGCTTCGAGGCCGATCACCGTCTGATGGAGAAGGACATGGTTGACCACTGACCCCAGCGAATACTTGGCGTCGTCGTGGGTGGCGGCGTCTTCCACGGCTTCCGAGATCGCGATGCCAAGGCTGCCAGGCGAGTCAGGGTCGTCGGCAAGGATTCCCCGTCCGGAGTTGGTCAGCTTGGTGGGGGAGGCGTGGACTGTCGCGCCCCAGGTTTCCATCATGGCCCGCCGGTACGGCTTCTGCTCGTATGACACCTTGACCATGTACACGGTGACTTCCAGGCCGAACAGGGAGCCGGCGAACGCCAGCGCTGAACCCCACTGCCCTGCCCCCGTCTCGGTGGTCAGCCGCTTCACTCCCTCTTTGGAGTTGTAGTAGGCCTGTGGCACCGCAGTGTTCGGCTTGTGGGAGCCGGCCGGCGAGACGCCTTCGTACTTGAAGTAGATGTGGGCGGGGGTGTCCAGAGCCTTCTCGAGCCGCTCAGCCCGGTATAGCGGGCTCGGCCGCCAGATCTTGTAAACGTCCCGTACTTCGTCCGGGATCTCGATCCAGGGCTCGGCGGAAACCTCCTGCATGATGATGGCCTGCGGAAAGATCGGGGCCAGGTCCGCCGGACCCATCGGCTGCAGCGTTTGCGGGTTCAGGTAGGGATACGGAGGCGCCGGGAGGTCGGGCAGGATGTTGTACCAGCGCTCAGGTATATCGCTCTCGCTGAGCAGGAACTTCTTGGTCATGCCAGCCTCCTCAATCTCCGTTCTCAACGGGTCGGGCCAACAGGGTAGCCCTAATCAGTCACGTGTGACCGGGTGCCAGCGCTTATGACGGTCTCGTGCACCGCCCCTGATCAACTCGAGACGAGGCCGCGGGCCGTCAGTGCGCCCTGACGGAGGTTTCCTGCTGCCGCGCTGGAACTGCACCGGCCATTCGACCGGGTGCTCCAGCTCGGCTGCAGCATGCAGCGTCCAGGCCGGGTCGTACAGGTGGGCCCGCCCAAGGGCGCACAGGTCGGCCCGCCCGGCCAGGATGATCGTGTTTACGTCGTCGTAGCCGCTGATCGCACCGACCGCGATAGTTGGGATGCCTGTCACGTTCCGTATCCGGTCTGCAAAAGGCGTCTGGTAGCTTCGTCCAAAAGCGGGTTGCTCCTCGGCCACTGTCTGACCGGTCGAGACGTCGATCGCATCGGCGCCGTGGCCGGCAAAGGCGCGCGCCACCTCGACTGAGTCGTCGTCGGTAAGTCCTCCCTCGTACCAGTCCGACGCGGATACCCGCACGGTCATCGGCTTGCCGGCAGGCCATACGGAGCGAATCGCGTCGAAAACCTCGAGCGGGTAGCGCAAGCGGTTTTCGAGACTTCCGCCGTACTCATCCTGTCGAAGGTTGGTTAGCGGTGAGATGAAGCTGGCGAGCAGGTAGCCATGTGCGCAGTGCAGCTCGAGGAGGTCAAAGCGCGCGCCCGCTGCCATGCGCGCGGCGGCGGCGAACTGGTCGCGGACAAGTTCCATGTCATCCCGCGTCATCTCGCGCGGTATCTGGCTGACCGGAAGATACGGCAGCGGTGATGGGGCGATCAGCTCCCAATTTCCATCCGGCAGCGGCTCATCCATGCCTTCCCACATCAGCCTCGTCGAGCCTTTGCGGCCCGAGTGTCCTAGCTGGATCCCGATCTTCCCGGGCGTCTGTCGATGCACGAAGTCGACCAGCCGCCTGAACGCCGACTCGTGGTCCGGCCGGTACAGTCCCGCGCAGCCGGGTGTGATCCTTCCTTCCCGGGAAACGCAAACCATCTCGGTCATCACCAGCCCGGCGCCGCCCAGCGCTTTGCTGCCGAGGTGCACGAGGTGGAAATCGTCAATAAGTCCGTCCTCGGACGTGTACATGTCCATGGCGGACACGATCACGCGGTTGGGCAGGTCGAGCTCGCGAAGCCGGATCGGGGCGAACATCGGCGGCACCGGCTCTCTGCCTTGACTGAACCACCTGTCGACCCCCGAGACAAATTCGGGATCTCGCAGCTTGAGATTCCCGTATGTCACGCGGCGGCTCCTCGTGAGCAGGTTGAAGGCGAACTGTGGCGGGTCCTGTCGCATGTACTGAGAGATGTTCTCGAACCACTCAAGGCTTGCCTGCGCTGCGCGCTGCGCGCTCTCGACCACCGGCCGGCGTTCGGCCTCGTACGCCACCAGCGCTTCGTCAACCGAAGGGTTTTCGTGAAGGCAGGCGGCAAGCGCCAGAGCGTCCTCCATGGCGAGCTTCGTGCCCGAGCCGATTGAGAAGTGGGCGGTGTGAGCCGCGTCTCCGATCAGCAGCACATTGCCGTCACGCCACGATCGGGCACGCACTGTCGCGAACCGAATCCAGCGGCTGTTGTTGGCGACCAGCTCGTGTCCTTGCAGAACGTCAGAGAAGATCTCCGCACATAACGAGATGCCTGCCTGGTCACTTTCGCCAGGTTTCCATGAACGCTCAGAGGAGTCCAGCTGGCCGCTCTTGATCCAGCTGTCCTCTTCGAGCTCGACGATGAACGTGCTCATGGCGTCGCTGTACGGGTACGCGTGGGCCTGGACGACTCCAAAGTCGGTCTCAGCGATGAAAAACTTGAATGCATCGAAGACCAGGGGCGTACCAAGCCACATATAGCGGGCATGCCTGGCATCGACGTTGGCCTGGAAAACCTCTTGACGCGTCTGGCGAGTGAGGCTGTTGACTCCGTCAGCCGCAACCACCAGGTCGTGCTTCGAGCGCAGAAGCTCAAGGGCCGGCGCCGGTTGGCGGTAGTGGATTTTCACGCCGAACTCTTCGCACCGTGCTCGCAGAATCCCCAGCAGGCGCTGCCGGCTGATCGCGGCAAACCCATGTCCGCCCGATGTGAGCACGCGTCCGCGGAAGTGCACGTCGATGTCGTCCCAGACCGCAAAGTCCTTGGTCAGCCTCTCGTAGAAGGCGGCGTCAGCCTGCTCTATCCCACCCAGCGTTTCGTCGGAGAAGACGACACCGAAACCGAACGTGTCATCGGCAGCGTTCCTCTCCCAGACCACGATGCGGTGGTGAGGGTTGAGGAGCTTCACCAGGGTGGCAAGGTAGAGACCTGCGGGACCCCCTCCGATGATCGCGATGTCGAGCGCCGGATTCGAGGGGGTCAGGTCCCTTTCCTGAGCCGAAACCGCTGAAGCTTGCCGGTGGCCGTCCGGGGAAGGACCTCTGCGAACTCGATTTCGCGTGGGTACTTGTAAGGAGCGATCTGGCTCTTGACGAAGTCCTGCAGCGTCTTCGCAGGGTCTGCGCCAAGGGCCGCGCCCGGGCGCAGCACCACCACTGCTTTGACGATCATGCCGCGGTCCTCGTCGGGCACACCGACGACAGCGGTCTCTGCGACGTCGGGATGACGAAGCAATGCCTCTTCGACCTCTGGGCCGGCGATGTTGTAGCCGGAAGAGACGATCATGTCGTCGGCCCGCGCCTGGTAGTGGAAGTAGCCGTCAGGGTCCCGAGTGTAAACGTCGCCGGTTATGTTCCAGCCGCCACGGACGTAAGTCTCCTGGCGATCACCACGCAGGTAGCGGCAGCCGGTCGGCCCCTTGACAGCGAGGAGGCCGAGCTCCCCATCCGGCACCGGTTTCCCATCCGGGTCCTGGACCTGGGCCACGTAACCGGCGACTGCTCTTCCGGTGCTGCCGGGACGAATCTCGTCGCCCGCGGCGGAGATGAATATGTGAAGCATCTCGGTCGAGCCGATGCCGTCGACGAGCCTGATCCCAGCCGCCTCGTGGACGGCCTCCCACGTCGCCCTCGGCAGCGTCTCGCCCGCCGACACGCATGTACGCAACGAGTCGACCTTGGCAGCTCTGAGGTTGGGAATCATTGCGCGGTATGCGGTGGGCGCTGTTGCAAGCACGGTGATTCGATGGGCTTCGACTGCAGCGAGCAGCGCGGCCGGGGAAGGTTGCTCGAGGAGATACGTCGCGGCGCCGGCACGCAGCGGGAAGATGACTGCCTGGCCCAGGCCGAAAGTAAATGCCAGCGGAGGGCTGCTCGCAAACAGGTCATCGCGGGTCGGGCGCAGAACATGGCGCGAGAACGTGTCTGCGATCGCGAGGACGTCGCGATGGAAATGCATGGTCGCTTTGGGCTTCCCGGTCGTGCCCGAGGTGAACGCGAGCATGCACACATCGTCGGCGGCGGTGGCCACATTCTCGAGCTGCACCGGCTTCCGCCGAGCAACCTGAATGAGGTCGTCCTGGCTGGAACCGCCGTAGACCAAGGTCGTCAGCCCGGGGATAGCCGCAGCTTCGAGGTCGCCAACGAAACGGTAATCGCATACCGCCAGCTTCACATCGGCGATCTCGGCGACAGTGCGCAGCTCCCCAGCGCGAAGGAGCGGCATCACGGTCACCGCGACGCCACCTGCTTTGAGGACTCCGAACCAGGCCGCGACCAGCCAAGGGTTGTTGGGGCCGCGAAGGAGCACGCGGTTTCCCGGCACGAGGCCGGCCTCGTCGACCAGCACGCGAGCCACCTGGTTCGATCTCGCCAGCAGGTCTGCGTAAGTCCACGTTTCTGTGTCGGTGACCAGGCACCTTCGCGATCCTGCGCCGGCCATGACGTGGCGGTCGACGAGCTGCGCCGCGCAGTTGATCGATGGCGGGTACCCGAGCTCTGGCAGGGTGAACAAGAACTCCGGCCAGCCGGCTGGTGACGGGAGGTTTTCCCTGGTGAACGTATCGACGTGCGCCGAATGCGAGATCTGCATTAATGCCCTCGCGCTGGTCAGCTCTGCGCTCGACATACTAACGTCATGCAGCCGGCGAACCCACCGAAGAACATCAACCCTGAGGAGCTTGGACCTGCCCGAGGGTTCTCCCACGCCACCATTGCCGGCGGCCTGGTGTGGCTCGGTGGCCAGATTGGATCTGATGCCACGGGCAAAGTCACTGAGCCGGGAGACATCGTGGCGCAGTACACACGCGCGATTCGCAACGTCTCGATCGCCCTCAGGGCGGCCGGCTCCGCGCCTGGCGACACTGTCAAGCTGACCTATTACGTGACCGACGTAAAGGCCTATAAGGAAAACCTTCGGGCGATCGGTGCGGCTTATCGCGAGGTGTTCGGCAACCACTATCCGGCGACGACCCTTGTGGAGGTGCGTTCGCTGTTCGATCCTGCGGCGCTCGTCGAGATCGAAGCCGTCGCCGTGTGTCCGGCGTGAAGCGCTGGGAGCACTTTGATTACGAGGAGCGCGACGGCGTCGCGACGCTCACGTTCTCGAGGCCCGACCGTCTCAACTCCCTGACGTTCGAGGTATATGCGGACGTTCGCAACCTCACCGATTCATTGAGGTCGCGGGGCGACGAGATCCGCGTGCTCGTCATCCGCGGGAGAGGTCGTGGTTTCTGTTCGGGTGGCGACGTCGACGAGATCATCGCCAAGCTGCTCGAGATGGACACGCGCGGGGTATACGAGTTCGCGCGCATGACGGGCGCGTGCGTGCGAAACCTGCGCGAGATCCCGCAGCCCGTGATCGCCGCCGTAAACGGACTTGCAGCCGGAGCGGGAGCAGTCCTGGCCACTGCCGCCGATATCCGCGTGCTGGCCGAGTCAGCGAGCTTCCGCTACCTCTTCACCAGCGTCGGACTCTCAGGTGGCGACATGGGCGTCTGCTGGTTGCTGCCGCGCATCGTCGGCATGGGACGTGCGACAGAGATCCTTCTCCTTGGGGGGAAGATCACGAGCCGCGAGGCCGAGGCGTGGGGCCTCGCATCGAAGGTGGTGCCCGACGACCAGCTGGATGCGGCGGTGGCCGACTACGTGGCCAGGCTGAATGAGCTCGCGCCATGGGGCCTCGCCATGACCAAGGAGATGCTCAACCGGGCCGCTTCGACCGACTATTCGAGCGCCATCGAGATGGAGGCGTGGACGCAAACGCTGCTCATGAAGGCTGAGGACTTCCGAGAGTTCCACGCAGGCTTCACAGGGAAACGCAAGCCCGAGTTCCGCGGTCGCTGACCGCCGGCTTTAGCGCGTAGTTCTTGACTCGGGCCTGCTCGCCATCGCCGGTGCAGCGCTGGGGGCGACGCTGCGCACGTAGCCGATCAGCGCGCCGACGGACACTGTGACCGTCGAGTACTCGATCAGCGCGGGATACAGCTGAGGCCGGATCAGCCAAGCGCGGACTCGGTCGCCGGTGCCTGTGTAAACAGCCAGATAACACCGCGTGTCCTCATCGGAACCGAACTTGCGAACCCTGATCGCCTCTCCTGTGACGTGGGTCGCACGCACCGCCGCGACGATCGCGGTGCAGAGGACGACGATGCCGAGCGCAAGCGCGACAAGGCCGACGGCAGTCGCTACGAGAATTCCAAGGCTGACGTACCTGCTCATCTGGTCCGCCTTCGGTCCCAGCTCGATCGACGGGAGCATCAATGAGCTGACCCAAAGCACAGCCCCCCCGAACACTGCCGCCTGGATGCCGGTCCAGCCGACCGCCATGGGCGAGTAGCCCCAGGCCGGCGGCCAGACACGCGGATACGAGACTCGGACCTGGCGCCACTCTCCTCCATATCTGGTCCACGCCCATCGGTCGCTCTCCGCGCCCATCGGAATGGCACGCACCGCAGCTGCCGCCACGCCGAGGGCGGCGCCGTAAGCGAGATAACGCTCGCGAACCACGACGGCGGTGGGGGGTAGGGTGGAGAAGATCTCATCGTCGTGGAGGTACCTGCGCAGCGATAGCCAGCGCGACTGCGACTCGACCCCCGTGGGTGTCACCATCTGAGCGTCCTCGCTGAACACCTTGGTCAGGATGACCCCGGTCAGGATGGCGAAGCCGATCGCCACCACCTGCGGTCCGGTCGTTGAATCCTCCTCACCGCCGGCGGAAGCCAGGAACAAGGCTCCGAGCACCAGCCCTCCCAACAACGCGATTGCCCGGCGCGGCCACCTCGCCGTGCATTTACCGATCAGCTGTGCCTCCGAGACCACCTCTCTCCGAAAGGCCTTCATCCAGCCGCCGGCTTCGTCGGCCGGGCCGGCCGTCAGCGCCCGAGCGGGTACCACCCCACCCTGCGCCTTGCGCCGCAGAAGGTCGAGAACTCGAGACTCGTAGGCCGTGAGGACGCCCGACGGCGCAGCGCCAAGCCGGCACACGTATGACCCTGGCTCGGCCTCTTCGATCTTGACGGCATTCCTGGCGGCGAGGTCGAAGAGTGTGGCCGGAACCGCATCGGGTGTAACGCGACCGCCATTCGCGAGGAGATTGGCCACGGCCGGGCTCTCCGAGCCGAGGTCTGACATGGCAGGCGTGACGGGTGGCGATTGCGGACGGCGGACGATCGCGATCGCGCCGGCCACAGCAAGAAACGCTGCGCTGCAGGCGAGGCTGGCCACCACCGCGAGGTCGAATCCGCTCACAGACGAACCTGCGTGCTTGCACGCTCGGCCGAGGCGGCCTGGAAGAACTGGCGTGAGCGAAAACCGAAGGCGGCGGCAACGATGCTGCGGGGCAGGGTCTGAATCGCGTTGTTGTAGCCGAATACGGAGTCGTTGTAGAACTGGCGGGCGTGCTCAAGGCCGTTCTCGGTGACCGCGAGCTGCTGCTGCAGCTCGACGAAAGAAGCGCTCGCTTTGAGCGCCGGGTAGGCCTCGGCCACAGCGAGCACAGTCTTCAAGTCGCTGCCCAGGGTCGATTCCGCATCGCCGCGAGCAGCAGGACCCGTGGCCGTCATGGCAGCGGAACGCGCTTCGGCAGTGCCTAGAAGGACTGACGACTCGTGGCCCGCATACCCGCTCACCGCCACCACGAGGTTCGGGATGAGGTCATGGCGGCGCCGGAGCAGGACGTCGATATCGCTCCAGGTGCTGTCCACGCGGTTGCGGCGTTTCACAAGGCCGTTGTACGCGACGCCGATGAGCACCGTCAGCGCGAGCGCAACCCCCACCCCGATCAAGACCGGTGTCGACATGTCCCTCCCCGGCGGAAGCGCCGAAAACAAGAGAGGCCCGGTCGCCCGGGCCTCTCTTCAGCTATTCAGTTGCCGGTCGGATCAGCAGCCGGTGGCCGGCTGGCGGAACCCTGGGAAGGGGTTCAGGTCACCCATAAATGTGTAGCGGCCGATGTTGGTTGACGGGCTCTGCGTGGGCTCTGACACTGCGTTCGGAGCCGTGCGCATGAACCACGGGAGCAACGCTTCGTCCTCAGGGTGGTAGGTCCCGTCGGCGCTCTGCGAGTGGTTCGGGTTTGGACCCTGGTCGTAAGCGTTGGTACCCATCGAGAAGCCGATACCCACAACCGGGTCGCCAGTCTCGAGCACGTTTGTGCATCCGTACTGAGGGGCGGTCGGCGTGAGCCATGGCTCGACATAGTTGTTGACGAAGGGATCGTCAGCCCACTCGGCGATCTCGTGGCTGAGCGCGTGGATGTCCTGCAGCGCCCAGTCGGTGCCGCCGTCTGGCCGGGCATAGATCCCGGGGCGAACCCACGAGGCCCACGCGAAGGTCTGCACCTTGGCGTTGCCGTTGCTGTTGCTGCTGCCGCCACCGGAGCCCGAGGCCTTCGTCCCGTGGAAGCCGATCACGCAGCAGTTGAAGATGTCCTTGCCGATGTGCAGCAGGACGCTGTCGGTCAGGTAGATGGGGAGGTGTGTCGGGTCGGCTGTGGTCTCCAGGTTATTGATCTGCGCCGCCCACCAGGCGATGTTGATGTCGGCGAAGATCACGCCCCGACCGCTCTGCAGCAAAGTGCCCTGGTTGCTGGGGACGTTGATGGTCACGGTTGGCTTGACGTTCGGGTGCAGGTAAAGGTGGTAGTTGCTTTCACCTGTCTTGTTGAACTGCGCCCGCATCGTTGCGTCCTGGAGCTGAAGCAGCTTGCCCGCGTCACCTTGCGAAAGGAGGCCGCCTGGGCCCTTGGTGAACGCAGGAAGGTTCGGAAACGCGCCTGCTGCGGTTGCGGCGGTCGTCGTGCTGTAGTCGTTGTTCGCGAACTGGGGGGAAGCCAGCGTCGCAGCGAGCACGTTGGCACCGCTGAAAGTGAGGCCGGCAACGTTGACGACGATTGGGGTGATGTCGGCTTCGACCGTAGACGCGCAGACGGAGCCAGAACAGGTGTAAGGGTTCGCACCGACCATGTTGTAGCCGTACGTGACACCGTCGCTGGGGTCGAGCGTCGACCCGAACCAGTGCTGGACCGTACGGTCAGTCGGCAGCGGTGCTGCCCCGCCGATGGTGGTCGACATCGCCTTGAGAGTCGCGTCGTTGATGATCGGCAGGGAGGGCCGCGGGGCGGCGCCCGCGGAGACTGTGAACGCTACGAGCGCCATGGCCACGGCGGCCAGGGCGGCGGCGGGAAACCGGACAGACCGATACGCCATGCTCCAACACCCCTTCTTCTGAAACCCTTGGACGGCACAGCCCGTTTGGAAAGAGCGGGCTGCCAGAGATGTTATAGGCGCTCGTCAAATTCCGCGCTCGTTTAAGTGAAATTCCGCGCCGGATTGAGACCGGGAGGGCGATTCATTGAGGTTTAGGCTGCCGGCGCTGGTCTTGATGGCCTTGTTGGTCGCCTCCTGCAGTGAGCCAGGCCCCGTCGCCGGCTCGTCGCCCACGTCTTGGCCGCAACCCTCGCCGGCCGCCTCAGCCAGCCCGGAGCGGCTTGGTCCTGGCGGTCTGACCCTGGATGAGGAGATCGGGGCGGTCATCATGGTCGGGTTCAGGGGCACCTTGAGCGCGGCGGTGCTCGCGGACTGGACCCGGCACCAGTTCGGCGGCCTGCTGGTGGTGAACATGAACCACAACGCCGGAACTGCGGCATCTATGACGGCGCTGATCGCGAAACTGCGCGGTGCTGTTCGTCACCATCTGATCGCGGCCACCGACCAGGAGGGCGGCCAGGTGTGCCTGGCTGTCAGCTCGGTGCCCTGCCTGGCAATGCCGGTCGGGCGGACTGGGACGGCGAGGATGGCCGCTGCGCTCAG
>DATLPO010000095.1:0-6591 GCA_035535675.1 Candidatus Limnocylindria bacterium
TTCAAGCGTGCCGCCAGCTGGTCGCTTGCCGCCTCCATCGTCGTCAGCGCGATCGCATTGTCCTTCGCGTTCATGAAGATCGGCTGGCCGTAGTCGTAGCTGCGCACCGCCACCCAGTTCGCCGCCACCAGCTTGGTGCCATAGAAGGTATAGGTCCCGATCACCCCTTCGCGCGTCTGCTCCGACCACATCTGATCGAAGACGAAGTTTCCATGCGCGTAAGTGATGAGCTTCCCGTGATAAACCTCGATCCCCTGGTACCAGTGCGGGTGGTTGCCGATCACGATGTCGGCGCCCCAATCGATCGCGCTGTGACCGATCGCCACAGGGTCGTCGGGCGTAGGCACCGCGGGATCCGCCTTGGGCTGCCGCTCGTACTCCTTCCCCCAGTGGAACTGCACAACAACCACATCGGCGAGCTGGCGCGCACGGGCGATGCCGGCCTTCAACGCAGTCTTGTTGATCGCCAGCCCAATTCCGTTGAACCCGATGAACCCGAACTTCAACCCCCGCACGTTGATCACTCCGACCGGCCCCAGCCCCGACGTCTGCATGCCGTTCTTGTGCAAGAGCTGGTCGGTCGCCGTGATGCCCTCAGCCCCGTAGTTGCTGAGGTGATTGTTGGCGAGGTTCGCCACGTCCGCGCCCATGAACGTCAGCCCGTTGACGAACCTGGCATCGCCACAGAACGTGAAGCTCTCGGCAGGGCTCACCGGACAGCCCGAGAAGAGCGGCGCTTCGAGGTTGATGTAAGTCATGTCGGCCTTCTTCGTGTAGTCCGCAGTCGGCCGGAAGGGCCAAAGGAAATCGTGCCGGCCCGTCGCGTAGTAGTTGACACCTCGCGCCGGGATGACGTCGCCCGTCACCAGCAGGGTCCTCACGTTGGCCGGATCGTCCGGGACGCTGTATGAAGGGTGAAAGAGCTCCTGGAGGCTGAGCGCCGGCGGACGCCCGGTTCGGACCGCGAAGGAAGGCTGATCTCCCGAATCAGGCGCCGAAACCAAAACCCCGAGCGGGGTGATTGTCGGAGTCGCAACCGGCGGCGTGCCGCTGCTGCACCCCGAGGTAACCAGCAGCAGAGCGACTACGCAACCAACGCGTCCTCTCATCGAACCGGCAGCCCCGACAGGATGTCCTCGATCGCGATGAGCCGGGCCACGTACGACCGCACCGGCTCCCCAAGCTCCCCGCTGGCTCGGAACAGCACCTGGTTACCCTCCTGCCGGCGGACCTTGAGCATCTGCTCGTGCTCAGCGTCAAGGCCCCCTTTGCTCAGCGCCGCTTCGACCATGCTGCCAAGCCAGGACGAATACAGGGCCACCTCTTGCACGCGAGGGTCGTCGCCTTCGGCGGGAAACGGGCGGTGCGTGTGCTCGTCCCAAAGACGGCGCAGGCGGACCACTTCGGGACTTGCTGCTCTCAAGCCCCTGCTTTCAGTTGCGCGATGACGGCATCAGCCACCTGGCTGGTTCCGACGGCGGTGGCGTCGTCGCGCCGCTCCTTCAAGTCGTAAGTGACGTTCCGTCCGTCAGCGATCACAGCGGCGATGGCGCCCTCAAGGGCATCGGCGGCGGCGACCTCGCCGAGGTGGCGAAGCATGAGCACTCCCGAGAGCATCACCGCCATCGGGTTGACCTTGTTGAGCCCCTTGTACTTGGGTGCGCTGCCATGCGTGGCCTCGAACACAGCACCGTTGGTCCCGATGTTCGCGCCCGGCGCCAGCCCCAGGCCGCCGATCATCCCGGCGCCGAGGTCGGAGATGATGTCCCCGTAAAGGTTCGGGCAGCAAAGGATGTCGTACTCCTTCGGCCGCAGGACCAGCTGCATGCACATGTTGTCGACGATCCGGTCCTCGAACTCCACATCCGGGTTGCGCTCCGCGACCTGCCGCGCGACCGCGAGGAACAGGCCATCCGTGTGTTTCATGATGTTCGCCTTGTGCACGGCGGTCACCTTGCGGCGCCCGTTCTTGCGCGCGTAGTCGAAGGCGAACTGCACGATGCGCTCCGAACCGGTCACCGATATCGGCTTGATCGAGAGACCGCTATCGGCGCGGATGTTCTTCTTGGTGAGCGCTGAGATCTCTTTGATCAACCTGTCGCAGTCAGGGGTGCCGCGCTCAAACTCGATTCCGGCGTAGATGTCCTCTGTGTTCTCGCGAACGATCACGAAGTCGAGGTCGTCGCGCAGGTTGCGAGCGCCTTTATAGGCCTTGACCGGGCGCACCAGCGCATACAGGTCGAGCTCCTGGCGCAGGGCGACATTGACGCTGCGAAAACCGCTTCCGACCGGGGTCGAGATTGGGCCTTTCAGCGCGACCTTGTTCTTGCGGATCGAGGCGAGCACGTGCTCCGGCAGCGGTGTCCCGAATTCCTTGATCACGTTCTCGCCGGCCTGGTGCACATCCCATTCGAACGAGATGCCAGTGGCCTCGAGCACGCGAACCGTGGCGTCGCAGATCTCGGGTCCGACACCATCCCCTGGGACCAGGGTTACGGCGTGCGTTGACACTAAAAGGGCTGCCGGCGGGGGCTACTGCTTGGTCTTGAAATAGTCGGCGTTGATCTTGATGTAGTCACGCCATTGCTCGGGGACCTCATCCTCGGGGAAGATGGCGTCGACGGGGCACGGATCGACGCAAGCGCCGCAGTCGATGCACTCATCGGGGTCGATGAAGTACATGTTTGCCGCGTCGTCGGTGTGAATGCAGTCGACCGGACAGACCTCCACGCATGAGGCGTCTTTGACGTCGACACACGGCTGAACGATCACATATGCCATGTCTCGCAAGGTTACCATCTCCCCCATATGCCCGAGAGTGAGGCCAAACCGAGGCTGATTGAGCTCGTCGACCCTGGCGCAGGCCAGGGCTGGAAGGCCGTGCTCAAGAACGGAAAGTCGGTTGTTGTGCACGAAATCCCAGTACCGCCCGCAGAGGCTGCCGGGGCGGTTCCACGCATCCAGAGGCTCTTCGAGCACAAGCACCCTGCCCTCTCCCCCGTCCTCGCCTGGGGCACCGACCCTAACGGTCTTTGGGTCGCGGTCGAACCGAACGAAGGAGTGCCACTGGGCACGATCCTGTCGCGCGGGCCGCTGACCCCGCCCGCAGCCGCCGCGCTGGGCGCCGCTCTGCTGTCAGGCGTCGCGGCCCTTCACGAGACAGGCATCGCGATGGGCGGCTTCGGCGCGGCTGCCGTCCGCGTCACCGGAAACGGCGAGGTGCGGCTCGCGGGTCACCCTGCCGGCGCAGTGCGCGGCGCACCGTCGCAGAGCGACCTGCGGGCTGACGTGCGCTCGAGCGGCATGGCGATCTGCGCCGCTTTCGGAGTCGACCCGGCCGGCGCCCCCGCACCGCCGAACATTCCGCCGGGCCTGGTCGTGACGATGCGATCGATGGCGAGCGGCGCGATGGGCCCCGCCGCCGACCGGGCGCAAGGCGCGCTTCGCGAGATGGCCGCCGCGCTCCTGGCCCCCGACCGGGCGACCGCCTCGCAGGCCGAGCTGGCCACGCGCGCCGGCGGCCGCGAGATGCCGTCGATCACCCCGTTCCTTCCCAATACGGATGCATCGGCGCCCGCAGAGCCGCCCCCATTCGTGCCGATGACCCCCCGAGACGAAACCCCTCTGCCCCGCGCGGCGGCGTCCTACGACCCTCCTCCGCGCGCGCCAGAGCCCAAGGCCCCGGCTCCCCCCACCCCGTCGGCCTACGCGCCGTACACGCCGCCGGCTGAGCCCGAGGCCCCACCGGAGCCGCCCGCGCCTGTGCCCCCGCCCTTCGTCACCAGCCCGCCCGCGGCATTTGAACCGTCTCCGGCCACCACGTCGCCTCCGCCGGCAGCACCGAACCCGACCACGACGTCGCCGTTTGGAGCTACTGTGCCTCCCCCGGTATCGCCACCTCAGCCCAGCTCCCCGGCGATTCCGTCCTGGGACACGGCGCCTCCGGCGGAAGCGCCCAAGGAAGCCCCGTCAGCTCCGGCTTATGAGCCGCCACCGGCCACGCCTCAGTACGAGCCTCCATCCTCAACCCCGACCCCGTCCCCTGCTCCGGCCACTTCACAACAGACCTGGACGCCGGTTGCAACGCCCGCATGGAATCCGAGCGACTCGCCTGCCGCGAAAGCCGCCGTCACGGAGCCCGAGATACAGGCCTGGACGGGCGGCGCCCTCCCGGCCGCATCGGATACGGAAGCGCCCCGGACATCGACGGTGCCGCCTCCCACGCCCGCCCGCAAGCCGTCAGTGGCTCGCCCGGACGACCGCGAGCCCAGGGAGCGGCCCGGCTGGCTGGTGCCGGCGGCCATCGTGGTGGTGATCCTCCTCCTGATCGGTATCGGTGGAGGGATCTACCTGGCGACCCGCGGCAACACACCGGGCGGGGTGGCTACGAACACGCCGAAAGCGACTCCAAAGGCCACGGCCAAGACCACACCCAAGACATCGCCCTCGCCAACCACCGGCGGGCCGCAGACGGTGCCCAATTACGGTCCGGCATCGGCGGCGCCTGTGACCAGCGTGGCTTTCTGCGTTCAGACGACCCACCCGTGCCAGGGATTGGACGCGGCCCAATACACCAACTGCAAATTGGGCAGCTCGTGCAGGGTGATGGTGGAGATGAGCTATTCGAGCCCCCAACGCACAAATGTCTCGTACACGTTGAAATTCTTCAATCGCTGCACAGGCGTGACGACAGACCTGCCTGGCGCAAACTTCACTCCCAATGGTTTCACCCGCGTCGATCTCCAGAAGCAGGTCACTCTTCCCACCGGCGCCAAATCCGCCGCCCTCGTCGCGGTGAGTAAGAACCCGGCAGTCGCCGCCTCAGCGCCGTTGCTGCTGGGCAGCCCCGACACCTGTTAGAAAGCCGCTCATCATCCTCCGCAACAACCTGACACGCCTGGAGGCCCAGGCACGTGCAGAGCTCATCTCTGACCTCGACTACGACGTCCACCTGGACCTGACGCTTGGCGAGGAGACGTTCCGCTCCGAGACCACTGTGACGTTTCGATGCCGCCGCCCAGGCGCCGCCACCTTCATAGAGTTCAGCAGTCCAGCGGTCACACGGGCAGTGCTCAACGGCGAGGCGCTGAGCGCGTCAGCTTTCGATGGCGGTCGCCTTCAGCTCACAAATCTCGCGGCCGACAACACTCTCACCGTGGCAGGAAGCGCCGCCTACATGCATGACGGGACCGGTCTACACAGATTTCAAGATCCTGTCGACGGTTGCGTTTACCTGCACAGCCAGTTCGCCAGCTACGACGCACACCGCGCGTTCGCGTGCTTCGACCAGCCTGACCTGAAGGCGACCTACACCTTCCATGTGATAGCCCCGGCGGACTGGGTGGTCGTCTCGAACACGCCAGGCAAACGACACAGCAGCACGTGGCACTTTCCCAAGACCAAGGTGATGTCGACGTATCTCGCGGCGATTGTCGCCGGCCAATACCACTCGGTCCACCAGGAACACCGCGGCATTCCACTCGGGATCTACTGCCGCCAATCGCTGATGAAGTACCTGGATCCAGACGAGATCTTCGAGCTCACCCGTCAAGGGCTCGACTATTTCGAAGAGCGCTTCGGGTATCCGTACATGTTCGGCAAATACGACCAGCTTTTCGTGCCGGAGTTTTCGGCTGGCGCGATGGAGAACGCGGGCTGCGTCACCTTCACCGAGACGTACCTGTTCAGGTCGCGCGTCACGGAGGGGTCTCGAATGCGCCGCAGCGAGACGCTCCTCCATGAGATGGCCCACATGTGGTTCGGCGACCTGGTGACGATGCGGTGGTGGGACGGCCTGTGGCTCAACGAGACCTTCGCGACGTACATGGGCAACCTCGCCAACGTCGAGGCGACACGCTTCAAGAGCTCTTGGACCTCGTTTGCGATGGGCTACAAGGCAATGGCCAAGGCCCAGGACCAGCTGCCCACCACCCACCCCATCGATGCCGACATACCAGACGTCGAGTCGGTTCTTCTCAATTTCGACCCCATCACGTACGAGAAGGGCGGCGCGGTTCTAAAGCAGCTGGTCGCATGGGTCGGCGACGAAGCGTTCTTTCGCGGGGTCGAGACGTACTTCAACCGACACGAATATGGCAACGCCGAGCTCGTGGACTTCCTCGCACCACTGGAAGAGGCGTCGGGGCGAGACCTGAAGGCTTGGGCGCGAGTCTGGCTCGAAGAAGCCGGCGTCAACACCATCAGCTGCAAGTTGAAGACGGATGGCGCGCGCATCAAGTCCGCGACGCTGGTGCAGTCCGCCCCCAAGGAGCATCCGACGCTGCGGCCGCACAGGCTGCGCGTCGGCCTGTTCGATATCGAGGGGAAGTCGCTGGTGCGAAGGCGTTCAGTGGAGCTTGATGTCGAAGGCGCTTCGACGCCGGTGCCGGAGCTTGCCGGGGAGCCAGTCCCTGACCTCCTGCTGCTGAACGACGGCGACCTCGCGTACACGAAGATCACGCTGGATGAGCGGTCGCTGGCGACCGTCAAGACGCACCTGGCAGGGCTCGACGACCCGCTCGCGCGCGCCATTCTTTGGGAAGCGCTGTGGGACATGGTGCGCGACGCGCAGCTGAGGGCTGCCGACTACCT
>DATLPO010000096.1:0-3440 GCA_035535675.1 Candidatus Limnocylindria bacterium
CGTGGAGAGCCGGTAGTGAGGATCGCCGTTGCAATGTCCGGCGGCGTTGATTCCTCGGTCGCGGCGGCTTTGTTGCAGGCTCAGGGCCACGACGTCGTCGGCGTCACGTTGCAGCAATGGCCTCGAGGCGACTCGGAGGAGACGTCTCGAAACGGGGGTTGTTGCTCGTTGAATGCCGTCGAGGACGCGCGGCGCGTCGCCGCGCTGCTCGACATTCCTTATTACTGCTGGAACCTCGAGAAGGAGTTCGGCGAGAGGGTCATCGAGCCGTTTCACCGTGATTACTTGGAGGGCAGGACTCCCAACCCATGCGTTAGGTGCAATGCCTTCGTACGCTTCGACCTCATGCTCAATCGCGTTCTCGACCTTGGCTTTGAGAGGCTTGCGACTGGGCACTACGCCCGGATCATCCAGGGCGCCGGTGGCGCCGAGCTGCACACAGCGGTGGATCCAGCCAAGGACCAGTCCTACATGCTCTATCACCTCGATAAAGAACGCCTCACGAGCATCGTGTTTCCGCTCGGGGGCATGACCAAGCGCGATGTGCGCGAGCATGCGCGGGAGTTTGGCCTTCCGGTTGCGGATAAGGCGGAGAGCCAGGAGATCTGCTTCGTCCCGCGCGGCGAGACCGCTCGCTATCTGGCTGAGCGGTTGCAAGCGCGCGCAGGAGCAGTTGTCGACTCCGCAGGTCGTGAGCTTGGAACGCACCGCGGAACACCTGTCTACACGGTGGGGCAGCGCAGCGGCTTCGGGGATTTGCGCGAAGCAGGTCCCTGGTACGTGCTGAAGATCGACGCGCCCGCCAATCGGTTGGTGGTGGGCCGGCGCGACGAGCTCGCGGCGCGAGAGGTCGAGCTGCGCGACGTGTCCTTCATCGACGGCACAGCGGCCGAACCCATCGAATGCGAAGCGCGCCTTCGATATCACGCTGCGCCGATCCCGGCCGTCTATCAGTCAGGACGGCTCTCACTCCACGAACCATTCCTTGGCGCGGCACCGGGACAGGCTGCGGTCCTCTATTCGGGGAGCAGGGTGTTGGGCGGAGGGATCATCGCCTCAGCCAGGGCGTAGCGGCCGTGATCGAAACCGAGCGCCTGACGATCCGGACTCCTCAGGTGGCTGACGTCCCCGAGATCATCAGGTACTACGGGGAGAACCGCGACCATCTTCAACCCTTCTCTCCGACGTTCGCCCCCGATTTCCTTGACGAGGCTGCCTGGGTCGAACAGGTGCGCGTCAGGTCGCGCGAGTTCGCCGCGGGAGAATCGTTTCGCGCTTTCATCTACGCGAAGTCGGCGCCGCAGAGGATCGCCGGCAACGTGAACCTGACACAGGTGAGCCGCGGAGCGTTCCAGTCGTGCGTAATCGGTTACAACCTCGCTTCCGACGAACAGGGCATGGGTTACATGACCGAGGCTGTGTCAGGCACTGTGGCGTTCGCTTTCGGGACGTGGAAGCTGCACAGGGTGGCAGCGGGCTATATGCCTCATAACTCTCGGAGCGCGGCAGTGCTGAAGCGTTGCGGGTTCAAGATCGAGGGCCACGCTCCCGCCTATCTCCTGATCAACGGTAAATGGGAGGACCATGTTCTGACCGCCATCACCAACCCTGCATTTCAAACCATCGAGCCCTGAGGTGCCGTCGCCCGCCGATGTAGTCCTCGGTGCGGCGCACTGGATCGAATACCTCGGCTTGATCGGGGTCATCGGAGTCTTCACAGTCAGGCGGCTTGGAGCGAACTCCCCGCGCATCGTGTGGGCGCGGCCCCCGATGCTGCTCGCGCTTCGCGCCGCGTTCATCGGTGGCCTCGTTGTCGTCGTCGTCGAGGCGCTCGTCGCCGGCGGTTCCCTGTCGGGCGCTGTCGCGTACCTGTTTGGCGGACCAGCGGGCTGGGTGCGAATCGCGCGTGTGGCCGCTGAGGGTGGGGCGGTGGCGCTCTGCATGCTTGGACGGCCTCTGGTCGCGCCAGTCGCTTTGTTCGCTGCCGCCTCACTTGCCTTCGCCGGCCATGCGG
This sequence comes from Candidatus Limnocylindria bacterium, assembly GCA_035535675.1. GTDB lineage: Bacteria > Chloroflexota > Dormibacteria > Dormibacterales > Dormibacteraceae > Palsa-872. The sequence goes on from DATLPO010000096.1 coordinate 2,015, forward strand.
CGGCGGTCAATCCGGCGGGCGGCGCCATCTTCGCTGACGCGCTTCACGTGCTGTCGGCCGGCGTCTGGGCCGGTGGAATCGTGGCGCTCGCCACGTTGCGACCGCCTGGTGGGTGGAACGGGGAGGACGGCCGCGCGCTGGTTGGGCGGTTTGGGCGCGTGGCTCTGATCGCGTTTGCGATCACCGCCATGACAGGGGTGCTGAATGCGACCTCTGAGCTCCGAGAGCTGTCCGACCTCTGGAGTACGTCGTATGGCCTTGTCCTGACTGCGAAGTCGGCCGGAGTGCTGGTCATGGTCGCCCTGTCTGCGTTCGCATGGCGCAGGGGATTTGGGGTTGTCAGATTCGAAGCCGGCATCGCCATTCTTGCGCTCGCCGCCACCGCGGCTCTGGCTGCCTACCCGCTTCCGCCTGCAAGATTGCCCGGCGATGGGCCGACTACGGAAGCTGTGACTCAACGGTGATTGGGCCGGTCGTCAAACGCAACGAGGGCCTTGCCACCGCTTCGCTCGTCACCGGGATCGTCTCGGTCACCTGCTGTGGACTGCTGACCGGCATACCCGCGATCGTCATGGGGGTCGTCGCCCGCAACCGGATTACCCGGAGCGCCGGGGCTCTAGGTGGCGGGGGGATGGCGATCGCGGGAGCGATCCTCGGCATCGTGGGCTCGGCGATCTGGACTTTTGCAATCGTCGCGGGCGTCCTGGTTTACAGCCTCAACGCGAGCCATTCCGCTACGGGGTCGTCGATCCCTTGCGACCTGCTCGAGCACACGGTCTACCACTACCACCTCGAGCTGCAGATCATCGATGAGGGCAATCCTGTGCCCATCCCGAGCGACGTCGGCCGCACAGCCACTTGCTATTACTGGCTGCACGTGCACACAGCCAACCCGGGCATCATCCACGTCGAGGCACCCGAGCTTCGTAACTTCACGCTCGGTGACTTCTTCGACGTGTGGGCCAAGTCGTCGAGCGCGGTCAGGCTGGATAGTCGCCATGTAGGCACCACCACGCTGACCACCGGCCAGACGCTCGTCGTCTTTATCGACGGCCAGCGTTACGACGGCGATCCCCGGGGAATCGAGCTTGTCTCACATCAGGTCATCCAGCTCGAGATCACCCCTCCGACGATCGACCCGCCTCCCGCCTTCACCTTTCCCTCGGGTTTTTAAGACGGGATCCCAGATCAGGCATAGAATCGCGGCGTGCCCACGGTCCGGGAGGTCATGAGCACGATGCTCCACACGGTCAGCCCGTCGACAACCGTCGGCGAGGCAGTGGCACTCATGGCCCAAAACAAGATCGGCTCGACCGTGGTGATGGACGGGAACCGCTTGGCAGGCATTTTCACCGAACGCGATACGGTCCGAGCGATCTCGCAGTCGCACGACGCGCCGGGGCACGAGGTGTCGTCCTGGATGACC
>DATLPO010000097.1:0-2631 GCA_035535675.1 Candidatus Limnocylindria bacterium
TCCGCTTGACCTGCGGCATCGGGGTCTGCGGGGTCTGCACTGTGCTGATCGATGGCTCGCCGATTTCGAGCTGCCTCGTCCTCGCGCCGGCTGCGGCCGGCCGTGAGATCACCACAACCGAAGGCCTGGCTGATGACGATCCGGTGGCCGTGGCGTTCCAGGAGGTCAGCGCGTTCCAGTGTGGCTACTGCACGCCGGGCTTCGTCCTCACGGCACTGGCACTGCTCGCCGAGACTCCCAACCCGAGTGATCTGGAGATCAGGCATGCCATGGCCGGCAACCTGTGCCGCTGCGGGAGCTATTTGAAGATCACGAAGGCGGTCCGGCTGGCTGCTACCCGGTCCCGCCTCGATTCGAACTGAGTGGAGCGCAAGGCCGGATTTACTCCGGCCGTCAACCAGCGTTCCACTTCCAAACACCTCCAGGCGCCAGAGCGCCTCCTCACCCGCGTCTTATGGGGCTACGAGTCGCGGCGCGTCTCCCAGATGTGATCGGCGCATCGAAGAGCGAGCGCCTGGATGGTTGAGCTTGGGTTGACCCCGCCGCTGGTCGGCATGCTACTGCTGTCGGCGATGAACAGGTTGGGTACGTCGTGTGCGCGATTGAAAGCGTCAGCCACCGAAGTCTTGGGATCGTTCCCCATACGAGCAGTCCCCAGCAGGTGCCAGCCCCAGATCGGGGCGAGGCCGAAGTCGCGCACACTCTTCGCCCCAGCCGCCTCGAGCACCTGGCGTCCGTGGGCGATCATGTCCGCGCCGAGCCGCCTGCTGTTTTCGTTCAGCGCGTGGTGTGTGCGCACGCCAGGCATTCCGAATCCATCGAGGTGATCCCAATCGAGCTCGACGCGGTTCGACTCCTCGGGGAGGTCCTCGCCGCACATGTACAGCGAAATCTCGTGGTTGATGCGCTCATCGAAAGCTGCGTGGTGGCCGGATCCCCATGGTGCGATCTGAAGCGCGAGGTTCAGCGGGGACCATCCAGGACAGCCGCTCATGATGAAACCGCGGATGTAATCCCGTGAAGGATCGGTCTCGTAGAACTGGCGCGTCGAGACGGTGCCGCCCCACGTTCCTCTCCAACCGTCGACCGGGTCTTTGAAATGCCCCACCGCGAAGCTCTGCACGTGCACCATTAGGTTCTTGCCAACCAACCCGCTTGAATTGGCAAGCCCATCGGGATGAGCCGGTGAGGCTGACAGCTTGAGCAACCTTGGCGTGCCCAGGCCGCCGCACGCCACTACAACGACATTGGCGCGAGCCTCCTGGATGAATCCGTCCTTGTCGTAGTAGCGCGCGCCGGTTGCGCGGCCGTCGGCGCCGAGCATGATCTCGCGAACACGCGCATTGGTCCTCAGGTCCACTCCATTCTTGAGGGCTCCAGGCCAGTAGGTAAGGTCGGCCGTGGAAAGCGATCCTCGCGGACATCCGAACGTGCACCAACCCCTGTGATCGCACGCAAGGCGTCCTCTGTACGCCTCGGTCGTGATCGACTGCTCGGTCGGCCACCAGTACCAGCCGAGCTTCTCGTATCCGTCAACGAGCAGCTCGCCAGGCCGGCCCAGCGGAGCGGGCGGATTCGGAAGCGGAGGCCTTTCGGGGCCGCATGGGTCGCCCGCCAGCCCTGCCACGCCAACCTCGGCCTCGTTGATCGTGTAGTAGGGCGCCAGGTCCTCATAGGTGAGCGGCCAGTCGACGGCAACTCCGTCAAGGCTGTGGACCCTGAAGTCCGATGGCGCAAAGCGCCAGTAGTTGCCGGCGAAGCCGATCTGGCTCCCGCCAACCGCGTTGTACATGTAGACGTCGATGGGGTCCTCGCCATCGCTGCCGACCGGATAATCCGCAGGCCAGCGGCGGACGTTTGGATTGGCCGCCCAGTGGCGGCGCCCGCGCACCTCCCAGTCGACATGCGCCTTTGGCAGCCGGGCCCGGTCCACCCAGTCACCCTGTTCAAGGCACACCACCTTCGCGCCATAGCCGGACAGCCGGTTGCAGAGGGCGGCTCCCGACGCGCCCGAGCCGATGACCAGCACATCCGCCTCGGGTTCCCTGCTCATGAGCCGCCCGTCTCGGAAGGCACGTGTCGCCAGCGCGCTGGGAGGGACTTGACACGGTTCAGCAGCTTCGCGTCGAACGGCGCCATTGGACCGCCTGTCACGGGGCCCAGCCCATGCCAGCCCGTGGCGGACTCCAGGGCGGCAAGCACCTCAGGATGACCGTAGTAAGCCTCATATGTGAAATCGCTAACCATGCTGAAGGCGTCGGCATCGCCTTCCACCTGGAACTGGCGAAGCAACTGCTCGCGAACATCGTTGTCGCAATCGGCGAACGGTTTCTTGGCCTTGGTCATTGCGATACGCTCGAGACTCTCGAGGGCGTGCAGGAGCGCCGGACGCAACGACGGAACCTTCAACAAAGTCGCATCGATGTACTCCGCGGCGCCCAATGCACCGGCGTCGGGCCGGCCATGGGCGGAAGGAATCAGGGTCGCGGCCCAGGCTCGCAGAGTTGCCGCGCGCGCTGGATCGAGGACCGCGAATCCGCGCGGCACGCCCACCGGCACCTCTGCGCGGCCAACCTCCAGCCGGTAGTCCGGCCGGTTTGCCTGGGCGACCTGGTGGCCGCCCTGCTTTCT
>DATLPO010000098.1:0-6142 GCA_035535675.1 Candidatus Limnocylindria bacterium
AAGCCCATGCCGTGGCCGTTGTAGCCCGCGCATAGATACACGTTCGGCAGAGCGTCGACCGGGCCGATAAGGGGTAGGCCTGTTTCGGTGAAGCCCATCGTGCCCGCCCAACGATGAGTGACCTCGCCGTCGGCACCCATGTTCCTCAGGTGAGCTTCGAGGTGGGACTGGATTGGTGCGGTCGGCCGTTCGTCGTATCCGACCTCGGTGTCGGACGAAGTGTCGCGCCAGCCACCGACAAGGATCTCGCCAGTGGGCAGCTGCCGCCAGTAGCGATAGCCGAAATGAGAATAAGTGGGCCTTTCAACCAGCCGGGTCGCTTCCGGCCTTGACGCCAGCATCTGCGCCCGCCTTGGCTGGATCGGAACCTGGGGCAGGAGCTGGGGCGTGTAAGCGTTGGTGGCGAGGATCACGCACCCCGCCCTGCATTCCCTGTTGCCTGCCCGGACGAGAACGTCTCCATTGCCGGCTTGTATGCCTGTCACCTCGACCCCCTCGCGGACTGATCCCGCAGGGGCCAGCCTGGCAAACGCACCCACCAAGAGCGAAGGGGTGACCTCGCCGTCGCCTGGGTTGGTGAGCCGGCTGCCGTCCCACGTGCAGTCGAAGCCGTCCTCGGTCATCAACTGGGCCGATTCAGCCAGCCGCTCCGTTTCTCGCTCGCTGGCCGCGAGGATCACGCTGCCTTTACGCCGGTGGCCGATCTCCTGGCCGGCTACAGCTTCGATCTCCTCGGCGTGGTTCTCCATCGTCATGTTCCAGATGTCGCGGGCCCGAGAGCGGCCGAAGATGCGCACCGCCTCCGAGTAGCAGTCCGCGACCCCGGCAAGAAGAAAGCCTGCGTTGCGACCGCTTGCGCCGGCCGCAAGGTGATTCCGTTCGACGAGCACCGCGTCGATGCCGCGCACTCGGAGGTGGTGCATGAGGCTGACCCCGGTGATGCCGCCGCCGATCACGAGTACGTCGGCCTGCTCTGGCAGCTGTCCCGGGTAGCGCTCGAGGGGCCGTGGCCAGAAGGGGGTGCTCATCCGAGTCGGGTCATCCGACCGAATAACATGGGACATGCCACATGGATTTTGAGAGCTACGACGTTCTGGTGGTGGGCGGGGGGCTCGCCGGCATCAGGGCAGCGATAGCAGTGGTTGAGGCCAATCCCAGGCTGAAAGTGGCGATGGTCTCCAAGGTCTATCCGATGCGAAGCCATACCGTTTCGGCTGAGGGTGGCGCCGCGGCGGCGCTCCGGCCCGAAGACAGCTACGAGAACCACGCCTTCGACACAATCAAGGGCTCCGACTACCTGGCCGACCAGGACGTGGTCGAAGCATTCGTACGTGAAGCGCCGATCGAGGTCATCCAGATGGAGCACTGGGGCTGCCCGTGGAGCCGCGACCCCGACGGCAAGATCTCAGCGCGGCCGTTCGGCGGAATGACCACATGGCGGACGTGCTTCGCTGCCGACAAGACGGGCTTTCACATGCTGCACACCGTCTTTCAGAACTCCCTGAAATATCCGCAGATTCACCGGCACGACGAGGCCTTCGTGACCAAGCTCCTGGTGGAAGACGGGCGCTGCGCCGGCGTGGTGGCGATCGATATGCGGAGCGGGCGCTTCGACGCGATCACCGCCAAGGCGGTGATTCTCGCGACCGGGGGCCTCGGCCGCGTTTACGCCTTCACCACCAACGGCAACATCTGTACAGGCGACGGCATGGCACTGGCATATCGCGCCGGCGTCGGACTCAAGGACATGGAGATGGTCCAGTTCCACCCGACAGGCCTGCCCTTCACCGGAATCCTGATCACCGAAGCCGTCCGTGGCGAGGGCGGTTACCTGACCAACAAGGATGGCGAGCGCTTCCTCAAGCGCTACGTGCCGAACAAGATGGAGCTCGGCCCGCGCGACATCATCTCGCGGGCCATGACCACCGAGTTCGAAGAGGGTCGCGGCTTCGAAGGGCCTCATGGGAAGTACATGCACCTCGACGTGAGGCATCTCGGCGAGGAGGTGATCGATCGCAAGCTGCCATTCATGCGCGAGCTGGGCCGGGAGTTCGTCGGCATCGACATCGTGCACGACCCAATCCCGGTCCGACCTGTGCAGCACTACATGATGGGAGGGGTGGATGCCGACATCTCGGGCGTCACGCCGCTCGCAGGGCTGTATGCGGCAGGCGAGTGCGCAAACGTCGGCCTGAACGGCGGCAATCGATTGGGCTCCAATTCGCTGTCCGAGTGCCTGGTGTTCGGAGCCGCGGCAGGCCGTGCAGCTGCTGAGTACGCGAGCTCGGCCAAGGCGGTAGGCGCCAATCCCGTGGCCTCGATGCTTGGCGACGAGACCAAGCGCATCGAGATGGACTATCTACACAAGAAGAGTGGCGACGAGCGCATCGGTGTAATTCGCGAGGAGATGCAGCTCGCCATGGACGCGGGCGCTGGTGTGTTCAGAACGCGCGAAGGCCTCGAGAAGCTGACCAAGCAGCTGGGCGCGCTTCGCGACCGCTTCGAGAGGATCAAGATCGAGGACTCAAGCCGCACTTTCAACACTGAGTTGATGGCGGCGCTGGAGCTCGACTACATGCTGGAAGTGGCTGACGTGATCACCTACTCGGCTCTCGCGCGCGAGGAGTCGCGTGGCGCACACGCAAGGCGTGACTTCCCAGAGCGGAACGACGAAAGGTTCCTCAAGCACACCATCGCTTACAGGACAGATGAGATTTCCCCGCGGCTCGACTACCGCGACGTGCGTATCACCAATTTCAAGCCGCAGGCGCGCGCTTACTGAAGGGAGAGGAAGTGGCCGAGAAGAGGATCACCATTCGCGCGACACGGTTCGACCCCGAGAAGGATTCGGAGCCGCGGCTGCAGTCGTACGACATTCCCTTTAGCGACGACAGCATGGTCGTGCTTGACGCTCTGAACTACATCAAGTCGCATGTCGACGGCAGCCTCAGCTATCGCTGGTCGTGCCGCATGGGAATCTGCGGGAGCTGCGGGATGATGGTCAACGGGACACCGAAGCTCACCTGCTCCGCATTTCTTAGGGACTATTACCCGCGGTCGGTGACGGTGACCCCGCTTAACAATTTCCCGATCGTCCGCGACCTCGTCGTCGACATGGAAGACTTCATGCACAAGCTGAAGTCGATCAAACCATGGATCATCCGCAAGCAGGAGCTGCCGCTTGGCGCCGGCGAGCACCGGCAGACCATGGACCAGATCGACGATTTCCGACAGTTCAGCCAGTGCATCAACTGCATGCTCTGTTACGCGGCATGCCCGGTCTACGGACTTGATGACAAGTTCCTCGGCCCAGCTGCGATCGCGCTTGCGCGTCGCTACAACCTCGACTCGCGCGACCAGGGGATCAAGGTGCGGCTGCCGGTGCTTGCCTCCTCAGATGGGGTTTGGGAATGCAGCTTCGTCGGCGAGTGCTCAGTCGTCTGCCCCAAAGGCGTCGATCCCGCCAAGGCCATCCAGCAGACCAAGCTCGACACGACGATGCGCTTCGTCCTCCCATACGGAAACCGCGAATGAGCGCGGAGGCCAAGACCTCGGCGCGGACCGCAACGAAGACCTACCGGCCCGCAATGGGTGCGGGCTGGTGGACGAAGAAGCGCCACTACTTCCTCTACATGGTTCGCGAGTTCACAGCGCTGCCGCTGGCGCTGTGGCTTCTCTGGCTCCTGTACGAGATCCAGCGGGCCGGACGAGGGCCGGCCGGCTACTACCCTCCGCGGTCGACAGCTTTTGTGATCTTCAGCGTGATCTGCCTGCTGTTTGCGCTGTATCACAGCTTTACCTTTCTAAAGCTGGCGGGGGTGATCCTTCACTTCAAAGTCCTGGACAAACCAGTGCCGTCTGGACTCATCGTCGCGTCGCAGTTTGGCGCCTGGCTCGTCGCATCGATCGTCATCGGGGCAGTTCTCATCGGATTCGGGCGATGAGCGAGGAGTCGAAGACAGTTCAGAAGCCGGCGTTGGCGCACCTGTTCTGGTGGTTCATGTTTTCGCAGGGGGGCCTGTTCGCCGCGGTGCTGCTCCCGGTGCACATTCTGGTCCAGGGCATCCTGGGACCTCTCGGGATCGTTCCGGTCGTGGATCGTCACTACGACACCTGGATCAACATCCTGGGCAACCCGATCGTGAAGCTCTACCTGCTGGTCCTCATCTCTCTTCCGTTCTTCCATTTCGCCCACCGCCTGCGCTACCTGCTGGTCGACTTCGGCGTCCCCGCGGCGAAGAGCCTGCCCGCGCAGGTGATCTTCTATGGGGTCGCGATTTTGGTGACGCTTGTCACGATCTGGGTTCTCCTGACCACCGCGCCGATCTCGCTGGGCTAGAGCGCCGGTGTTCGCTGTCGATGTGTTCCCTGCGCCGGAGCTGGGCAATGCGAGCTTCGTGGTTTCAGACAAGGCGCGAGGGGTCGCGGTGGCGATCGATCCGCTTCGGGATGTTGACGCCTATTTGAAAAAGGCTGACTCGCTTGGTGTCAAGGTCACGCACGCACTCGACACCCATCTCCACAACGACTTCGTCTCAGGGCGCCGCGAGCTGCAGGCTGAGGCCGGGAGCAATATCGAAGTGCTCGAACCAGGCAGCGAGCTGAAAGTCGGGTCCGTCACGCTGCGGGCTGTACACACCCCGGGCCACACGCCTGACCACCTGAGCTACCTGTTGATCGATGGAAAGCGACCGCGAGCCCTGTTCTCAGGCGGCGCCGTAATGGTCGGCGCCATCGCGCGCACCGATCTGCTCGGACCGCACCTTGCGGTTCATCTCGCCATGGAAGCGCTGCGAACTCTGCAGGTCAGGCTGCGCGGGCTGCCAGACGACATCGCGGTCTATCCGACCCACGGTAGCGGCTCGTTTTGTGGCACTGGCGGCCGCAGCGGCCACGAGACGACGCTCGGCGACGAGCGCGCGACCAATCCGTTTTTCAAGACCACCGAGGTCATGCAGTTCCTGGCCCGAGCTCTCAATCAGCAGCGTTACCCCGCTTACTACCGCGACATGGCGGCAATCAACCAAGCAGGCGCTGCGCTGATCGGCCTCAACCCAGATCCGCCGGCAAGGCTGACGGCTGCCGAGGTCGCGGCGTTGATCGATGCCGGCGCAGCGGTGGTCGACATACGGCCGGGGCGCGAGTACGACCGCGGGCACATCCCCGGCAGCTACAGCGTCGGGCTCGAGGGCCCGTGGAGCGCGTGGGTGGGTTGGCTGGTCGCGCGCGGCCGTCCCGTCGTCCTGGCCGGCGGCACTGAAGCGCAACACCGCGAGGCACAGCGGCAGCTCTACCGAATCGGGTTCGATACCATCGCGGGCGCGCTGGACGGGGGCCTTGATGCATGGCTTTCGAGCGGTGGAGAGGTGTCGAAGTTCGAGACCGTCGACGTCGAGGACATGGCGGCATGGATCCTCAGCGCCGAGCCCATGACAGTGGTGGACGTAAGGGACGAACACGAATGGTCGGAGGGGCATGTGCCCGGCGCCGTCCATATATATGTGCCTGACGTTCCGTATCGCGCCGGCGAGATACCCCCCGAGGCGCCGGTGGCGGTGCACTGCGCGTCAGGGTACCGAGCGGGTATCGCCGCGAGCCTCCTGGAACAGGCGGGGCTGAAGCGGATCATCCATGTCAACGGTCAGTACTCGGACTGGGACCGGTTACACCTCGCGGAAACGATTCCCTAGATGCACGAAGGCCCTGGACCAAGGGGGCCCGGGGCCTTCGTCCTGTCGGTCGCTGCTGCTATTGGGTCTTACAGAATTGGGAGAAGCCCGAGTTGGTCGGTCCGGTGTCGTGGCCTAGCCCGCCGTCTTCCTTGGCGTCGGCGGCGATCCAGTTGACGCCGCCATTGGAGGCGAAGTGATGCGAAAACGCCCCGAATGCCCCATGCCCCGCGTCGCAGTTGTCGGCAACCGCCGGCGGCGGATTGTAGCCCGTGTCGTCAGCGCTAACCTGAACCACTCCGATTCCGCACAGCAGACCGAAAACACCGATCAAACCGAAAAGCCTCTTTGTCATCGAAACCCCCATGTTTTGACTGCTCTCGATACGTGCATACGCCCAAAGCGGAGGGCCCGTCGGAGAGCGGGGCGTGGCCCAAGCGACGATTAAGCGCAGCCTAAAGTATGGTGCTTAA
>DATLPO010000099.1:0-12400 GCA_035535675.1 Candidatus Limnocylindria bacterium
AGGATGGCGGTGGCGGCCAGGAAGCCGGTCATGCAGTCCCACGCGGGGAGGACGTGGTTTACGGGGCCGTTGTGGTCCTCGGGTCCGGTGATCCATGGAAATCCGACGGCGGCGTTGACCGTGTAGTCGACCGCTGTGCCGCTGTCTCGATTGCCCGTGATCGCGACCATGATGAGATCCGAGCGAAGCTTGCGGAGCTCGTCGTATGAGTTCCACCCGGCGGCCGGTAGGTTGGTCAGCAGGATGCCGCCCCCGTCGCCCGGCGCTGTGATCAGCCTGGCGGCGTGGCTTCGGCCATCCTCGGTGCGCATGTCGACGGTGACCGAGCGCTTGCCCTGGTCGAGACCCGCGCGATAAAGGCTGCGCCCGTTGGGCAGGACAGGCCAGCGGTCGATGTCGACCCCTCCCCCGGGCGGCTCGATGCGGATGACGTCGGCCCCCAGCGCGGCGAGCGTCGCACCCCCGAGCGGTGCGGCGACGAAAGCCGAAAGTTCGACGATGCGCATGCCGGCGAGAATCGGCTGCTTCGAGCGATCCCTCAAGACTAGGTGGGCTTGCGCTTGCGGCCCGGCGATCGCGGCCACGGTCGCGCCTTCATGCCCGCTGCCCGTCCCCGCTCGACCATCACGAGAGCCATCTTCCTTGACGCCTCGTCGATCATCTCGTCTCCAAGCACGACTGCGCCGACGTTTTCGACGTCAGCGGCCCGGCTGTACGCAGTGAGGATAGCAGTGGCCTTGTCAAAGTCTTCTTGACGGGGTGAAAACACTTCATTGAGGACCTCGATCTGGTCCGGATGGATGGCCCACTTCCCGTCAAAGCCCAGCCGTGCGGCTCGTTCGGCGGAAATGCGCAGACCTTCGTGATCGTGGATGCGGGCGTAGGGGCCGTCAATTGCATGAAGGCCGTTTGCTCTCGAAGCCACGAGCACTCGCACCAAGAAGTAATCCTGGTAGTCGCCCGCTTGACTCGGCCGGCCCCCGATGGTCAGCTCAGGTATGCGAAGCGAAGCCGCAAGGTCGGCGGGACCGAAGATGAGCGCCTGGTTGCGATCTGATGCGCCCGCGATGGAGCTGATGTTCTCGATGCCACGGGCTGATTCGATCAGAAGCTCGAGACCGACACGGTTCTTGAGACGCAACTTGCGTTCGATTTGACCCAAGAGGCTGTCCACGAGCTGCACGTGATCGACGCCTTCGACCTTCGGCACGACCAGCGAGTCCACCTTATCGCCGGCTCCCTCCATGACCGCGCCGATGTCGTCCTGACACCAAGCGGTGTCGCACCCGTTGACCCGCACCGACCTCACCTTTCTCGCGAAGCGATACGTGCGCAGGGCAGAAACAACCTGATCGCGGGCTTTGGCTTTGGCGGCCGGCGCGACTGAGTCCTCGAGGTCCAGCACCACCTGGTCTGCGCTCGACTGGTCGGCCTTGGCGTGAAAGCGCGGCTGTGTGGCCGGAACGGCCAGGGACGACCGCCGTGCGAGATTGCGTCGTTGGTTCGGCGGCGTCTCGGTCCTGGACATCTGAAGCCACGCGCATGCTAAGTCAGTCGGGTGCCGCGCATGCTAGGGTCCCAACGAAGTGACGACGGGAGACCAGAGCAGCTCTGGACCGCTGGACGGCCTGCGGGTGCTTGATCTCACGAGAAACGTGGCGGGGCCGAGCTGCACGATGGTGCTCGGCGACATGGGCGCCGACGTCATCAAGGTCGAAAGACCAGGGCAGGGAGACGATACGCGCCAGTGGGCGCCGCCGGCCTGGAACGGCGAGAGCGCGATGTTCCTGAGCCTCAATCGAAACAAGCGCAGCCTCGCGGTCGATCTGGACACTAATGAAGGGCGCGAGATCGTGGTGGCGCTGGCCAATCGCGCCGACGTCTTGGTGGAGACTTTCCGGCCGGGCTCGCTGGACAAGCGTGGGTTGGACTACGAGGACCTCAAGGAAGCGAATCCCGGGCTCATCTACTGCTCGATCTCAGCTTACGGTCGAGTCGGACCCTTGCACGAAGCAGCCGGCTATGACCCGGTAGTTTCGGCGCGAGCGGGGATCATGAGTTTGACCGGCCATCCGGGCGGACCGCCCACCCGCCTGGGGATCTCTGCCCTTGATCTGGGGGCCTCTTTGTGGGCGACCATCGGCGTGCTCTCGGCCTTGGTCAGCCGACGTGAGACAGGCAAGGGGTGCCGGATCGATACAAGCCTTTATGAGACGGCAGCATGGCTGCTCTCGTATCACATCGTCGGCTACCTGGGCAGCGGCGTGGTTCCCCAGCGCAGTGGCACCGCGGTGGCTTTCATCGCCCCATACGAGACCTTTTCGACGGCGGACGAGGACCTCTTCATCGCCGCTGCCAATGACAATCTGTTCCGGGCGCTGGTCGAGGTCTTGGGCATCGACGATCTCGCGTCGGATCCCCGTTTCGCAAGTAACCCTCAACGCGTTCTGAATCGGGTCGAGCTGCATAGGCTGATCGAGGCGCGGCTCAGAGAACGGTCCGCCCGGGATTGGGAGAGCCGGCTGCTTGATGCATCGATCCCGTGCAGCCGGATCCAAACAATCGCGGACCTGGTCTCGGATCCCCAGTTCCTGGCGGTCGAGATGCTCAGCAATCTGCCCCACCCGCTGATTCCAAACCTGCAGCTGTTGGATCTGCCAGTGAGCCGCGACGGTAAGCGAACCCATCACCGGCTCACTCCACCGGCGGTCGGAGGGCAGACAGCAGAGATTCTGCGCGAGATGGGCTATGGCGACGAACGCATCGAGTCGCTGCGGCAGCTGGGGGTCGTCAATTAGGAGACGCTCAATCGCAACGGCAGCCCTCGTCCTTATAGTCTTGGTCGCATGACCCTCGAGCGAATCCGGCTTCCCGAGCAACTGCCGGAGCCGATCAGCCACTTCACGGACGCAGTCGTCGCCGATGGTTGGCTCTGGATGTCCGGAATCATCGCCGTGGACAAGGACGGGAAGCTGGTCGGCGGTGATGACGTCGTCGCCCAGACGCAGCGAGTCTTCGAAAACATCAGCGCCGTTCTCAAGGCGGCCGGCGCGGATTTCGAGGACGTCGTCAAGGTGACGGTGTATCTACGGAGGATCGACGATCGCGCCGCCATCAACGCGGTGAGGCGCCGATTCTTCGGAGAGAGCCGGCCGGCGAGCACTCTCGTCGAGGTGTCAGCGTTGGCGGTCGCAGAAGCCCTTATCGAAGTCGAAGCGGTCGCGCGCCTGCCCAAAAGCTGAACCGGCCTCCCGTCGCCCATCAGCAATTACCACCAGGATCGCTTACCTCGGGTGAGGCTTAACACTCCTCGCATGAGGAACTGAGCGTGTCTGAGCAAAGTACAAATTTCATCAGTCACGACCACCTGACGGCAGCGCGTAGATGAATCGAATCAGCATCTCGATTCCGCGATGGTAGTGATCGAGGCTGTACCGCTCGTTCGGCGAGTGCGCCGCGCTGTCTGCCTCGGGCAACCCGCTGGCGACCATTGGCGCCTTGAGCGCCTCTTGCAGGTCGATCGACACCGGTATCGAGCCGCCGGAACGGACGAGGCGCGGCTTGCGTCCGAAGGCCGCTTCGAACGCCTCGCTTGCGGCCGCTCCGGCCGCGTGATCAGCATCGATCAGCACGGGGCGGGTGGCGCCCAGCTTCCGTGCCTCGACCTTGACACCGTCTGTCGAGAGCTCGACGACGTAGGCCTTTAGGCTGCGCAGAATCTCCTCGGGGTCCTGGTCTGGGACCAGGCGCATGCTGACCTTCGCCATCCCGCGCGACGCAATGACCGTTTTCACGCCCGCTCCGGTGAACCCACCGTTGATGCCGTTCACGTCGAGAGTTGGGCGGGCCCACTGGCGGACGATCAGGGGATACTCAGCCTCGCCCTCAAGCGCGCTGGATTGCATCAGCTCCTTGAGCCTGTCGGCGTACTCCGCCGGCTTTTCCCAATCCTTGAGCTCCTGGGCGGTCGGCGGGCGCACGCGATCGTAGAATCCGGGGATCGTGATCTGGCCGTCTCTGCCCTTAAGTGCCGAGATGATGTGAGCCAGCGTGTTGAGCGGATTGGGCGCAACCCCTCCATAGCCCCCTGAGTGGAGGTCGATGCCGGGGCCGACCGCCTCGAGCTCGACGTACAGGATGCCGCGGAGCCCGACGTTCAGGGCCGGGAAGCCGTCCTCGGTGAAGCCACCATCCCAGACCAGCACCCAGTCCGTTTGCAGGCGCTTGGCGTTCTGCCGGACATATTTGCCGAGCGCCTCACCGGTGATCTCCTCCTCGCCTTCGATCAGGAACCGGATGTTGATCGGCGGACCGCCTGCCTGGCGCGAGAACTCCACCGCCTTGAGTGCGGCCATGTGGTTGCCTTTGTTGTCGGCCGCGCCGCGGGCGAACACACGGCCGTCGCGCACCGTCGGCTCGAATGGCGGGCTGATCCACAGGTCGATCGGGTCGGCCGGCTGGACGTCGTAGTGCCCGTAGATCGTGAGCGTCGGGGCCTTGGCATTGACTACGAGATCGCCCTGCAGGACCGGGTGACGTCCGCCGGGAACGTCCGTGATCGCGGTGGTGAAACCCACGCGTTCCATTCGCTCGGCCAGCCAGCCCGCGTTTCGCCGCACATCTTCGCGATGCTCCGGGAGCGCGCTGATGCTTGGGATGCGCAGCTCTTCGAACAGGTCGGCGTCAGATTGATCCTGGCCTTCCTTGGCCAGCTTCAGCGCTTCCTTCAGCATCTCCTCTTCCCCTTTCGTCATGCGGTTAGCGGCTCATCGACAATGCGTTCTCGCCGGCGGTCTCTGACTTGGCCAGGAAGCATGCCGCCAGGTGGCCTCGCCCCAGATCGGCGAGTAGCGGCTCCTCCTTGAAGCAGCGCTCGAAGGCCAGCGGGCAGCGTGTGTTGAATCGGCAGCCCTCGGGTGGATGCGCCGGGTTTGGGATGTCGCCCTTGATCGGGGCGCGCCGCCGGCTGCGTTCCACCTCGGGGTCCGGCACCGGCACGACCGCGAGCAGCGCCTGGGTGTACGGGTGCTGCGGATTGGAGTAGATCGTGTCGCGGTCGGCGATCTCCACGATTTTGCCCAGGTACATCACGGCGACCGCGTTGCTCATGTGGCGAATGATGCTGAGATCGTGGCTGATGAAGATGTATGTGAGGTTGTGCGCCACCTGGAGCTCACGCATGAGGTTCAGGATCTGCGCTCGCACCGAGACGTCGAGGGCCGAGGTCGGCTCGTCAGCCACGATAAGCGACGGCCGCAACGCGAGGGCTCGCGCGATGCTCACACGCTGGCGCTGGCCGCCGCTCAGCTGATGCGGATATCGATTGGCAAGGCGCACCGGTAAGCCGACCATCTTCAGGAGCTCTGCGACGCGCTGTGGCAGCACCTTGCGTTCCGGGGCGTCGTGCACGACGAGCGGCTCGCCGATGGCCGCCTCCACCGAAAGCCGGGGATTCAGCGAGCTGTACGGGTCCTGGAAGACCATCTGCATACGAGGTCGCAGGTGCCTCAGCTCGTCATCGTCCATCCGTGTCACCTCGCGCCCTTCGAAACGAACCGCGCCGTTGGTCGGTTCGATTAGGCGCAGGATCGCCCGGCCCGTGGTCGACTTGCCGCAGCCCGACTCGCCGACGATCCCCAGGGTGTGACCCCGCTCCACCTCGAAGCTGATGCCATCGACCGCGCGCAACATTGGGCGGGGGCGAAACGGAATGGACGCTCCAAGGGGAAAGTGGACCTTGAGGTCCGCAACCTGGAGCAGCTTGACGGGGGCGGCGGTGTGTTGATCGCGAGCGGGCGCTGTTGGAGAGCTGTCAGTGCTCGACTGGTGCGACTCTTGGTGCGCGTCCGAAAGGTCTGCCCAGCACGCTGCCTCCTGCCCCGGAAGTTTCTCCTCGAGAACAGGGGGATCGACCAGGCACCGCTCCATCACGAACGAGCAGCGGGGCGCGAATGGACAGCCCACTTTTGTCGTGTGAGGGTCGGGTAGGCCCCCCTCGATCGAGCGCAAAGACTCGGTGCGCGGAGAGTCCAGGCGGGGGATGCACGCGAGGAGGCCGAGCGTGTAGGGATGGGTTGGGTGCGCGAACACACCACCCGTCGCCCCGCTCTCAACTATCTCGCCTGCATACATCACGGCGATGCGATCGGCAATTCCCGCGACGACGCTCAAGTCGTGGCTGACCATGAGCAGCGAGGTTCGGTGCACCTCGGTGATGCGCCGGAGGAGCTCGAGAATCTGGGCCTGGATGCTCACGTCGAGAGCCGTCGTCGGCTCGTCCGCGACCACGATCTGGGGCTCGCACGAGATCGCCATCGCGATCATCACCCGCTGGCGCATACCGCCCGACAGCTGGTGCGGATACGCGTGCAGCTGGCGCACCGGGCTGGGGATGCCCACCGATGCGAGCAGCTCGACCGAGCGCGCCCTGGCCTGACGCCGGGACATCTTGAGGTGGACCCGGAGCATCTCCTCCATCTGGATGCCGATCGTCCGCACCGGGTTGAGCGAGGACATCGGGTCTTGGAAGACCATCGCAATCTGGCGGCCGCGAATCTCGCGCAGCTCCGGCTCGGACATCGTGAGCAGGTCGTCGCCCTGGAACCGGATGCTGCCGCTGACACGGGCGGCGCCGGCCGGAAGCAAACCCGTCAAAGACATCGCCGTGGCGCTCTTGCCGCAGCCCGACTCGCCGACCAGGGCGAGCGTCTCGCCTCGCTCCAGCCAGAAGCTCACGCCATTCACGGCATGAAGCGGACCCTGTGGCGTTCGGAAGACAATGCGGAGATCCTCGACCGTCAGGAGCCGGCCGCTGGTCCGAGGCCCCACGGAGGCCTGGCTCAGGTCGTGCCCACCTCCGCAGCGACAGCGTGACCGACCTCGTCGCGAACGACACGCCCAGATTTCATGACGAAGGACGGACGGCGCATCGCCCCGATGTCCTTCAATGGGTCGCCGGGTACCAGGATGAGGTCCGCCACCTTACCCTTCTCGATACTCCCGATCTGGTCGTCCATCCGCAGCAGCCGCGCCGCGTTGGAGGTTGCGGCGACGATAGCCAGCATCGGCGGCAGGCCGAACTCGACCATCTTGGCCAGCTCCAGCGGCAGGTCTCCATGCGGATTGAAAGGCGTCCCGGCGTCAGTCCCGGCCGCAATCCGCATTCCCGACTTGACGGCCATGGCGAAGCTCTCCCGGTGGTGGCCGCTCTCGCCTTGAGCCTTTTTCACGACCCAATCGGGGATCCCGCCCTTAGCGCCGTTGTTCACGATCTGGTCCACCGCGATGAGGGTGGGCACGAGGAAGGTCTCGTTCTTGAGGGCGAGGTTGATGGCCTCGTCATCGAGATAGAAACCGTGCTCGATCGAGTCGATACCCGCCCGCAACGCGTTCTTGATGCCGCCGTTACCGATCGCGTGTGAGGCTGCGGGTCGGCCCGCCTTGTGCGCCTCCTCCACCGCAGCCTGCAGCTCGTCGAGCTGAAACGCGGTCTGGCTTGGATCGACGCCGGGCGTGAGCACGCCGCCGGTGGCCATCACCTTGATGAAGTTCGCGCCGCCTTTGATCTCGGCGCGCACAGCTTTGCGCACCTCGTCGGGTCCATCCGCCTCTCGCCCGATGAAATGCCCGTGCCCACCGGTCATCGTGACGACGCGGCCGGCAGCTCGCACCCGAGGCCCCTCGATGAGGCCGCGATCCACCGCCTTGGCGATCTCGATGGCGATCTGGTTCGCCGCGCCGCAGTCGCGGACTGTCGTGATGCCCGCCGCCAGCGTAAGGCGCGCGTTGATCACGCTGCGGATCGTGGCAATCGGGATGCTGTCGTTCAGGACCTGCCCGAACAGATCGGCGGAGCCGTCGTTGCACAGGTGGACGTGACTGTTGATCATCCCGGGCAGCAGCGAGTGCCCCTTGCCATCGACGACGTTGTGCGGATCGAACGCCGGCGCCTGCGCGCTGGGGCCGATCCAGGCGATGCGCTCGCCTTCGACCGCCACCGCCCAGTCCGCGTGGGGCTCTCCTCCGAGGCCGTCGATCAAAGTTACGTTTCGGATCAGGTGGCTGGCTGCCATCGAATAACCTCCCCCGCTCAGGAATAGAAACCAGACGGCGCTTTGTGCAGCGTCCGCCACTGGTCCGGGTCGTGGCCGTAGATCATCATCGCGTCCTTCTCGTCGGCAAGGGCAAGCAGCTTCTTGGCGCTCTCCTTGGCGACCTCCGGCTCCATCTGCCCACCCCACGAGTCATGGTCGAGATTGTCCTGGCAATAGATCGCATCACTGCACAGGAGCACATGGCCCTGGTGCTTGAGGTTGATCAAGAAGCTCCAGTGGTAAGGCGCATGCCCGGGGGTCAGCACCGACTGTACCCCGGGAAAGATCTCCGGCTCTCCTTCGAGCAACTCGTACTTGAGGTACGGCAGGTCGAAGTACTGATTCGGGAAGTTCGGACTCTCTTTGGCGAACTCGAAATGCTGCTTGTTGGCATAGATGGTCGAGTCCTTGAAGAGGTAGTTGTTTCCGCAGTGATCGAAGTGAAGGTGGGTGTTGATGACGTAGTGGACATCCTGGGGCGAGAGATCGAGTTCGGCCAGTCTTCGGATCATCGAGTCCTCCGGCCGCATCACGGGCAGCAGGACCTTGGAGATCTCCTGGCCCTTGAACGTGTATTCCGGATCCTCGATGTGGTTCTTGTGCATTCCGGTGTCGATCAAAACGTTCTTGCCGTCATCGGTCTGGATGAGATAGCCCGGAATCGGGATATGAATGCGTTTGCCGTCGCCCACGCCGGGAGAGATCACCGCCCCTTTATCGATGCAGGCCTCCCCCAGAAACAGGATATGCAGCTTCATCAGACTTCTTCCCCTCCTACTCGGCTGGCGCGGTCGCGCCAGTGGCTTTGCGGATCGAACACGGCGGCCACCTGGTCGCCAAGGTAGTTGGAAGCCAGGATCATCGCCGTGATGGCCAGCCCGGGAAACGTCGCTATCCACCAGGCCAGCCGCAGCCAGTCTTTGCCCGCGGCGAGATCGGCCCCCCAGTCGGGCGTCGGCAGCTTCACGCCGAAACCCAGGAAGTTCAAGGTCGTAGCCGTCAGAATCGCCCATCCGATCGCGCTGCTGGCAATGACGATGATCTGAGTCATCACGTTGGGCAGGATGTGGTACGCCATGATCCGCAGCGGCGAGTAGCCCAGCGCCCGGGCGGCGAGGACATAGTCCTGTCCCTTCGCCGCAAGAGTCGACCCGTACACCACTCGCGCGAAGACCGGGATGAACGAGACGCCGATCGCGATCATCACGTTGGCCAGGCCGCCTCCAATGATCGTCACCACGATCAAGACGAGCAGTAGGCCCGGGAACGCGAGCATGACGTCCATCGTCCGCATGATCACCGCGCTGATCCAGCGCGTCGAATAGCCGGCCAGAAGTCCCAGCGGCACGCCGATGACGGTCGATATTCCAATTCCGACGACAGGCGCCAGCAGGATGATCCGCGCGCCCCAGATCACCCGGCTCAGCATGTCCCTGCCGAACTGGTCGGTGCCAAACGGGTGACGGACGCTCGGCGCCGCGAGGGTGTCGCTGGTGGTGTGGACAGGATCGTACGGAGCGAGAGTCGGCGCCAGCAACGCGACGATGCAGACAAACAGGATGAACAAAACGGCGGCGGCGCCGACGCGATCTCCGCTGGTCAGCGCCCTGGCAATCCGTGCTGCATCGGCGAGCGGCCGGAAGGGCGGCCCCGAGCCAACCGCAGGTGCTGCACTGCTCACCGGGAGCCAGTCCAGGAAAGCCGGATGCGCGGGTCGAGGACCCCATAGGCGACGTCGACCAGGAGGTTGATCACGAGGTAGATGACCGCGATGAAGAGCACGACACTCTGAACCGCAGGTATGTCCTTGGCCTGGATGGCCTGGACGAGGTAGCTCCCGATGCCAGGCCGGCCGAAGATGACCTCGACGACAACGGCGCCGCTCAGCACGTTGCCAAACTGCAGGCCGAGAATGGTCACCACCGGGATGAGCGCGTTCTTGAGCGCGTGCCGGTACAGCATCATGCTTTCCGACAGGCCTTTCGCTTTGGCGACCTGCATGTAGGGCTGGCGATAGATCTCGACCAGATTGTTGCGCAGCAGTCGCGCGATGATGGCCGACAGGCCCCAGCCCAACGAGACGGCTGGAAGCACGATCGCCTGCGGCTCTCCTTCACCCAGCGATGGGAGCACGCGCAGGTTGACGGCGAAGACAAGCACGAGGATTAGCGCAAACCAGAAATACGGAACCGCGACACCAAGGATCGAGAATCCTCCCGCGAGGCGATCCGTCCAGCTCCCCGGATGCAAGCCTCCCGCGATGCCGACGGGCACGCCGATGAGCACGGCCACCAGCATGGCGGCGAGGGTCAGCTGAAGCGTGTCGGGAAAGCGCGCGGCGATCTCCTCCGCGATCGGCCGCCCAGTGATGAAGGAAGTCCCCAGGTCACCATGGAGGAGCCGGCCCACGTACCCGATGTACTGCACAGGCAGCGGCTGGTCCAGGCCGAGCTGCACGCGCAACTGGGCCAGCTGCTGCGGGGTGGGGCGCGATCCGAACAGCAGGATCTGGGCCGGGTCGCCCGGGATCAGGTGCAGGATCAAGAACACCAGCACCGTGACCCCGAACAACACCGGCGCCGAGATGGCGACCCGCCGGGCCAGAAGACGGAGCATGCGGGTCCCTTACATGCTCGCTGCGTGGAAGAGCGGGAACGCGTTCACCGTGAATGCCATTCCCTTCAAAGAGGAGGTGCCGACGAATAGGCCGCTCGAGTTGTAGATCGGGATGATTACCGCCGCCTCCATGATCGTCTTGCCGACCTGCTTGTACAGCTCTGCACGCTGGGTGTTGTCGGCGGTCGCGTTGGCCTTGTCGATCGCTGCAGTCAACTCCGGGTTGTCGTAGTGCTCCCAATTGAACCCGTGAGCGATCTGGTCGCCACCGAACAACGCGCGCGTGAAGTAGGGATCGACGTCGTAATAGAAAAAGTCAGCGAGGTGATGGTCGCCGCGGTTGTAGGCGTCACCGACTGCGGGGAACGACTGGTCACTGATGTCGACTGTGATGCCCACGTCCTTGAACTGCGACTGCATCAGCTGCGAGATGCCGTCAAAGCCGAAGCCTGAGATGTTGATGAAGTTGAGCTTCATCTTCTGACCGCCCTTCTGTCGCATGCCGTCGGAGCCCTTGGTCCAACCGGCCTGGTCCAGCAGCGAGCCCGCCTTCGCCGGGTCGTATTTGTAGATCGCCTGGGTCGCGGCGTCGTAGCCGGGCGTGATCGGCGTGTACACGCTGTCGGCGGCAGTGTACAGACCGAAGAAAAGGGTCTTGATGATCGTGGCCTGATCGGTCGCGAACTCCAGGGCCTGGCGCACAAGCGGGTCGTTGGTGGGCGCCTTCTGGGCGTTGATCATGATGTTCCACGGCATGCCTGTGGACGCGACGTTAAAGACGGTGTATTTCGAGTCGCCTTTAATCGTCTGGATGTCCTGCGGGTTGATGTTCGGCGCGAGCTGGATCTCGCCAGTCTGAAGCGCAGTGAACCGGGTTCCGGGGTCAGCGAGGATGCGGAAGATGATCGTCTTGATCTGCGGTGGCCCCGTGCGGAGCGGCGCCGGGCCCCAGTTGTAATCGGGGTTGCGCTCGACGGTGACGTGCTGCCCGACGATGTATTCCTTGAACTTGAAAGGCCCGGTGCCGACCGGGTTGCGGCCGAAATCAGCCCCGAATTTCTGCACGGCCGTCGGCGAGACGATCGAGAACGTGGCGACCTCGTTCATAAAGGCGGCGTTGGGCGACTTGAAATTGACCTTGACGGTGAAGTCGTCGACCACCTGGGTGTCCGAGTACGGGCCAAGCGCGCCGGCGGCGGACTTGGACTTCGTGTTCGGGTCGACGATGTGGTCGAACGTGAACTTGACAGCAGCCGCATTGAAGGGCGTGCCGTCGTGAAATTTGACGTCCTTGCGGAGATGGAACGTGTAGCTGGTCGCGTCCGGCGTTGCCTCCCAGCCGGACGCCAGGCCGGCAATGAACGGCGAGTCGCCGTGGCCGGGCAGGTCCCAGATGAGGCGGTCGAAAATACAGCCGCTGATCGCGCCGACCGTGATCAAGCCGCTGGCTGATGGGTCGAGCGTGTCCGGCTCCTGGAACACCGCCATCGTCACCGTCGCATTGGTGTTGGTGGACGACGTGCTGCCTCCGCCGCAGGCCTCAATCAGCCACGCGAGGGCGCTGCTGCCGGCGGCGAGACCACCGACCGTGCCGGCCGCCTTCATGAAACGGCGCCGCGAAAGGCGAACGAGCTCCTGGTTGGCGGCCAGGGCCCTCAGCAACTCCGGAAGCGCAGGTTCCTCGCTCAATT
>DATLPO010000100.1:0-1726 GCA_035535675.1 Candidatus Limnocylindria bacterium
GGTGGTAGAAGACGTCGAGGGAAAGCGCGGCTTCGTCACCGCCGACGACCTGGACCAGAAGCCTTGGCTCGGGGACACACGTGAGTCGGCGTTCGACGGCCTGAGGCGCGCATTTGACACGGCGGTTGCCCTCCGCGACGGAGGCCTCGGCTTCGTGGTCGCACCGATTCTCACGACGCGCGGCGAAACGGTGCGTCGAATCGGACCGCGGTACACCCTCGCTCTGTTCCCGTTCGTTGATGGAGAGCCGGGCACCTTTGGGCATTACAACACCGCTGAGCGCGCTGCTCTCCTCACGATGCTCGCGGGTCTTCACCGTGCACCGGTGGTCGGGTCCTTGACGAGTCGTGTCGACCTCGACCTGCCCGGCCGTGGCCGACTCGAAGCAGCGCTCCGGGAGCTGCACCAGACCTGGTGGTCGGGTGGGCCCTTCTCCGAACCTGCACGCAAACTGCTCGCGTCGCACGCGAGCGATGTGACCGAGCTGCTGGCTTTGAGCGACCGACTTTCCGTTGACGTAGCGCGGCGGAGCACCGACTGGGTTGTCACCCATGGGGAGCCGCACGGCGGCAACGTGATGCGGGTTGGCGACAGCCATGTGCTCGTCGACTGGGACACGGTCGCGCTGGCCCCGCCAGAGCGAGATCTCTGGATGCTGATTGGCGACGACGGAAAGGAAGCGAACAGCTACGCCGATGCGACCGGCCACGAGCTCGACGCAGTTGCCATGAACTTCTTCCGTCTCCGCTGGGACCTCGCCGACATCGCCGCCTTCAGCGACCTGCTTCGATCACCGCATGACCACAGCGAAGACACGGAGAAGGCTTACGACGCCCTGAGGTTCTACGTTGGGACTCGAGATCGATGGGCGGCCCTACTCGAATGAGCCCGCGCCCGGGCTCCGGCGTCACGTCTCGAACGGCAAGGGTCAGACCCCGGCCTTTGGAGTCACGCCTCGAACGGCAAGGGTCTGACCCCGGCAGTTTGGGTCGGCGTCGTGACGAGTCAGAAACAATCCTCGCGTCCCAGGCCTGGCGACTTACTGCGTGAGCTAGCTTCGCCATGTGCCCAGACCGCAACGGATTGACTTTGCCGGCGCCACCCATCACGTCGCCGCTCTGGCGGTGGAGAAAGAACGCGTTTTCAGGGAGCCTGCTGACCGCAGGAGGCTGCTAGCGCAACTCGAGGCGATCGTTGACTGTTACCAGTGGAACCTTGGTTCGTATTGCCTGATGGGCACCCACTTCCACCTCATCGTCGACACGCCTGAGCCGACACTCTCACGCGGGATGCAACATCTGTGCGGTTCATACGCGCAGTGGTTCAATTGGAAGTACGGGCGAAGCGGGCATCTCTTTGGGCGACGCTTCGGTTCCGTTCACATCGTCACCAACGAGCACCTGCTCGAGGCCCACCGGTATGTGGCTCTGAATCCCGTCCGCGCCGGCCTCTGCCTGCGCCCGGAATCCTGGCGCTGGAGAAGCTTTCGCGCGCTTGCCGGTTTAGAAGCTGGTCTGCCCTTCTTGGACATCGACGGCGTCCTCAGTCTCTTCGCGAGTCGGCGCACGCGCGCCCAGCCCGCTTTCCGCCGATTTGTCGAGGCCGGCAACTTGGACGACGATGAGACCATTCCGCTGGTCCGAGTGCCAGGCGTCTGACTCCGCTCCTCGGAGCGTGCGCTCGAGCGTGACTGTCTCGAAAGGCCAGGGTCTGACCCCAGCTCTTA
>DATLPO010000101.1:0-18137 GCA_035535675.1 Candidatus Limnocylindria bacterium
AGCCGAAGGTGATCACCTTCGACTCCAAGGGGGACATCAAGCTTGGCTGACGTATTTCTCAGGGGAACCGGGCGTCGCAAGAATGCAGTCGCTCGCGTGCGCATCCAGCCAGGTGAGGGCAAGGTGGTCATCAACGACAAGGACACCCTGGCCTACCTTGGCCGCCGGGTCCTCGAGATGGCGGCCCTGGCACCGCTGCGCATAACGAGCACCCAGCGGAAGTTCGACATCAGCGTCAAGGTTTTCGGTGGTGGCACCAGCGGCCAGGCGGGCGCGATCTCGCACGGCATAGCGCGAGCGCTCATCAAGTACGACCCGGATTTCCGCCCAGCGCTCAAGAAGGCCGGCCTGCTGACGCGCGACGCGAGGATGAAGGAGCGCAAGAAGTACGGCCTGAAGAGGGCCCGGAAGGCTCCGCAGTACACGAAACGGTAGTCGTGCCCTCGCGGCGGCTGGCGTGGCCTGACTGTCAGAACACGCGCGATCTCGGAGGTCTGCCCCATACGGGTGGACTCACGCGTAGCGGCGTGCTGGTCCGATCCGACAACCTGCACAGCCTGAACCCTGCCGGACTGGAAGCGATGGTCGCCTACGGTGTGACCACGGTCATCGACCTGAGGAGCGAGTCAGAGGTCGCTACTTCCCCAAGTCCTTTCGCCATTCCTGACCCGTTTAACTACCCGCCACCGCCGGCTTACATGCACATGCCCCTGGTCGACGACGCGACGATGCTCAAGTTGAGCGAGGCGTCAGACATGTTCGAGCGATATCTGATGATGCTCGAGCACCGGCCCGCCGCATTCGGGGCAATCTTCACCACGCTCGCGAGGACAGAGGGCACAGCTGTCTTCCACTGCTTTGCCGGTAAGGACAGGACAGGCATGGTGGCGGCGATGAGCCTGGCGCTCGCTGGAGTTGGGGTCGATGCGATCGCCGCCGACTATGCAGAGACCGATTCGCAGATGGCCACGAGGTACTTGGAATGGCTCGCGGCAGCGACACCCGAGCAGCTGGAGTGGATGAAGGATGACCTGCGCTGCCCGCCAGAGCGCATCGTCGGCGTGCTCGAACACATTGACACGCGATGGGGAGGGGTCACGGCCTACCTGGAGGCGGCGGGAGTGTCCCAGGCGGACATCTCGCAACTTCAGGCGAAACTGATCGCCTGATCAGACCGCGACCAGCTCGCCGACCCCTTCGCTGAAGACATTGTGATGTTGGTCCACGTCAGCCTCTGTGGTCGCCGGTGACATGAGCGCCATGTTGTGGAACGGCGTCATCAGGATTCCGCGGTTGGCCAGGTAGACGTGTAAGTAGTCTTCGAGCTCGGCATCGGTTGCCGCGTGAGACTCGGTCCCATTCGAAGGCGGCGGTGACGTGAACCGGTACTCCGTCCGTGCGCCTAGCTGGCTCACCGACCAGGGCAGCTCATGGGTGTCGATGACCTGCTGCACGCCGGCAGTGAAACGGGTGCTGAGCGTGATCATCCCTTCGAAGGCCTTGTCGGTCAGAACGTGCTCGAGCGTCGCGCGCGCGGCGGCGACTGAAACCGGGTTGCCGGCAAGAGTCCCACCGACGCCACCCACGTCGACCATGTCCAGGTCACTTCGATTCTCGAGGTGGTGGGCGAGCTCCGCCGAAAGTCCGTAAGCCCCGACAGGAACTCCGCCCGCAATGGCTTTGCCGATGGTCAGCATGTCAGGCGCCAGTCCCCATGCTCGAGTCGCGCCCCCCGGCCCCGCTGAGAAGGTGTGGGTCTCGTCATTGATAAGGAGGGTTCCGTACTTTTTTGTCAGCTCGCGCACGCTGGAGAGATATCCATCAGCGGGCAGCACGATACCCATGTTGGTCAGCGCCGGCTCCATCAACATCGCGGCAACGTCGCGATGAGCCAGCTCGCGTTCGAGACCTTGCAGGTCGTTGTACTCGGCGACCCTACTCGTCGTGGTGACGTCAGAGGGTGCGCCGACGTTGCCCTCGCGGCTCGTCCCGCGGCCGTCCCGACCGACGACGATCAGCGACTCATCGACGGTGCCGTGGTAGCAGTAGCTGTTGAACAGGATCTTGGGGCGTCCTGTAATCGCACGGGCGAGCCTGATCGCCCACCTGTTGGCATCGGTCGCGGTCAGCGAAAAGCTCCAGTAAGGGAGGCCGAAACGGCGCGCAAGCTCGCTTCCCACCCAATCTGCGTCAGCGGTTGGCATCATCGTCGTCACTCCGCCCTTGCTCGCGATCTGCTCAACCACCGCCTCCACCATGGCCGCAGGCGAATGCCCGGCCATGGCTCCCGTGTCGCCGAGGCAGAAGTCGATCAGCACGTGCCCGTCGATGTCCTCCACTCGTGCGCCACGCGCTTTCGCAGCGTAGAGAGGAAAGCCGCCCGCCGCTTTGTTCATCCAGGTCATCGGGACCCTGCCAAACAGGTGACTGGCGCTGGTGTAAGCGCCGTGAGAACGAGGATTGCGTTGCCTGTAAGTCGCGCGCTCCCGCTCGAGGAGGCTGGCCAGCCGGATGCGGTTTAAGAACGCGAGAGCCCCCATCGAGTCAGAAATCCCTCCATCTGGCGTTAACAGCCTGGGTTGGCTGTGCGGCGCTCGGCCCTGAGAATCCTAGCGACTCGCCCAAATGCCTCAGGAGGTTCGGATGAAGGACAAGACCCCAGTCGTCAAACAGCTGTACAGGCTCAGCGTGGAGCCCCGCGTCGTGGAAAAGCTGGCAACGCTCGCCACCCGGCTTGGCGAGCCCAAAAGCAGGCTCGCCACGCGGCTGTTCACCGACGCTGTGCTTTCCGCCAGGGCGGCGCAGCGAACAGCGAAGAGGCGAGCTTAGCGGTCGCCGCTGCCGTTATGGTCGGCCTCGACTGAGTGGCCCCCCGGCGGGTCTCCGTACATGGCCTCAATCTGGTCCTTGTACTTGGAGTGGATGACGCGCCGCTTGAGCTTCATCGTCGGAGTCAGCTCCTCGGACTCTGGTGACCACTCGTCAGGAAGAATCGTGAACCGCTTGAATTGCTCGATCCGCGATAGGTGGGTGTTGGCGAGTGTGAGGGCGCGCCGAACCTCGGCGATCGTCGAAGGATGTTGGGCTAGCTCTGCCATCGACTGGGACGTGATTCCGTGTGCCTTCCCCCACATTGGGGCCACCTGCGGATCCAGCACGACCAGCACGGTGATGAAGCTGTGACCGTCGCCAATGGCGACAGCCTGCCCGATGATCGGGCTCGACTTCGCGACAGCTTCAAGGTTCGCCGGCGAGATGTTCTTGCCGGACGACGTGATGATCAGCTCCTTCTTCCTGTCGACGATCCGAAAGTGACCGTCGGGCCCCAGCTGCGCGATGTCGCCGCTGTGCACCCAACCATCTGCGTCGATCGCCTCCGCGGTCTTGGCGGGATCGCGGTAATACCCGACCATCACGTTGCCACCCCGAATCAGCAGCTCGCCGTCCTCTCCCAGGCGCGCTTCAACGCCCGGAAGCGGCAGCCCGACTGACGGCGCGCGATGATCGTCCTGAGGCACCGCCGTGGCGGGTCCGGTGAGCTCGCTCATCCCCCAAACCTCGTAAAGAGGCATGCCGAGTGCCGCCCAGAACTCGTGCACCTCGGGCCGGCACGGAGCCGTGCTGGTGACCGCCAGATGGCAGCGTTCGAGGCCGATCTTGGAGCGGAGCAGCATGAACAGGGGCTGCGCGCGCTCGACCACGGCGGTGAGCTCCGCGGGCACCGGCTGCCCATCGCGCTTCAACCTGTACGCCTGCATGGAGGCGGCAAGCGCGCCCTGCGCCATTTGCCTCTTCGTCTCGTCTGGCTCGGCGCCAAGGCCGGCATTGATGCCCGCCATCAACTTCTCCCATACGCGAGGCACCCCAACGAACGCCGTGGGCCTGGCCTCGAGGAGGTAGGGCAGCAGCTCGGTCGGATCAGGGCACAGGTAGACCTCGTGCCCGTTGTAGATGCTGCCCCACTGCGAGGTGAAGCGCTCGGCCACGTGCGCGAGTGGGAGGTAGCTCAGCAGCGTTTCGTTGTGCAGCTCCAGAATCCTTCGCGCCGACTCCAGCGTCCAGACGACGTTGTTGTGCGAGTACATGACGCCTTTGGGAGGGCCGGTGGTGCCCGACGTGTAGATCAGGCTGACTGTGTCCTCAGGACCCACCCCTCGCGCCGACGCTTCGAACGCCGCCGGGTCGCGCTCATACGCGGCGCGGCCCTTGGCGACCAGCGATTCCCACGACAGCACCCCTTCGGGAGCCTCGCCTCGGATGAGGATCAGGTGACGCAGGTTTGGAGTGGACTGCCGGATCTCGAGGAACTTGGCGAGAAACGCTTCATCCTCCACGAAAGCCGCGCTCGCCTCGGAGTGGTTGGCGACGTACTCGATCTGCTCGGGCGCCAGCGTGTTGTAAACGCTGATCGCGGTCCCGCCCGCGTGCACGATGCCAAGGTCGGCGATGACATGCTCTGGCACGTTGCGCGCCATGATCAGGCCGAACTGCCCTGGTCCGAACCCGAGCTCTGTTAGAGCCATCGTCACGGCGGCGACCTCGGCACGGTAGCCCTTCCAGTCCAGGCTTTGCCATTCGCCGTCGCGCTTCCAGCGCAGAGCCTGACGATCACCCCACTTCTTGGCGGCGTCGGCGAAGATCGTGCAGACCGTCTTACCCGAAACAGCGGCGTCGATGTCCGCTCGCTGGGTCATCACATCCATGTCACCCACTCCTATCCCTTGAGAACCCCTTACAGGGCGTCCAAACATAATGCGGCCCACGGCGCCCCGTGTCACTGGCGCGCCTAAACTAGTCCCTGGTGGGGCGTCGATGATCTATGTCCGATCGCGCCGTTCGATCGTGACCCTCGGGGTATCCGGTCTCGCCTTTGCCCTGCTCTTCGGCCTCCTCGCAGCGGGCGCAGACCGTCTGCCAGGCGGTTTGGTTGCCGCCGTCGCCCTTGCCGCCGGAGCCATCGGCGCCGTGGCGGTCGCTGCTGCGGCGGCGCTGCAGCTCCGCTCGTGGCCTCGCGACAGACTGGGGCTGTTCCGCGATCGAATGGTGGTCATCCACGGACGCCACGAGATGAGAGCGGTTTGGTCTCTCATGGACACGGTGACCCTCTCCGACCCGGGTTCGTGGCCAAACGTCCGAATCACCGACCGCATCACCATCCACTTCCGTAACGAGCCACCACTTGGCTTCAAGCCAGCCCAGTTCGGGCTCGAACCCGCTGCCTGCCGGGACCTCATCCTCAAGCTGCGGGACGACGCCAGGCTGCGCGCCCGGCTCCCGGAATTCGACTCGGTTCGCGACCTGGCCGTAACGCCTGTCGCTGCCGGCGAGCTCATCGAACCCCGCTTGTAGGCGCGAAAGCTGGGTTAAGGGATGGGCCCCGTCAAGGCCCACACGGCATCATTGACCCCTCAGTGACCGCTCTATCGGGCCGCGACTTTCTAGACGTAGCCGACCTCGACGCAGCCGGGCTGCGCGACGTGCTTGCCCTCGCGCACGCCATCAAGGCTGGTCGCTGGGCCGAGCGGCCGCTGGCGGGCCGCCATGTCGCAATGCTGTTTCAAAAGCCCTCACACCGGACTCGGGTCTCGTTTGAGGTGGGGATCGCCCGCCTGGGCGGGACCACCACCACTCTGACGGAGCAAGACGTCCAGCTCGGCGTCCGAGAGACGGTGGGCGATGCGGCGCGGGTCCTCGACCGTTACGTAGATGGGATCGTGGCGCGTTTGCGCACGCATGAGGATCTCATCGAGCTGGCCGCAGCGGCGGAGAAGCCTGTCATCAACGGCCTCACCGATCGCTCTCATCCCTGCCAGATCCTTGCCGACCTCGTGACCCTGGAGGAACAGGTCGGCCCGCTAGAGCAGCAGCATGTCGCATACGTCGGCGACGGCAACAACATCGTCGCCTCTCTGATCGAGGCGTCTGCGCTGCTCGGGTTTTCCCTGACCGTGATCGCGCCGCCTGGTTACCAGCCGGCGCCCGCCGTGGTTGATCGTGCTCGCGACCTCAATCCAGTGAGCTTCAGGGTTAACCTGAGCACGGATGTCGCGGACGTTGCCGGAGCGACGGCGATCTACACCGACGTCTGGGCATCGATGGGTCAGGAAAGCCAGCGAGAGGTGAGGCGCAAGAAGTTTGCCGGCTACCAGGTCAACCAGGAGCTGATGGATGCAGCGCCAGGCGCCGTGTTCATGCATTGCCTCCCCGCCAATCGTGGTGAGGAGGTGACCGACGAGGTGATCGATGGTCCTCGCTCTGTCGTCCTCGATCAGGCCGCCAACAGGCTCTATGCCCAGATGGCGCTGATGGCGCAGGTCTTCGGAGCAGGAGAGTAAATGCAGGGAATCCAGGACTTCCTTCTGCAGCTGCGCGAGGTGGTGCGGCATCTCGGTTGGGGGGAGGTCGTCGACGTCCTGGTGGTGGCCTTCGTCCTCTATCAGCTGCTGCGCCTGCTTCGCGGCACGCAGGGCACGCAGATCCTGGTTGGCCTGGTGCTGCTGGTTGTCGTCGGCGTGGTTGCCACCCAGTTCAACCTGGTCCTCCTGAGCTGGCTGTTCAAGAACGCCGCGTTTTTCATCTTGATCGCCGTCATCGTCATGTTCCAGCCCGAGCTTCGGCGAGCGATGGACCAGCTGGGCAGGCTTGGTAACATCGGCCGCCCCCTTGCCGGCTACAGCACGCGACTTTACAGCCAGGCCATCTCCGAGGCCATCCGGGCGGCTGAGCGCATGAGCGCCAAGCGAAACGGCGCTCTAATCGCTTTCGAGCGAGACGTGGGACTCGAGGATTACGCCGCGACTGGCGTCCGAATCGATGGAGAAATCTCGGC
Source organism: Candidatus Limnocylindria bacterium (assembly GCA_035535675.1). GTDB lineage: Bacteria > Chloroflexota > Dormibacteria > Dormibacterales > Dormibacteraceae > Palsa-872. The sequence continues at coordinate 6,830 of DATLPO010000101.1, forward strand.
CGAGTTCCTCCAGTCGATCTTCTATCCCAACTCACCCCTTCATGACGGCGCAGTGATCGTGAGGGGAAACAAGATCATCGCCGCCGGCTGCCTGTTGCCTCTCCCTGAGGAAGGCGCAGTGCGAGAACGGCTTGGTACGCGCCATCGGGCGGCCCTTGGGCTGTCGCTGGCATCGGACGCACTGGTGCTCGTAGTCTCTGAGGAGACTGGTGCGATTTCGGTGATAGAGGAAGGCAAGATCACACGGAACCTCGACGGCGACGGGCTGCGGCGGGTCGTCAGCGTCAAGGTGCCTGGCCCCGTGTCGACGGGGAACGGCTTCCTGGGGCGCCGCAAGTGAACTGGGTAATCGATAGCTGGCGTCTCAAGCTTCTAGCCCTGGGGCTGTCGGTGCTGATGCTCGGGGCTGTCGCTTTCTCCCAAAACCCGCCGACGTTCAAGACGCTCACCGTCAGCAACTTCCAGTGGACCATGCCGCCTGACCTGATAGTCATCAATGCCCCGACCAAGACAACGGTCAGGGTGACCGGTTTGGCTGACACGATCCCGACCGTGACCGCCGACAGGCTCCAGGCGAAGTTTGATCTATCGAAAGCCAAGCCTGGTCCGGCTGTGCAGGTCAACCTCGTGGTCACTTCGCAAGTCGCGGGTGTCAACGTCCAGAATTCTTCGGTGCCGTTCGCGCTCAACATCGATCGGCGCGCGACAGTTCCTCTCACGGTCAAGGTGCGACCTCCCCGGGCGGCCCCCGGATGGGTGGTGACCAAGGCCGAGGCAAGGTGTCCCGCCTCTCCGTGCGTGGTCCACTTCGATGGGCCAGCCAGCTGGGAGAACGACGCCAGCGGCAAGCCGAACTTGAATGCTTATGTGGATCTGACAGCACCTGTGGGGGGCGATAAGTTCGTCGTCGGCAACCTGCCGCCAAGCCTCGAGCAGAGCGGTACGCCACTCGACGCCACGAACTTCTCGAAGACAGTTCCAGTATCGGGGTTGGACCTTTCAGGGGTGGAGGTCCAGGTCGAAGCCAAGACCGCCACGACAACCAAACAGGTCGTTCTTATCAATTCTCCCCCGTCACACGGGCCGCCGCCCGGCTACAGCGTGAGGGGCATTTCGGTCGATCCGTTAGCCGTTGTGATCACAGGTCCAGCCGACGTGCTCATCAAGTACACGACCCTGAGCCTGCCCCCCGTCGACCTCAGCGGCCACACTTCAACTTTCGCCATCACCCTTACGATCCCGTACCCGGCAGGGGTCTCGGGTTCGGCCCAGATTGCCCGGGTGACGTATTCGATCTCACCTGATCCCAACGTCCAGGCCTCCCCCTCGCCCACGCCTTAGGGCCCGTTCTGTAACCTGAATCCAGCGCGACCCGTTCAGCTTTCGTCGAAATAACCCCGGGTAGGAGTTCTTAGGGTATGTGCGGAATCATCGGCTACCTCGGCGACCGCCAGGCCACCCCCATCCTCATGGAGAGCTTGAAGCGCCTCGAATACCGCGGCTACGACTCGGCTGGCGTCGCCGTGCTGGAGATGCCGAAGGCGGGATCAGACCGCCGGACCAGCGTTACCAAGTCCGAGGCCAAGGTGGACACCCTGATCGACAAGCTCAAGGCGAACATGCCGACGGGCACGCTCGGCATCGGTCACACCCGCTGGGCGACGCACGGAAAACCCACGTTTGTCAACGCCCACCCTCACACCGATTGCCACAACAGGATCTTTGTCGTCCACAACGGCATCATCGAGAACTTCGCCGAGCTCAAGGCTGAGCTCGAGGCGGCCGGCCACGAGTTCACATCTGACACCGACACCGAGGTTGTGCCTCATCTGATCGAGGCCAACTACAAGGGCGATTTCCTGAGTGCCGTCAGGGCAGCCCTGCGACGCATCCGCGGCGCATACGCGCTGGCGATGTTCTCGACCGATGACCCGGAGCTACTGATCGGTGCCAGGCTCAACGCGCCTCTGGTGGTCGGCCTCGGCGATGACGAGTACTACATCGCTTCTGACATCACCGCGATCATCCCTTACACCAAGCGCGTGCTGGTTCTCGGTGAGGGCGAGGTGGCCGCCGTGACACCGCTCGGCGCAGAGGTCTCAACGCTCGACGGTGTCAGCGTCGAGCCGAAGCTCATCCACGTCGACTGGGACTTGAGCCAGGCGCAGAAGGGCGGCTACTCGCATTTCATGCTGAAGGAGATAAACGAGTCGTCGGAGGCGGTCGCCAACGCGATGCGAGGGCGGCTCACCGACGACGGATTGGTCGCGTTCCGCGAGTTCGATACCACGGATGACGACCTTCGCAGCTACAACGAGGTGCTGCTGCTCGGCATGGGCACGTCGCTACATGCGGCGATGATCGGAGAGTACGTCATCGAAGATTGGGCCGGGATTCCGGCCAAGGCCATGGACGCTTCCGAGTTCCGCTACAGGCGGCCGACCTTCGGAAAGGACACCTTGGCTGTAGTGATCACCCAATCTGGCGAGACTGCAGACACGCTGGTAGGGCTTCATCAGGCGAAGGAGCGCGGCGCGCTTACAGTGGCCGTCACCAACGTCGTTGCAAGCTCAGCCGCGCGCGATGCCGATGGCGCCATCTACCTGCACTCAGGTCCGGAGATCGGAGTTGCGTCGACCAAGACGCTGCTCGCACACGTCGTCAGCCTCTATCTGCTTGGACTGCGCATGGCCACAGTCCACGGGCGCGTGTCGCTCGAACGCCGTCATGAGCTTGTCGCTTCGTTGCGGGCGCTGCCCGACCACGTGCAGGGGATCGTCGATCGTGAGAAGGAGATCGCCGAGATCGCGCACAAGTACAGCCGCTACCGGAACTTCATGTACACGGGCCGCGGGCTCGGCTACCCGATTGCCCTTGAAGGCGCGATCAAGCTGAAAGAGATCTCCTACATACACGCCGAGGGCGTCACGGGCGGCGAGCTCAAGCATGGGCCGATCGCGATGCTTGACGAGAACTTCCCTGTCATCGCTATGTGCACGGCGAGCGCGACGAAGGACAAGATGGTCAGCAACGTCCACGAGATCGTGGCTCGCAACGCGCCGGTACTGGCGCTTGTGACAGAAGGCGACCACTCGCTGGACGGCGTCGCGACTGATGTGTTCGTGATGCCGGCTGTCGAAGAAGCGGCCGGCGCAATCCTGAACACGGTGATGCTGCAGCTGTTCGCCTACCACGTGGCAGTGGAGCTGGGCCAGGACGTGGATCAGCCGAGAAACCTGGCGAAGAGCGTTACGGTCGAATAGGACCCAGGAGGCCCGGCTGTAGCCGGGCCGTTCCCGCGCTGACAGATGACGCGTTGGGCGCCCCCACCCCCAACCCCTCCCCCGCGGAGCGGGGAGGGGAGTTCGCTTAGGGCCGACAATTAAGGCTGTGCAACGCATTGGGGTTGACGCAGTGTCGGTGGATCGAATCGCACTTGCGGTGAGCAGGTCGGGGATTGGCTTCCTCAGGAAGGTCTACACGCCTGCTGAAGTCGCCTACTGCGACGGTAACTCGGAACGTCTCGCCGGGCGCTGGGCGGCCAAAGAGGCTGTCATCAAGTGCTTCGACGGCACCGGCATCTGCTTCCCGCGGCGCCGCATCGAGGTCCTCCCCAGCGCCAGCGGAGCCCCTCACGTGCGTCTGCTGGGCAACGACCGCGGCGCTCGGGTCGAGGTGAGCATCACCCACCACAGCGCCCTGGCGGTCGCCACAGCCCACCTCGAGATGCCGGACGTGGTTGACGACCTCCTGCCAGCGCCGGAGGCAGTCGTCCTCCCCGACCGCCCGCGGGACGCGCACAAAGGGACCTTTGGCACGGTGGTCGTGCTCGCGGGCAGCCTGGGCTTCACCGGGGCGGCCTACCTGGCCTCGACGGCGGCCGCAAGAACCGGCGCGGGGCTGGTGCGCCTCCTGGTCGCCGACACCATCTATCCGATCCTCGCCGCCAAGTGCACAGAGGTGATGGCGACCCCGGTCCAGGAGGTTGCGCCGGGTGCTGTTGGGCACGCCGCCTACGACCTGGTGCTGCGCCAGCTCGCGACGGCAGAGGCAGGGGTGATCGGGCCAGGCCTCGGCCGCGACCGATCGACCTGGCGCCTCGTCCTCGACCTGGTGCACCACGTCACCTGCCCGCTGGTCCTCGACGCTGATGCTCTGAATGCCCTGGGCGACGCCCCGCGGTCCAAGGGCAAGCTGGGCAAAAACAGGATCCTTACCCCGCACCCTGGCGAGATGTCGCGGCTCACCGGCAAGACGACTGAGGCGATCGCCGCCGACCGCGTCGGAGCGGCGCGCAAGGCGGCGAAGGAGTGGGGGGCGGTAATCGTCCTCAAGGGCGCGAGGACGGTGGTCGCACACCCTGACGGGCGGACCAGCGAGGACCCGCACGAAGTCCCCGCTCTGGCGACAGGGGGGACCGGGGATGTCCTGTCAGGAATCATCGGGGCGCTGCTCGCCCAGGGCTCGGATCCCTATGCGGCTGCCGTCACCGGCGTTTACATCCACGCGGCGGCCGGCCGGCGCATCTCGCAGCGGCTCGGCGAATCCGGGCTGCTGGCGAGTGACCTCCTCCTCGAGATACCGCTGGTCATGAACGTTCTGCGGCAGGGCGGCCTCTGACCACAGGACTTCGCTGGGCCGACGTCGACCTTGACGCTGTGAGCGCCAACGCGGCCTCGATCCTCGCCCACCTTCCCGGCGCGTCAAGCCTGTTCGCTGTCGTCAAAGCGAACGGCTACGGCCACGGCGCTGTGCAGGTGGCGCGCGCCGCCCTCGAGGGTGGCGCCACAGGCCTGGGAGTGGCGACACTGGAGGAAGCCCAACAGCTGCACGGCCTCGTGAGCGACGACCGGATCCTGGTGATGGGCGCGGTGCCTCCATCACTGGCACCGGCAGCCGCCGCCAGTGGCTTTGCGATCACCGTGTCAAGCATGGAGATCGCCAAGGCGTTGGACGATCACGGCACTGTGGTTCCTTTGCACCTCAAGATCGACACGGGGATGGGGCGCTTCGGTTGCGCTCCCGGCGAGGCTGCCTCAATGGCACGTTTCATCGACCAGGCGCCTGGGCTCCGCCTCGCGGGGACGCTCACGCATTTCGCGTCCGCGGACTCGGATGAGGCGATGACGCGCAAGCAGTACGAGCGCTTCATCGAGGCACTGGGCACATTCGATGTCGATCCCGGGATTCGCCACGCGTGCAACACGGCCGGCGCGAGGCGCTATCCGGAGTTTGCGCTGGACGCCGTCCGTTGCGGCATCGGGCTCTACGGTTGCGAGTGGCCCAGCCAGCAACCTGTGCTTGCGTTTCGGGCGGTGGTGACCCAGGTCAAGACGGTGGAGGTGCGGGACACCGTTGGCTATGGGGCGACGTGGCGGGCCACGGCCAGGACGCCTGTCGCAGTGGTCGCCGCGGGATATGCGGACGGTGTCCATCGAGCCCGCTCCAATCGCGGCCACGTACTGGTGCGGGGCCGCCGCGCGCCGGTGATCGGCGTCGTCAGCATGGACGCGATGACCATCGACGTGACAGAAGTGCCGGGAGTCAAGGTAGGCGACGTCGTGACCCTTATCGGCGAGGACGAGGACGAGCGAATCACCGCCGAGCAGGTCGCCGAGTGGTCGGGCACGATCTCATGGGACGTTCTCACATCCCTCGGTCCCCGGGTCGAGAGGCGCTATTCGGAATAACGCGACCCCCTCCCTTGATTCCAGATGACGCAAGGCAGGTGAACGTAAACTGGCACTTCTGATGGCGGAAAGCCCAGCGCGCACGGCCTTTGCAGAAGAGGCATTGACACATCTCGACACCCTGTACCGCGGAGCACTGCGACTCACCCGTGACCCCGACCAGGCGCAGGACTTGGTCCAGGAGGCTTACCTCCGCGCGCTTCGTTACCAGCACAGCTACCAGCCGGGCACGAACATGAAGGCATGGCTCTTCGCGATCATGCGAAATCTGTTCTGGGACCGCTTCAAGGGTTCCCGGAAAGAGGATGTCAGCCTTGACGACGTCGGAGAGTTCGTCCTGTACGAAAAGCTGCGGGACGAGGGCGCCAAGCCCGAGGCGGACGTCCTTGACAAGCTGGCCGCCTCAGAGGTCGTGGCCGCCGTCGAGAAGCTGCCGCCCCTCCACCGTGAGGTGGTCCTCCTGGTCGACGTCGAGGGATTTTCGTACAAGGACGCGGCCCAGACCCTGGGGGTCCCCATCGGCACAGTGATGTCGCGCCTGCACCGCGCGCGCCAGCAACTTCAGCGATCCCTCTATGACTATGCCGTCGAATCCGGTATTGTCCGCGCCAGCGGCACCCATCAGGTGCCCCAGCAATGAATTGCAACGACTGTATTGAGCACCTCGACAGCTACGTCGACCGTGAGCTGAACAACACGGAAATGCTCGAATTGAAGCTCCACCTGGAGACCTGCCCGCCTTGCGCCGACCAGTACGACTTCCAGGTCCACCTGAAGCGGCTCGTCAAGGTGTGCTGCGATAAGGACGAGGTCCCTCCCGCTTTCAGGGAGAAACTCCGGCAGATACTGCTTTAGGGTCCCTTCTGCTTCCCCTTTCTGGGACTGAAAGGTTTCTGCAAACGATCGTCGGCAAGATCCGAATTCGCAATGGCTCAACTGGCCGACGTCAACCGCGAGATCGAGACCTCCGATCGGCAGCGCCGCGTGCAGCGCTCGGAGAACGAGAGGCTCACCGCCATCATTCGCGGCATCGACGAACTGATGTTCTCACTCGAGGAGCTCAACCTGCAGGGAATCGACAGGGTGCCTGCCCGCCTTCGTGAGCGGGCCGGATCCCTCATCGAGCTGGTCCTGGCCCGTCCGGTGCCTGTGGAGGCCCGCTCGGACCCCTTCCGGATCCGTTATCGGGTGGTGCCGATGATGGACGTCCTGTTCGAGGTCCAGCACAAGGTCCTCCGCCTGCGCAACCCCATCACGATCGCCGACCCCGAGGAAGTGCTGGAAACCGCCTGACAGATCCGGCCCGCCACTAGCTTTCGACCTTGCCTGCGCCCCCGCGTTGGCTTTTACACAGTAGGTCCGGCCCCCGCCGGACCTACTTGCTACGGCAAGCCAGCAACAACCGTCCTCCCTGGCTCGTTAGATTGAGCCCACCATCAGACACCTCCTCCTGGAGCGACTCCTCGCCGCCCGCCTCTACGTGATCACCCCTGACCAGGAGCCCGACCGCCTTGCCGCTATTGCAGCCGCCGCACTGCGCGGGGGCGCTGACGCGCTTCAGCTCCGCCACAAGAGCCTTGCCCGAGGCGAGCTGCTGCTGCTGGCCCGACGCCTTCGCGACCTCACACGCGCCTCGGGCGCCCTCTTCGTGGTCAACGACCACCTCGATCTCGCCCTGGTCAGCGAAGCTGACGGCGTCCACCTTGGGCCTGACGACCTCAGCTTGGCAGCCGCGCGGCGCGTCGCCGGGGACCGCCTCCTGATTGGCGCCTCGGCTTCAACCCCAAGCGCAGCTCTCGCGGCGATCGAGTCGGGCGCCGACTACATCGGCTCAGGCCCCGCCTTCGCGACACCGATCAAGCCGCAGAAGGCGGTGATCGGCCCTGGCGGCGTGACGGAGGTCACCGACGCAGTCGGGCCCGTCGTGCCCGTCTTTGCCATCGGAGGCATTGACGAATCCAATATTGGAGAGCTGACCGACGCGGGCCTTCGCCGCGTCTGCGTCGTGAGGGCGGTGGGCGATTCGCCAGATCCCGAATCGGCTACGCGCCGCCTCCGTACGATTCTCGACGGATGACCAAGCTCGAAGGCCTCGGCGAATCGGAGCTGCTGCGCCGGATCCTGCCGTACATCGCGACCCAGGGGTTCGAGATCTCCGCGGGTGAGGACGACGCCGCTGTATGGATCGACCATGGGGTCTTCACGGTCGCCAGCTGTGACACGTCGGTCGAAGGAGTCCATTTCGACCTTGGCTGGATGACGTCGGAAGACGCAGGCTGGCGCGCGTTGGCCCTGGCGCTCGGCGACCTTGCCGCGAAAGGCGCGACCCCTTCGTGGGCCCTGGTATCGATCGCGGCTCCGAAATCTTGGTCAGTCGACGACTTCGTCGGCTTGTACCGAGGTATGGATCAGCTGGCGCACAAAGTCCGTTTGCAGATCGTCGGCGGCGATACGAGCTCGATCGACGGCCCCGCTGTCCTTTCCATCACAGTCGTCGGCCGCCGGCAGGACCGGCCGCTCGCGCGCAGCGAGGCGCGTCCAGGCTGGGCGGTCGCCATAACCGGTCCGCTCGGCGCAGCGGCGATGGCGCTCAAGCAGCGTCGTGCTCTTCGTATCGAACCCCTCCTCGATGAGGGTCGCAGGCTCAACGACGCAGGCCTGTGCTGTGGCGATGTCTCGGACGGGCTCCTCCGGGAGATGCAGAAGTTTGCCGAGATGTCGGGCGCCGGCTGTGTCATCAGGGTCGCCGAAGTGCAAGTCGCCGAGGGCGCAACGCTGGAGGACGCGCTGACAAGCGGCGAGGAGGCGGAGCTTGTCTGCGCCGGCCCGGAGGACGCGATCCGCGGAGCCGGCCTGCGGCCGATCGGCGTATTGACCGAGGATCCAACGATCAGGGTGGTGGGCGCGGACGAGAAGCCGGTGCAGATAAATCTGAGTGGCTACGACCACTTTGCTTGACGTAGTCACCAACACGCCGGCTGAAACCGAGCAGGCCGGCGAGCGCTTCGGCAGCGGTCTCCGTCAGGGTGACATGCTTCTCCTTGAAGGAGACCTCGGCGCCGGCAAGACGACGTTCGTTCGCGGCGTCGCTCGTGGCGCCGGATCGTCAGCGCACATCGCCAGCCCGACGTTTCAGCTGGTGCGCGTGTATCCAGGCCGCGTCCAGCTGGCCCACGTCGACCTCTACCGCCTGGAGGCGAGCGCAGAACTCGTCGAGCTAGGGCTGGAGGAGCTTCTCGACCAGGGCGCTGTAGTCGTCGAGTGGGGCAACCGGCTTGACGCACCGGAGGCTGGTCTGCTCTCGATCGAGCATCTCGGTGGCGACCGGCGGCGCTTGCGCCTGGAGCGAGACATCAGCAGGTGATCCTCGTCATCGACACCTCATCGGCTCGCTCCGCAGTGGCGTTGCTGCGTCCCGACGGAACAGTGGCCGCCGAAGAGGTTCATGACTCAGGCCCAGGCTTCGACCTGCCCGCCTGCTTTCGTGCGCTTGCGAAGAACCAAGCCCTGACCAAGGTCGCCGTGGCTGTCGGGCCCGGCTCCTTCACAGGGCTGCGGGTCGGCGTGTCGTTCGGGCTCGGGCTCGCAATGGGCTACGAGATTCCCATCGTCGCGTTGAAGACCCTGCATCTCCAGGCTGCTCGTAGTGACGATCCCGTCATCGCGGTGGCTGAGGCTGGAAGGGGGCGCGTGTACCACCTGGCGCCGGGCGCCGAACCGGGGCTTGCCGAGCCGGGCGCCCTCCCTGACAACCTGCCGGTGGTCGGCTGGCTGCGCCCGTCGACCGAGGCCGCACTGTTGGCGGCGGGCCTGCATTTGAAACCGGAGCAGCAGCTGCGAACTGCCGGCGCAGCGGCCTCGCTCATGCTCGAGACGGCTTCCGAAGTGGCCTATGGTAGTCTCAGACTCGAGTACATGCACGGCTTTTCGGCGCGGGTGTGATGGTTCAGATAAGACAGCAGTTTGCCCTCGAGCTCATGCGAGAGGCGGACATCGCCACGATCCAGGAAATCGAACGCGAGATTTTCTCGACGCCATGGCCGAGGAACGCGTATTACAGGGAGCTTGCCTCGCGCTCGAGCGCTCACTACGTCGTACTTCGCCAGGAAGGCGAGGTCGAAAGGCCCGTGGGATTCAACGCCGCGGAGCTCGATCCGAGCATCATCGGCTACGGGGGGATGTGGCGGATGTACGACGAGGCCCACGTCACCACCATTGGCGTGCGGCGCGACCTCCAGCATCGCGGGCACGGGCGCATCCTGTTCGCCGGCCTGGTCCAGGCCGCTTACGACATGGGCGCCAAGTGGGTCACCCTCGAGGTGCGTACATCAAACGACAACGCAATGAAGATGTACGAGACGTTCGGCTTCAAGGTCATCGGCCGTCGCAAGGGCTATTACACCGACAACGGCGAGGACGCGATTGTCATGTGGTCGGACTCCATTCACTCGCCGCGTTTCCGCCGTGCCTACGAGTCCAACCTGGAACGGATCGAGGCAGACGTGCGGGGCCTGCGCCGCGAGCTCATGACCCAGGGCCAGTAGATTCCCCGCTCACTGTGTCTCGGGATCGAGACCAGCTGCGATGAGACATCGGTCGCCCTGGTCGAGGGTGGCCGGCATGTGCTGGCTAATCTCATCCACTCCCAGGTTGACCTGCACGCCGAGTACGGAGGCGTGGTCCCCGAGCTGGCTGCGCGTGATCACCTGGAGCGCCTGCCGCACCTTCTCGACCTGGCGCTCGAGGGCGCCGGGGCGCGACCCGCAGACTTGGGCCTGGTTGCGGTCACCCGCGGGCCCGGGCTCGCCGGCTGCCTACTGGTCGGGGTCGGCGTGGCGCAGGGTCTTTCAACTGCCTGGTCACGGCCCCTTACCGGCGTGAACCATCTTTGGGGTCACATCTATGCGGCGATGATCAGCCGCGCAGACCTGGAGCCGCCCCTCCTGGGGCTCGTTGTGAGCGGGGCCCATTCCGACCTCGTCCTGATGACCGAGCACTGCAGATTCGAGGTGATCGGCCGCACGCGCGACGACGCTGCGGGTGAGGCCTTCGACAAAGCGGCCCGGATGCTGGGGCTCGGTTACCCTGGGGGCCCGGCGCTCGACAGGCTGGCGCGGAGCGGCAACCCAGGCCGGCAGCCCCTACCGCGGCCCTCACTGCCGGGCCTTGAGTTCAGCTTCAGCGGCCTCAAGACCGCTCTTCTCTACAGGCTGCGCGAACTTGGCCCATCCGCTGGACCTGAGGTGCGAGCCGATCTGGCCGCGGCGTTCGAGCAGTCCGTGGTGGAATCGCTGTTGGAGAAGCTTGACCTTGCCCTGTCCCAGTCCGGTTACCAGGAAGTCGTGGTTTGCGGTGGCGTGGCTGCCAACACGTTGCTGCGAAGGCGGGCGGGCGAGGTGGTGGGGGATAGGGCCCGCTTGACCTGTGCACCGACAACGCCGCGATGATCGCCGCCGCCGCCCACTTCGCCGTCGCCGCGGGCGGCCTGCAGCCAACCACCGTCGATCCGTCCTTAAGCTGGTAGCGCAGTGAGTGTCAAGGGCTGGGAGATCGTCTTCACTGGTGAGCGGCTGCAGGCCGATCTCCTGGCAGCCGTGCTGGACGCGAACGGCATACGT
>DATLPO010000102.1:0-4637 GCA_035535675.1 Candidatus Limnocylindria bacterium
ATGTGCGTCATCTGGGGCATCCCGTACCTGCTTATCAAGGTCGCGGTAAGCGACCTCGATCCGGTGACTTTGGTTTTCTTCCGAACCGTGATCGGCACTGTCATCCTGCTGCCCATCGCTGCGGCGCGCGGAGCCCTACGACCTGTGCTGCCTCATTGGAAGTGGCTACTCGCATACACGGTGATCGAGGTCGCGCTGCCATGGTTCCTGGTCTCTCACGCCGAGCTGCGCCTCTCAAGCTCGCTCACCGGGCTGCTCATCGCGGCCACGCCTTTTGTCGGCGTGGTCCTGAGCAGGCTGACCGGCACTGGCGATCGGTTCGACGCCCGGCGAGTGTTTGGCCTCGTCGTTGGTTTCGTCGGAGTCGCTGCACTGGTCGGGCTCAACGTCTCGTTCCAGGATCTCGGCGCCGTTGGTGAGATCGGACTCGTCGCGATTGGCTACGCGGTCGGCCCGGCGATCGTGTCGCGCAAGCTCTCCAACGTCCCGAGCCTCGGCGTGGTGGCTGCGTCCCTGGTGCTGCCCGCGATTGCTCTCGCGCCGCTCGGCCTCACGCACCTGCCCTCTGCCATCCCGCCGCCGCAAGTCCTGCTGGCGGTCGGTCTGCTCGGGGTCGTCTGCACAGCCCTTGCTTTCCTCCTTTTCTTTGCGTTGATCGCCGAGGTCGGACCGGTGCGGGCAACAGTGATCACATACGTCAACCCCGCGGTCGCGCTCGCACTCGGGGTCACGCTCCTGGGCGAGCCCCTGACCATTGGCGCTATCGTCGGCTTCGCGCTGATCCTGGTGGGATTGTTCATCGCCACGAGGAGCGGCCCGAAAGCGCCCAGCCCAACGCCCGCGAGAGCTGACGAGCCTTTAGTCGAGGCCCGCTGAGAATGAGGCTCGACTGGGCGCTGCTTGCGAATGCAGCGGAGGGCCCGCCGGATGGGCTCGTCTACATCCTTGGTGCCGGCATCGACACTTTGTGGCGCGACCAGTTTCCCGCACCGTTCGGAGGAGCCATGGTGCTGCGCGTGGTGACGAACCGGCGAGAATCCGCAAGCGCGCACAGGGTTGAGATCCGATGCAGCGACGAGGACGGCAATGCCATCCTTGCCCAGCCAATCGTCTTCACAGTGCCGCCGAGGGAGGCGCTGCGGGAGCATCCACCGGGGTGGGACCTTGCGGCCAACATCGTGATCAACCTGGCCGCGGTTCGCATCGACAAACCAGGCATCTACCGTTTTGAGATCGTCGTCGACGACGACCTGGTTCGAACGCTTCCCTTCCGCCTGGTCCAAATCACCGTCCCGCCGACGTTGGTCTAGGCCGGCCGGGTAGCGAGTCTTTTACGCTGGTTCTACATCCATGACCCAATGGCTCATCGGCCTGGTGTCCGCCTGGGGCCTGATCGCAATCTTCGTGACCATGACGGGCGAGAGCGCCGGGCTACCGATTTCGAGTGAGATCGTCGTTCCTCTGGGTGGAGCGCTTGCATCGCAGGGAAAGCTGAATCCTTCAACTCCCATCATTGCGTTGATCCTCGTGGTCGCCGTATCGAGCGTGGCCAACCTCACAGGCTCCCTGATCGCTTTCTACCTGACGCGTCGGTTCGGCGAGAGGGTGGTGCTCAGCAAGGCCGGCAGGTGGATGGGTCTCAGCAAAGGACACCTTCGACTGGCCAACCGATTCTTCGATCGGTGGGGGCTGTGGGCAGTCTTCTTGGGACGCCTGCTGCCAATCATTCGAACCTACATCTCATTTCCGGCGGGCCTGTCGAAGATCGGGTACACGAAGTTCACCATCGTCACTCTGCTGGGAGCCGTGCCATGGAATTTCGGCCTCGCTTACGCGGGGTTCCTGTTGGGCCAGCATTGGGAGCAGGTGGCGACAACGCTTGCCCCATTTGCGATCCCGCTGGCGATCCTCGTTGTGATCGTCCTCGCAGCGGCGTGGTGGTTCGGCCGCCGGCTTGGAGATGAGGAAGAAGCCAAGATGGACAAGCCGGTGACCGGGCGGGTTTAGAACCTATTCGGGCATGACTCTGGCGATGGGCTGGCCAGGCTTGACAGGGTCACCCTCCTTCAAAAGCAGCTCCTCGACGGTGCCGCTGAGGGGCGACGGGATCTCCGCGTTGACCTTGTCGGTGAGCGCCTCCATCAACGTCTCGCCCTCGGCCACGTGCTCGCCCTGAGTCTTGCTCCATGCGCCGACTGTGATCTCCTCGGCGCCTTCGAGCTCGGGCATCAGGACCTCACGAACGTCGGTTTTGCCCACCCGGATATTCTCGCTCGTCAGGCCAACGAGACGACGTCGAGGAGATCCTCCTCCCAGTAGTCGATGCGTCCTTCAGGCATGAAGAGGACGCGGCCCGGCTCGAGTGCCTGGACGAACTCAGGGTCGTGGCTGACGATGACCATGGTCCCCGGCCAAGCGGCGAGCGCGAGCGCCACGCCCGTGCGCGATGGCGGATCCAGGTTGTTGGTCGGCTCGTCAAGCAGCAGCAGGTTGTGCCGCCCTGCCACCAGCTGCGCCAATGCGAGCTTGGTCTTCTCACCACCCGACAGCGTCCCGGCGTCCTGTCGAGCGATGTCGCCGGTGAGGCTGAAGTTGCCGAGCAACGCACGGAGGGCTCGCTCGTCGGCGTCCGACTGTTCGCGCATGTGGGCGAGCACAGGTACACCTGCGCGAATTCCCTCGTGCTCCTGGGCGTAGTAACCGAGCGACACACCGTGCCCCAGCCGGAACCTTCCTGAGTTGGCCTCGGTCTGGCCGGCCAGGATGCGAAGCAGGCTTGTCTTGCCGGCGCCGTTGAGGCCCATCACCAGCAGGCGCTGCCCGCGCTCGACCTCGAAGTTCACGTCGCGGAAGACGACAGGGCCTCCGTAGCCCTTGGCCAGCGCCTCCACAGTCAGCACGACACGGCCGCTGTGGGGAGGGTCGGGGAACCGAACCTTTACCTTGCGCTCGCGTTTGGGCGCGGCGACCTTTTGCGCCTTCAAGCGGTCCACGCGCTTGAAAATGGACTTCGCGGTGCGGGCCCGCTTCTCGGTCTGGCGTCGCATCACCTCGGCCAGCAGGCTCAGTCTCTTGATCTCGGCCTCTTGCCTGACGGCGAGGGACGCCTGGCGCTTCTCCTCAAGGCGGCGCGCCTGCTGGTACTGCGAGTAGGTGCCGCGATACTCGACCATCTTGCCCGCGTCCAGATGGAGAACGCGAGTGATCGCGGCGTCGAGAAGGATCAGGTCGTGGCTGACCACAATCACTGAGCCGCGGTTGTTGCGCAGGAAGTCCATGAGCCACGATTTGGCGTCGCTGTCGAGGTGGTTGGTCGGCTCGTCGAGCAGCAGCAGGTCGGCCTCGGCGAACAGGACGCGTGCGAGCTCGACGCGCCGGCGCTCGCCTCCCGAGAGGACGCCCAGCGCGAGGTCGACCCGATCAGGCTTCAAGCCGAGCCCTGTCGCGATGCGTCGAGCGTCCGATTCGCTCGAGTAGCCGCCATCGTGCCTGTATCGCTCCTCCGCTTCGGAGAACCGCTCGACGTTGGCCAGCGAAGGGTCCTTCTCGAGCACCTTGTGCAGCTCGACGAGTCGCGCCGCCGCGCGGTCGAGCCCGCGTCCGGAAAGGATGTGCGAGAGGGCGGTCTGCGCCGACTCCGCTCGCGGCCTTGGGTTTTGAGGGACGTAACCCAGGGTGCCGCGACGCAGCACGAGCCCAGCGGCCGGATCGTCCTCCGCCGCCAGGACCTTCAGCAGGCTGGTCTTGCCGGCGCCGTTCCGGCCGACCAGCCCGACCTTGTCACCGGGCGCGACGGTGAAGCTGGCTTCCGAAAGCACGCGCTTTGCAGCGACGTCGATGGCGAGGTTACGGACCTGGAGCATGCCAGCAATTGTTACCTGCGGCGCTGGGCGGCGTTTGGTCAGTCATCAAATCGGCAGGAGGCCGTCAATGAAGAAAGTCATCGTCATCCTTGCGATTCTGGCGGCGGCGGTCGCCTGCGGAGGCGGCGCGTCCGTGTCGCCCACCAGTGAGGACGCCACAACGCGTTCGGGTGGAACCACCGGCCAGACCGGTTCGTCAGTCGGTAACCCGCCCGCGAAATATGACGCACAGGCGCCAGATCCGTCCAACCAGCTCCCCAATGTCGTTCCCGCAGTGCAGGGCCCTCAGGTCATCCGCACAGCCCAGCTGACGATCACCGTCGGCTCGGGCCTGTTTGACACCAAGCTCGCCAACGTTCGGGCACTGGTTCAGCTCCAGGGCGGATTCATCTCCGGCACCGATGCGCAGGCCAACCCCGTCACCAATGACCAGATCCGGACCGGGGTTATCACGTTCATGGTGCCGGCAGCCAAGTTCGACGACACGATCGATCAGCTCGCCAAGCTGGGCAAGGTGCAGAACGAGCACATCAGCGGCAACGACGTCAGCGCCCAGTACGTCGACCTGCAGGCTCGGCTGGCCAACCAGGAAGCCCAGCGCAACGCGATGCTGGCCCTGCTCCGAAGGGCAAGCTCGATCGCGGACATCATCGCGGTCCAGACGCAGATCGGTCAGATCACCGGCCAGATCGAGCAGCTGAAGGGACAGATCCAGTACATCGAGCACAACACCGCCTACAGCACGGTGACGGTGAGTCTCCTGGAAGCTGGGGC
>DATLPO010000103.1:0-6524 GCA_035535675.1 Candidatus Limnocylindria bacterium
CGCGTTCGGTCATTAGCGAGCAAGTATCGTTCCCGCATGGCCGTGAGCGCCGCGCTCGGTGGGGTGGTGAGGAGGCGCGAGGACCCGCGCCTGGTCACCGGAGCTGGGCATTACACGGACGACATCCAGCCTGAAGGTTGCTTGCACGCAGTGTTCATCCGGTCGCCGCACGCTCACGCGCGCATCACTGGGATCGACGTCAGCGCGGCGCTGGAAATACCGGGAGTCGTCGGCGTTTTCCAGGCCGCCGATCTCACCTTCGAATCCGAGACCGCGCGTCCACGCCTCTGCACCGATGAGGTCAAGTTCGTCGGCGACGCGATCGCGGTGTCCGTGGCTGAAACGCGCGGCGCGGCAGTCGATGGAGCCGCTGCGGTGGCGATCGACTATGAAGTGCTGGAGGCTCTCGTCGACAGCACCGTTGCATTGGAGCCGGGAACGCTGCTGGTTCACCCCGACAAGGGGGACAACATCGCGTTCGAGTTCGAGCTTGGAGAGGATGGTGCGCTGGAAGGCGCTGACGTGGTGGTTCGGTCTCGATTCGTCAACCAGCGACTGGCGGCGGTTCCGATCGAGGCTAACGCAGTGGTGGCGGAGCCTGACGGGGAGGGCGGAATCCGCATGTGGGCCTCGACCCAGGTGCCCTTCGGGGTCAGGAGCCAGGTCGCCGATGCGCTGGGGCTGCCCGAAGCCAAGGTGCGAGTCATCGCACCCGACGTAGGAGGCGCGTTCGGCGCCAAGCTCATGGCGTACCCGGAGCAGAGCGTGATCGCCGCGATCGCGAAAAAGCTTGACCGGCCGGTGCGCTGGTTTGAGTACCGCGCCGAGAATATGGTCGCGATGACCCACGGGCGCGTCCACGTGCAGGACGTGGCGTTGGGTGCCACAGCGGATGGCAACCTCGTCGGCCTGGAGGCGAAAGTCATCACCGACGCCGGAGCCTATGCCGGCCTGGCTCCGCCGCAGCTCGTGCTCACCGCTCTCCTGGCTTCAGGTGTCTATGCCATCCCGAAGATTCGCTTCAACGGCAGCTGCGTATACACCAACACCGCAGTCATGTCCGCTTATCGCGGCGCAGGCCGCCCTGAGGCGATCGCGATGATCGAGCGGGCCATGGACATGCTGGCGGCTGAGCTCCGCATGGATCCCGCCGAGCTGCGCCGCCGCAACCTGATTGACGGCCCATTCCCCTATACGACGGCGACAGGGCTCACCTATGACACCGGCGACTATGCGCGAGCGCTTGACCTCGCACTCGCGGCGTCGGGGTATGACGAGCTGCGCCGCGAGCAGCGGGCGCGGCGAGAGCGAGGCGACAGAACGCAGCTTGGGATCGGGCTCTCCACATATGTGGAGATGACTGCGGTTCTCACGACCACCGAGTTCGGAGCCGCGCGGGCTGAGGCTGACGGCTCGATCGTGCTGGAAGTTGGCACGACCTCCAGCGGGCAGGGTCACGAGACGGCTTACGCGCAGCTGGCCTCGCAGCTGCTCGATGTGCCGATGGCTGCCATCCGGGTCGTGCAATCGGACACCGGCCTGGTCGCCAGAGGTTATGGCACTGCGGGATCACGGTCGCTGCAGATCGGTGGGAGTGCATTGCGCGGGGCCTGTATCGCGCTGGTCGAGAAGGCGACGGAGGAGGCGGCGCGGCGGCTGGAAGCCAGCGCGCAGGACATCGTCCGTTTCGATGGCGGACGTTTCGGCGTGAGAGGCGTCCCCGCCACCGCGTTGAGCTGGGCGGAACTGGCTGCTGAAACGACTCTTGCAGCGGAGTCGGATTTCGAACAGGACGATCAGACGTTCCCATTCGGATGCCACGTCGCGGTCGTGGAGGTGGACGTCGAGACAGGCGAGGCGCGCCTCGTGCGCCACATCGCCGTCGATGACTGCGGCACTGTGCTCAACCAGATGCTCGTTGACGGTCAGATCCACGGCGGGGTCGCGCAGGGCGTGGCGCAGGCGTTGTACGAAGAGTTCGTCTACGACGCTGAAGGCAACCCGCTCACCACGAGTCTCATCGATTATGCGATCCCCACCATCGGCGAGATCCCTGACGTCGAGACCGTGCACATGGAGACGCCGACTCACCTCAACCCTCTGGGCGCGAAAGGGGTCGGGGAGTCAGGGACGATCGGCGCCACGCCCGCCGTTCAGAACGCGGTGATCGATGCGGTGTCACATCTCGGCGTGCGTCACATCGACATGCCGCTGCATCCGATGCGCGTGTGGGAGGCGATCCGCGTGGCTCAGGGGTGAGGCAGGCGGCGCCTGACGCGGATGGTGTCGAGGACGCTCATCACGGCGAACAATGCCGCAGCCCCAAGCAGGATCCAGGTCGGCGCGCGGGTGGGAAGGGGATCCGGTAGATCGGCCATGCCGTTGACGGTCTGGAACAGAGGCGCGATGGGCGAGTCGAGGGTGGCGAGGCAAAGCGCCGAGGCCACAAGCACGGTCCACAGCAATCCGCGAGCGGTCCTGTCAAGGCGGACCAGGCCGAACCCTGGAACGGCTGCCAGCCACCATGTTTCGGCACCTGCCTTGTCATCCCGTTCGCGGTGACGCCGCGCCACGGCTGCGGCCGCGAACAGCAACCCGAACGCCGCCGCGTACCAGGCTGTGCTCACGAGATCAGTTCCGACGAAGGGGTACTGGCTGGAGTAGCCGGAGGTGGTCGCGAGCCACATGTCCCATGCGTACCAAGCGACCAGCACGAGCTCCGCCGCCAGGAGGAAGGCGGTGCTCAGAGTGAGGTTGGCGACAAGAACGGCGCCCAGCACCGCGAGCACCGCGAGCCAACACATCGGGCTTTGAAACCCGAAGGTCGAGCTTGCTCCGACCTTGGGGATGCTTATCGTCCACAGGCTGACCAGAGCAATGAAGACCGCGATGAGGGCGAGCAGCGCCGAAGGTGAGTCGAGGGCGGAACGAAGGCGGGTCACGCGCCGGTCTCGGCAGCTTCCTCGTAGCCCAGGTTCGGGCGCAGCCACCGTTGCACTTCTGGGAGGGGCATCCCCTTGCGCTGGGCGTAATCCTCGACCTGGTCCCTGTCCACCTTGCCGACCATGAAGTAGCGCGACTTCGGGTGGGCGAAGTACAGGCCAGCGACGGCGGCCGTCGGCGTCATGGCACCCGATTCCGTCAGCTCCATGCCGATCGAGCGCGCGTCGAGCAGGTCGAAGAGCTTGAACTTCTCGGAGTGGTCAGGGCACGCCGGGTAGCCGTACGCCGGCCGGATGCCCCTGTACTTCTCGCCGATCAGCTCCTCCCGTGAAAGCTCTGGACCTGTCTCGTACCAATCCCGCCTGACTTTGTGGTGAAGGTATTCGGCGAAAGCCTCCGCGAGCCGGTCGGCCAGCGCTTTGGCCATGATCGAGCGGTAGTCGTCGTGCTCCGCCGCGAAGCGTTCCGCCAGCTCGTCGGCGCCAAGGCCGGCCGTGACGGCGAAGCCCCCGATGTGGTCACCGTCGTGTGCCACGAAGTCCGCCAGCGACAGGTACGGCTTCTCGTCACCGTGGTCGACCTGCTGGCGGAGCATCGGGAGGCGCACCCCATTGTCGAGGACGATGTCGTCGCCCTCCGCTCGCGCACCCCAAAAGCCATAAACACCCTTGGCGCGAAGCCAGCCCTTGGTCTGGATCTCTTCGAGCAGCTCCTCTGCGTGGCCGAACAGCTCACGCGCCGCAGCTCCGTGCGATGGGCTCTCGAGAATCGCGGGGAACTTCCCCTTCAGCTCCCATGCGTGGAAGAAAAACGTCCAGTCGATGAACTCACGCAGCTCCGACAGCTTCGGCTCGATCACCCGCGTGCCCGTGAACGGCGGCATAGGCAGGTCGTTGAAGCCGAGAGCCAGCCTCTTGTCGCGGGCTTCGTCCAGGGGAAGCAGCGTGCGCTTGGTCGTGGTGTGCTGCGCTCGCAGCTTGTCTTGCAGCGCGCGGTTGTTCTTGTCGAAGACGGGTCGTCGCTGCTCATCGAACAGGTCGGACACCACCCCAATGACCCGCGATGCGTCGAGCACGTGCACTGTCGGGCCCGTGTATGCAGGGGCGATACGGACAGCGGTGTGCTGTTTGGAAGTGGTCGCGCCTCCGATCAGCAGCGGCATCGTGAACCCGCGTCGCGTCATCTCCTTCGCGACGTCGACCATCTCGTCGAGCGATGGAGTGATCAAGCCGGAGAGGCCGATGGCGTCGGCGCCGAGCTCGATCGCGGTGTCGAGAATCTTGTCGGCCGGCACCATCACGCCGAGGTCGTGAACCTCGTAGTTGTTGCAGCCCAGCACGACTCCCACGATGTTCTTGCCGATGTCGTGCACATCGCCCTTGACAGTGGCCGTCACAAGCTTGCCGCGTACGCTCACGCTGCCCGAGGCCTTCTTCTCCGCCTGCATGAATGGCTCGAGGTACGCGACAGCTCGCTTCATCGCACGCGCGCTCTTGACCACCTGCGGGAGGAACATCTTGCCGGCGCCGAACAGGTCGCCCACCACTTTCATGCCATCCATCAGCGGGCCCTCGATGACCAGAAGGCCCTGACCGAACTTCTGGCGCGCCTCCTCTGCATCGGCCTCGATGAACTCCACCTCGCCGTGCAGCACCGCGTACGCGAGCCGTTGCTCGACGGTGCCCTCGCGCCACGTGAGGTCGACCTCTCGCTTCGCCCCCGCGCCTGACACGTTCTTGGCAAACTCGACGAGGCGCTCGGTGGCGTCGGGCCTGCGGTCGAAGATGATGTCCTCGACGAGCTCGAGCAGGTCCTTCGGTATGTCCTCATATACGGCGAGCTGGCCCGCGTTGACGATTCCCATGTCCAGGCCGGCGCGAATCGCGTGATAGAGGAAGGCCGAATGGATCGCTTCACGCACCCTGTCGTTGCCGCGGAAGGAGAAGGACAGGTTGGAGACCCCGCCGGAAACGCGAACGCCGGGGAACCGCTTCTTTATCTCGCGCGTCGCCTCGATGAACGCTTTCGCGTAACCGGCGTGCTCCTCGATGCCTGTGGCGATCGGCAGGATGTTGGGGTCGAAGATGATGTCCTCGGGATGGAAGCCCGCCTGCTCTGTGAGCAGCTTGTAGGCCCGGCTCGAGATTTCCACCTTGCGCTCGAACGTGTCAGCCTGGCCGATCTCGTCAAAGGCCATCACCACCACTGCCGCCCCGTATTCGCGCACCAGCCGGGCCTGCGTGAGGAATGACTCCTCGCCCGCCTTCAGGCTGATGGAGTTGCAGACGCCTTTGCCCTGCAAGCACTTGAGGCCCGCCTCGAGCACAGTCCACTTGGAGCTGTCGACCATGATCGGGACGCGGGCGATCTCGGGCTCGGTGGCGATGAGGTTGAGGAACCGGGTCATCGCCTCCTCGGAGTCGAGCAGGTCTGCGTCCATGTTCACGTCGATCAGGTTGGCGCCACCCCGAACCTGGTCCAGCGCGACAGCCACGGCTCCCGTGTAGTCGCCTGACTCGATGAGACGGCGGAAACGGGCAGACCCTGTCACATTGGTGCGCTCGCCGACCAGCACGAAGTTGGTGTCGGGTCCGATCTCGAATGGCTCGAGGCCGCTGAACCTTGTGCGGGCGGGGCGCCTTGGCACTTTCCTGGGCTGCAGGTCTTCCATGGCCTCGGCGATCTGCCTGACGTGCTCTGGCCCCGTGCCGCAGCACCCACCCGCCGCGTTGAGAAAGCCGCTTTCGGCAAACTCGCGCAGCAGCCTGCTGGTCGTCGGTGGCTGCTCGTCGTAGCCCCCGAACGCGTTAGGCAGGCCGGCGTTCGGGTAGCAGATCACGTAGACGGGCGCGACTCGCGCCATGTCGGCTATGTAGGGGCGCATCTCGGTCGCGCCGAGCGAGCAGTTGACCCCAGCGGCGAAAGGCTCCGCGTGCTCGACCGACGTCCAGAATGCTTCTACGGTCTGGCCCGAGAGGTTGCGCCCACTCCGGTCGACGATCGTGACCGAGATAAACAGGGGTAGCTCAGGCGCCACCTCCTTGACCGCAGCGATTGCCGCCTTGCCATTGAGGGTGTCGAACACTGTCTCGATGAGGAGGAGGTCGGCGCCACCTTCCTTGAGTGCGCTCGCGGCCTCGGCATACCCGCGCCGGAGCTGGTCGAAGGTGACGTCGCGATACGACGGGTCGTCGACCTTGGGTGAGAGGGAGAGCGTGACGTTAGTTGGCCCAAGGGAGCCTGCGACGAAACGGTTCTCGTACCTGTCGGCGGCCTTCCGAGCGAGGCGCGCGCCTTCGAGGTTCATCTCATAGGCGAGGTGGTCGAGTCCGTAGTCGGCCTGGGACACGGCTGTCGCGGTGAAGGTGTTGATGGTGATGATGTCCGCGCCCGCCTCGAGGTAGTCGAGATGGACCCTCGTCACCATCTCGGGCTGCGAGAGGCACAGCACGTCGCTGTTGTTCCGGAGCGGCTTGGGATGGTCCTTAAAACGCTCGCCCCGGAACTCGGCGTCCGAGAGGCCGCGCTTCTGGAGCATGACTCCCATCGAGCCGTCGAAGATCACGATCCGCTGCTTGAAC
>DATLPO010000104.1:0-3742 GCA_035535675.1 Candidatus Limnocylindria bacterium
GCGTACCGCGCGGGGAGGATTACGCCGGGATGAGGTTGGCTGCTTTGACCAGGTCCCGTTCCTGGATCAGCTCGTCCGTCGTGGCTTTGATGCGCTTCTTGGCGTCGTCGTCGTGCTCCAGGCCTTCGACCACGTTCCACTCCAGGCCCGTGGTTGTTGCTACCGGGAAACCAAACTGGAGGCCCTCCGGGATCCCGTACTCGCCCTTGCTGACCACCGCCAACGATGTCCAGTCGCCCCATGCGGTTGGCGTCCAGATGCTGTTGACCGAGTCGATCACCGCGTTGGCGGCGGACGCCGCCGACGACAGGCCACGCGCCTCCAGGACGGCGGCGCCTCGCTTCTGGATCGAGTTGATGAAGTCGCCTTTCAGCCAGTGGTGATCCTTGATCATCTCGAACGCCGGCAGGCCCACGATCCGTGCATTGCGGGCATCGGGGTACTGCGTCGCCGAGTGATTGCCCCAGATCGCGACGTTGCTGACAGTCGAGACTGGCATTTTCGCTTTCCTCGCCAGCTGGGTCCTGGCCCTGTTCTCGTCGAGGCGCATCATCGCGAACCACCGGTTGGCGGGGATGTCGGGCGCGTTCGACCGCGCGATCAGACAGTTCGTGTTGCATGGGTTGCCCACGACCAGGATCCGCACATCAGCGGCAGCCTTGTCCTGGATCGCCTTGCCCTGCGGCGCGAAGATGCCGCCGTTGATCGAAAGGAGGTCGCCGCGCTCCATCCCGGCCTTCCGGGGCACCGACCCGACGAGCAACGCCCACGAGGCGTCCTCGAAAGCCTTCTCAGCCTTGCTGGTGAGGATGATGTCGCTCAGGAGCGGGAAAGCGCAGTCGTCGAGCTCCATGGCCACGCCTTCGAGGGCCTTCATCGCCGGTTCGATCTCGAGCAGTCGCAGAACGATCGGCTGGTCGTAGCCGAGCATCTGCCCCGAGGCGATCCTGAAGACGAGGGAGTAGCCGATCTGTCCCGCGGCGCCGGTCACCGTCACCTGCACCGGTTTGCGCGATCCGTCCACCCTTAGCGCCATCGGTCCAAATCCTAGTGGGTCCGGGCGAGAAGTTAGGTGCTTATCCCCCGCCGCACGAGTGGTCAGGCGGATTGAGCACGACGGCCACGGCCTGGATCGAGTAGGAGGCGCCGGCAACGAGGATCGTTGTTAGGACGAATATGAGGACCACTTTTAGTGCCCGGCGCCTCACTGCAACTAAAACGGCGGTGCCGGACAGAAGGTTTCGGGGCAATATGCCTAAGGGGGCGTCCCCTCCGGCCGGGCCAGGCCCGGCCACCTCCCCGGCGAGCGGGGAGGACGATCTACCGAAACCCCTCTCCCTCTGGCTCGAAGAGTTCTTCGTCTGCGATCCGCCGGGCGAAGCACAGGAAGCCTGTGTGGGCGACCATCCGGTGCGAGGGGCGCAGGCTTCGGCCTCGCACAGTCCACCCCCGCTGGAGCAGCTCGAACACCTCGAGCATCCCGAAGCCCCGAGCGTCGCGCAGCGCCTCGAAATAGCGCTGCACCTGGCTCACATTCGGGCAGTGCGCGAACACGATCCCGCCCGGCCTCAGCGAGCTGCGCACCGCCGGGATCGCCTGCCACGGCTCGGGAAGGTCGAGGAGGACCCTGTCCATGTCCTGCTCCTCCACGCCCTGGTAAATGTCGCCGAGCTTGAGGACGAGGTTGGGCGGCAGGCCACCAAGGGTCTCACTGATCCCTCGTTTGGCAGCCTCCAGGAACTCTTCGCGCTGCTCGTATGACACCACAAGGCCTTCCCGCCCCACGGCGCGCAGCGCAGCCAGGGTAAGCGCCCCCGTCCCGGTGCCCGCCTCGAGGACCCGGGCGCCCGGATGGATGTCGGCGCCGACCAGGATCGCGCCAAGGTCCTTGGGATAGATCGGCTGCGCCTGCCGCACCCGGCCCGTGACCTGCTCCGCGAAAGTGGGCCGGACCGCCAGCAGCCTGGCGCCCAGCTGGGTGGTGACTATCACTCCTTCGGGCCGCCCGATCACGGCGTCGTGCTCGATCGCGCCGGAATGAAGTGAGTGGCGCTGTCCTGCTTTGAGCCGGACCCGGTGCCGGCGGCCGACTTTGTCTACAAGAAGGATCAGGTCGCCGTCCGCGAAGGCAGTCACTCGGGTTTTCGGGCGCGGATTAGGCAGTGCCAGTACGCGTGCCACAGCTTTCCGTCGCGCCGCACCGGGTGCAGCTGCCTGCGAGCGTCTCCTTCCGCGGCCTCGATCACCTCCGCGAGCTGAGCCGCAAGACCGGGCGGGACTGCCATGTTCCCCATCCAGTCGTCGAAATCCCAATCGAGCTCCCTGCTCTGCGCCACCTCGACCTCGAACCCGGCCGACTCCAGGCGCTCGGTCCACTCCGGAACGGTCAGCGAACGCACATGAGAAGGATCGCGGCGCACCTCCACGTCGTGCATCAGGTCCCTGGCTTCGGGCGGCGGCGCGCAGTCGACGAATGCCGCATGGCGGCCTGGCTTGAGCACCCGCAATGCCTCATTCAAGAATGCGTCGAAATTGTGGAAGTGGTGAGGCGCGGCTCTAACCGTGTAGACGTCGAACGACTCGTCGGCGAAAGGCAGCTTGCACGCGTCGCCCAACACCCAGTCCGCGTTGGCGATGCTGCGCTCCGCGGTGACGCGGACCGCCTGGTCCAGCATCTCGCGCGTGAGGTCGACCCCGACCACGCGGCTGACGAAAGGCGCCAAGGCCAGGGCGGTATTTCCGGTCCCTGTGGCCGCGTCGAGGGCCAGGTCGGTGGGCTGAGGGCGGGCAAGGTCAACGACTTCGCGCAGCCGCTCCGATGACGTGTGGAAGGTCGCGCGAGCGTAGTTGGCGGCGACTGGAGCGAACCGGGAGCGAACGTCGTCAGGCACAGCGCTGAGTTTATTCGCGGTGCTCCTTCTCCCTTTGGCGCCTGGCTCGAATTACTGCGACCCCAACGATGACCACCACGATGCCTGCCGCAACGCCGCCGTACAGGAGGGGCGACGACCTGATCGATCGCTCAAGGCTGTCCCCGAAGAACACGCCTAGGAGCAGGAAGAGGCCGGCCCATGCGGCGCTGGAGACTGCGACGCTGATCGCGAAGATCGGGTAATGGAGCTTCAGAATGCCGGCGGCGACGGTGAGCGGAACGCGAAACCCGGGGATGTGGCGTCCGAAGATCAAAGTCCATGGGCCCCACCTGCCAAACCAGGCCTCAGCGCGATCCAGGCGGCTTGGGGTCAGCTCGAGAAACTTCGCGATCCGGTGCTCCAACAGGCGTCGGCCATAGCGCCTGGAGAGGAGGTAAAGGTTGGTGGAGCCCAGCGTAACGGCGAGCGTGAAGCCGAGCCATGCAGCGAACAGGACCGGGAAGTTGCGCGGAAGGCGATGACCGACATATAGAAGGAAGGCGTCGCCAGGGATGAAGAGAGGGAGTCCCGACTCCTCGAGATAGATCAACACGAACCCGACCAGGTAGCCGTCTCGCCTTAGGATGTCGCCGATCGTCCTGTCTATCTGGGGCGCCTCGGTGGCTGCATCGTGCTCGACAAGGAGCCACATCACGACGATCACGGCAATCAGCACGCCGATGCCACCAAAGATTCGCCAGCGCGTCGAAAGGCCGAACAGCTTGTCCGGTTCCTGCGGCTCGCTCATACGCCGGCCACGATACTTGGTGTGGCCGCTATCGTTCGCCACATGGCGAAGGCGGTCGCCCGTTGGTCTGGTCACAAGGTCA
>DATLPO010000105.1:0-30131 GCA_035535675.1 Candidatus Limnocylindria bacterium
CGCCATGCCCAGCTCATGTGCGTGATGGAAAGCGGCAGCGATCTCCTGCAGCTGGCGATTGGACTCGGGGGACCCGAAATAGATGGTGGCGCCGAGCGCCAGGGCGCCCATCTCGGACGCCTCCTTGACAGTCCCGAAAAGAATCTGGTCGTACTTGTTCGGATAGGTCAGCAGCTCGTTGTGGTTGATCTTGCAGATGAAGGGGATGCGGTGGGCGTACCGCCTCGCCACCGACCCGAGCACGCCGAAGGTCGATGCCACCGCGTTGCACCCGCCTTCGATCGCCAGCTCGATGACCTTCTCGCCGTCGAAGTAGATGGGGTTGGGGGCGAATGACGCGCCCGCAGTGTGCTCGATCCCCTGGTCGACCGGCAGGATCGACAGATAGCCGGTCCCCGACAGGCGGCCGTGCTCGAAGAGCGACTGGAGGCTCCGCAGGACTCGGGTGGGCCTGTCGCTGTCCTTCCAGATCCGGTCGACGAAGTCCGGCCCCGGAAGGTGCAGCTGGACCTTCGGCACCGTCTGGCACTTGTGCTCGAGCAGGGCTCGGGCGTCCTCCCCCAGAATGTCCTCCAGCTTTCCGAACGATCCCCGGGTGGCTGTAGCCATCAATCCCTCTTACACATTTAATTAGAGCCCCCGCAGGTTCGCGGGTGCACTGGCGTCACTCTATAGTGGCACCTCATGACAGAGCGAGCCAGCAGTCTTCTAAGTGAGCTTGCCGACCGCCTCTCGGCCGACGCCGGAGAAAGCGGTCTGGTGGCTGCTGAATCGGTGCGTTCACTCGCCCCGGAGATCCTGAAATCCCAGGCTGGCGGCTCGGTCGACGAGCTCGTCAAGACCTCGGTCAAGTTCCTCGAGCTGCTGTTCCGATCACTTCGGGCCGACTCCCACATCCCCTGGGTGGAGTACTACACGATCGCCCGCGAGGCTTCGCGCCGGTACGCCGAGAAAGGGATACCGCTCGAAGCCCTGATGGAGGGCCTATCGGTCTTCCGGCGGTCAGTGGTTGCGCGGGTCACCGACGAGGTCGCCGGCAGCGAATACTCGGGTGAGGTCATCAGCCTGACCGAGGGGCGAATGGACGATGTCATCGAGCATCTGAACTCCAGCTTCATCCGGGGCTATCTCGACTACACGGAGGCTCGCTACGACGCTCGGCAGAATGAGCTGCAGGGGCTCTATCACATAGCCAGCGCGCTGGGCCGCTCTCTGGACGTTACGGAGATAGCCGAGGTCGGACTCCGCGAAACGCTGCAGGTGCTGCACCTTCAGGCCGGCGCTGCATGGGTTCGTGAGGGCGCCAGGCTCAAGCTCGCCAAGACCATTGGCATGCAACCTGGCGAGGAAGAGGAATTCACAGAGTCAGGGCGTTCCCGGCTGGTCAAGGTCGTCGAGGTCGCCTCTGGCCCTGCGGAGTCACGGGTCGATCGCATCACAGGCGAGTGGAGCGCCATCAGGGCCGAGCTTCGGACCAAAGGTGTGCTGCTCGGTGCCATGACAGTTGCTACGCGACTTCCGCGAACCTTCGAGTCAAGCGACCTTGAGTTCGTCGCAGCGGTGGCCGACCAGATCGCCGTGGCCCTCGATCGCGCAAGGCAGCACACCAGGGAGGCTCGGACGGACTACCTCACCGGGCTTGCCAACCGGCCGGAGTTTGAGCGTGCCATCGATCGCGCAGTGGCCGCCGCGCAACGCCACAAGCGTCGGCTCACTTTGATGATGATCGACCTCGACAACCTGAAGACGATCAACGACACGCAGGGGCATCACGTCGGAGACGAGGCAATTCGCGTTTTGGCGCAGGAGCTCCAGCGAGCGGTTCGAGCCACTGACACATGTGGTCGTCTCGGCGGCGACGAGTTCGGCGTGGCGATGCCCGATGCAGATGAGCATCACGCGAGCGACGTGGCGACTCGTGTGCGCCAATCTCTTGGGGAAATGAATCGGGCGGGCAAGTCGCCGGTGCCTGTGCAGTTCAGTATCGGGATCACCTCATGGAGGCCTGGCATGGACTGGCAGGCCATGTATCAGCTCGCCGACAAGAACCTCTACATCGACAAACGGCGTCGCCATGCGGGCCGCAAGGCGGTTGGTAACGGTCGCGGCTGACAGTTCCCTCGGCAGCCCTACAACTGTGCTGGGCCCGGAGTTCTTCGATCGGGACACCCTCGCTGTGGCGCGGGACCTGCTCGGCAAGGTGGTGGTGCGCGAGGTGGGGGCGAAGCGCTTGTGGGGCCGCCTTGTGGAGGTCGAAGCGTACCTTGGACCTGATGACCTCGCCTCTCACTCGTCAGGAGGTCGACGCAGTCCCCGCAACGAGGTGATGTATGGCCCGCCGGGGCACGCCTATGTCTACTTCACATACGGCATGCACCATTGCCTCAACTTCGTCACGCAGCCGGAAGGAATACCGCAAGCGGTGCTGGTGCGTGCGCTAGAGCCCGGGCCGGGGGTCGGACGCTGTGGTGGGCCCGGCCTTGTCTGCCGCGCCTTCGGCATCGACAGGAACCTCAACGGAGTGGCCCTGGTTCCGCCGGCGCTCTACGTCATTGACGATCACGCGCCGGCGCAGCGCATCTTTGAAACGCCTCGCATCGGGATTGGCGACCAGGGCGACTGGACAGACCGACCCATGCGGTTCTGCCTGGACTCTCCGAACCTATCGCGTCCTCTCCCTAAGGGTCTGCGGGCGGTTTAAGGCCAGCGACCAGCGGAGGGCTCTGCCCGCTCCAGGGCCGCCCAATCAGCGCGAAGCGGGGCGAATGCATCGACCACTGTCGCGCCTTCGCTACCCGCTGTCGCCTCGTGTGGGACGTTGCTCGGGATGGTGTAGGTGTCCCCGGCGTGCAGCTCACGCTTCTCGGAACCGATGCGCATGGTCAGCGCACCGCTGATGACAAAGCCGAGCTGCTCGTTCTCGTGCTTGTGCTCGGGCACAGTTGCGCTTGGTTCAAGGTCGACGACTGCGAGCGTCATCCGCTCGCCGGTGACGGCTCGAGCATTGATACCTTCGCGAAGCACGTGCGGCCTGATCCTGTGGAGCTCGAGGAATGTGCTCATTCGACGACACGGTCGATGATGGTTGCGGTACCGATGCCCCCGCCGCAGCACATGGTCTCGAGGCCGTAGCGCAGGTCGCGTCGCTCGAGCTCGTAGAGGAGACGATTCATCAAGATTGCGCCTGAAGCCCCCAGCGGATGCCCAACTGCGATCGCCCCGCCGTTGACATTGGTCTTGCTCAGGTCAGCGCCGGTCTCTTTTTCCCACGCGAGGACGACTGAGGCGAAGGCTTCGTTGACCTCGAACAGGTCGATGCTCTTCAGGTCCAGGCCGGCTTTCTTCAAGACGGCCGCGGTGCCGGGGATGGGGCCCTCCAGCATCAAGACAGGATCAGTCCCAACGACAGCCTGGGCACGGATGCGTGCGCGAGGCTTGAGACCCAGCTGCTTCGCCTTGTCGAGGGACATGAGCAGGACTGCGGCAGCGCCGTCCGAGATCTGGCTCGAGTTGCCCGCGGTGATCGAGTGCTCAGGATTGAAGGCCGGCTGCAGCGCCGATGTGGCTTCGTAGCTTGCGTTGGCGCGAATGCCCTCGTCCTTGTCGAAGACCTCGTGGTGGCCGTTGCCGTTGAGCGAAATCTCCACAGGCATGATCTGAGATTTGAAATAGCCCTTCTCGGTGGCTTCGTGAGCGAGCTTGTGGCTGCGAACGCCGAATTCGTCCATCTGCCTGCGCGAGATTCCGTACTTCCGCGCGATCAGCTCGGCCGAGATTCCCTGCGGGACCAGGTCGTAGAGCTCGGTCAGCTCGGGCGGGAAAGGCGACCCGGGCGACATCGCGTTTGAGCCCATCGGGACCCTGCTCATCGACTCGACGCCTCCCGCGATGGTGATGTCGCAGACGCCCGACTGGATGAGATTGGCTGCGAAATGGATCGCCTGTTGGCTTGAGCCGCACTGCCTGTCGACCGTGGTCGCGGGGGTGGTGACAGGGAAGCCCGCCGTGAGCCATGCGCTCCGTGCGATGTTCAGGCTCTGCTCACCCGCCTGTGTCACGCATCCGAAAATCACATCTTCCACTTGCTCGGGCTTGATGCCTGCGCGCTTGATGATCTCTTTCAGAACCAGCGATCCGAGAACTACCGGATGGGTGTCGTTGAGCTTGCCGTTACGACGACCTATAGGTGTCCGCACAGCGTCGACGATCACAACCTCGCGCATATTCATCGTCTCCTCGTGTCCATTACCGATTTCATTCTAGGCGCGCGCGATAATCGGTCTCGATGCGCTGTGTCAAGCCACAAACATTTGCCTGGCAAGAGGATTTTTTTCTGTGTTGACTCTGACTTAATCCGCTGATAACTTTCGCGACGCCCCAAGCGGCTGAGTACGGTAAACCTGAGGATACCGAACGTCGAGTAGGTGGAAGGTCCGGCGCAAGCCGGGGTGGAAACCGAAAAACGCATAGGGGACTTCAGGGTAAACAGGAAGGTCGCTTGGGGCATCTTTTTCCACAGCCCCTGCACACCCCCCTTATCAATACGAAAAGCCGTCTTTTACGGCCTCCTGGACAACTTTCTCCACAGCGTCGCCTTCGAACTCCACACCCCTTCGCCTGAGCTCCTTCACCCCCTCCTGGAGCCTGGTCACCGGCATCGGATCCTCGAACCGCAGCCAGCGATACGCGATTGGCTTCGACCAGGCCCTGCCCTCTACCTCATAGAGCTGCCGGTGTGCCTTGATGACTATCTCCTCGACCTGGCGCAAGAGGCTGGGCTCACCTTGACTTACCTTCGTAAAATCCCGCCCGGCCATCCATTCGAGCAGTTGCTCGAGACGCGATCCAGGTTCTACTTGACGCCCTCGCCTGGCGGAGAGCCCGGCGTCGCCGCGACGTCAAGCTCATAAAGGCTCGATCGCAGGGTGCATATGAAAGGAAGGTTGCGGTAGAGCTCGCGATAGTCCAGACCGTAGCCAACGACATAATCGGTCGGGATCTGAAAGCCCACGTAACGGACCGGAACGTTGACAAGACGACGCGCATGGCGATCCAGCAAGGTCACGACTTCGACTGACGCCGGATTGCGTAACCGCAGCTCGGAGAGGACGTAATCGAGAGTCAGTCCTGTGTTGACTATGTCCTCGACGAGCAATACGTGGCGGCCCTCAATCGGGTAGTCGAGGTCGCGCGCGATGCGCACGCGTTCCCTGGGTTGAGCACCAGCGTAGCGCCGGAGGTCGAGGTAGTCGATCACGAAGGGAACTTTTATCTGGCGTGCGAGGTCGGCCAGGAAGAAGGTGATTCCTTTCAGCACTCCCACCAGCACTAACGAGCGTCCTCGGTAATCGCGCGTGATCTTTTGCGCCAGCGCTCGAACGCGCGTCTCGAGCTCGACCGGGGAGATGACTATGTTGCCGATGTCCTGTTTGCGTAGGTTCTGGACCTCGACCGCGCCGTAGCCGGCCTTCGCCAGGAGCTGTTGATAGTCCTTCCGGTACAGCAGTCTCACATTGACGTCTGGATAGAGCTCGCGCAGCAATCGCACCTTGCGGTTCTTCGGCGTGACGAGCGATTGCTTCATCGTCGTGAGCTCGAGATAGAGGTCGTGCTCGGGTAGGTAGAAATCGGGCGTGAACATCTCGGCGACCCGCTCGCCCTCCCACGCGACTGGAAAGGAGACCGGCTCGTAGACCCAGCGGATACGGTAGTAGTCGAGGAAGCGCGCAAATTCCTGTTCAGAGGGATGGGCGAACTCGACGCGCGCGTGGGCCGGACCCGTGCGTCTGACCAGGCGCGAGCGCTGCCTTACGGGGCGGCGCCACTTCAGTGGAACGGAAAGTGGGGCGGACGACGCCAATTAAGCGGTGAAATTGTACTCTCGACGCTGAACACAACTCATGAGCACACCGGCGGAGAGAATGGTCGCCGAGCAGCTTCTGCCCAATGGGGTCACCGACGAGCGGGTGCTGGAGGTGATGTCAGTGATCCCGCGCGAGCAATTCCTCTCGAGCCGGCTGCGCCGCCACGCGTACGAGAATCGAGCTTTGGCGATCGAGTGCGGTCAGACCATCTCGCAACCGTTGGTCGTCGCTTTGATGACCCAGGCCCTCAGGCCACGACCCGACGACGTGGCCCTCGAAGTCGGCACCGGGTCGGGCTACCAGGCGGCAGTGCTGAGCCGGCTTTGCCGCAAGGTGGTCACGCTCGACCGCGAGCCGGCCCTCGCGGAGCACGCGTCCGAGACCCTTGTGCGTCTCGGCTTCGACAACGTGGAAGTCGCCGTCGCCGACGGGAGCAACGGCTGGCCGGCATCGGCCCCTTATGACCTGATCCTTGTCGCTTGCGCCTCGCCCGAGCTGCCATCAGCCCTGCTTGACCAGCTCGCCCCAGAAGGCAGGCTGATCATCCCGCTGGGAAGCGCAGCCGACGAGCACCAGGACCTGCGCATTTACGAGCGACACGATGGCGACCTGTCGTCCCGTTCGCTTTTCCCGGTGCGATTCGTTCCTTTACGAACCGGCTAGAGACAGGTTTCCCTCATAAGGCGGGTCGAAGACCACGCCGTCATGGACTGGCTGAGGCGCGTGGAGACGGGCTGGGCGTGCCTTTCGGTTGGGCGCTGGTGGTCAGAGTCTTCAACTGATCAAGCAGCTTTCCGACAGTGACCATCTCGGAGGCATACGTCGTCAGGTCCCCCGACTTGAGTGCGGCGTAGGCGGCGGCATAGTGCACGTTCGCCTGCGTCACCAGGTCGGCGATCTGAGCGATGACCGCCGGCGTGATGGTAGGCGGCGGCGTGGTGGTCGGCGGGGGGCTTGCCCCGACGAGCTGATTGATTGCCTGCAGCAGGGTGTCGGTGTACACGACCTGGGTCTGGTCGGCGAGGATCACCTTTTTCAGCTCAGGCAAGCCTGAGGCAGTGGT
The DNA here is from genome assembly GCA_035535675.1 of Candidatus Limnocylindria bacterium. Taxonomy (GTDB): domain Bacteria; phylum Chloroflexota; class Dormibacteria; order Dormibacterales; family Dormibacteraceae; genus Palsa-872. Next base: position 6,928 of record DATLPO010000105.1, read on the forward strand.
GGCTTTCAGATAGATCGGTTCGAAGTACAGGAACGAGTCTCCGATCGGTACGACGAGCAGATTGCCTTGCTGGACCGATGATCCCGTCCCGTGGAAAAGTGTGAAGTCGCGCGAGATGACGGGATCCTGGTTAATGCGGCTGGCGACCTGCTGCGGGCCGAAGATGACCTTGTCCTTGGGCAGCACGTAGGACACGTACTGGCCGTAGTTCGATCCGTCGCTTCGAGCCGCCATCCACGAGACCATGTTGTTCTTGCCGCGTGGGGTGAACGGCATGATCAGCAGGAACTCTGGATTCGACTCTCCCGGTAGGCGGAACAGCACGTAATAGGGCTGGACAGGCGCCGGCGCCGATCCGGGTGCGGTCTGCGCGGTTGGTACTGCCCAAACATCCTCACGGGCGAAGAAGACCTTGGGGTCGGTGATGTGGTAGGTCGCATAGATTTCGACCTGGACGTCGAAGAGGTCCACTGGCACTCGCAGGTGATCGCGCAGCCCTGACGGCATCGAGTCGATCGGCTTGAACAGGGACGGAAAGGTCGCCTGGTAGGCCTTGATGATGGGATCCTTCGGGTCGATTATGTAGAAGTCCGCAGTGCCTTCATAAGCGTCGATCACCACCTTCACCGAGTTGCGTACGTAGTTGAGGTCGAATCCATTGGTGGAGTTGGATTGGTTGGATTGGAAGGTGCTCGCCTGGGAATACGGATAGGTGTCGCCGGTGGTGTACGCGTCGATAATCCAGTAGATGCGGCCATCGACAACTACCACGTACGGGTCTTGGTCGTAGGTCAGGAAGGGGGCAAGCTCGTTTACTCGCTCGAGGATCAGGCGTCGGTAAAGCAATTCGGTCTTGTCGGTAACCTGCGGCGACACGAGCAGGTTGAACTCGCCCAGCCTCAGAGCCCACAGCGCACGATTCACCGCAGTCATGGGGACCCCGTGAGTGCCGGTGTAAGTGGTGAAGACGTCCTGACTTCCCTGCGGATAGTCGAACTCGCGTGTGTTGGACGGCGCCAGGGCGTAGTCGTCGACGCCCTCTCCCGTAAGCTCGCCGAAATAGATGGCCGGCTGAGTGATCTTGAGGGGACCTGTGGGCGGCAGGTCGCTGACCACGAAGTCCGGCAGGCCTTCGCCGACGACAGCGTTCACCGGGCTGGCAGCGACGCCGTATCCATGGGTGTACTCGAGGTGAAGGTTGACCCAGTTCTGAGCGGCGGACGACAGCTTCGTCGAGTCGAACTCGCGGGCGCTGATCTCGAGCTGCTTGTACTGGGTGCCTACTGTGTAGCGGTCGATGTCGACATCGTTGAAGCTGTAATAGGTACGGATGGTCTGTAGCTGCTCGTAGACGTCTTTGAGCTGGGTGTAGTCCCACAACCTCAAGTTGTCGACAGTGACCTGGTCGTTCTGTACATCCTGTTTCGTCAGCGGCTTGTCGCCGGTAAAGTCGCTGACCTTGACGTCGGACAGTCCATAAGCCGCACGCGTGGCGGCGATCTCTCTCTCGATGTAGGGGATCTCGTAGGACTGGGCGCTGGGGTTGACGAAGAAGTTCTGCACGACCGTGGGGTAGATCTGGCCGATCAAGAGCATCGCCACCCAAAGACCTGCCGCGGCCATCGGAAGCCACCTGCGCCGCAGCCACATGTTCGCAAGCAGGGCGCCGGCCAGGACCACACCGGCGCCGGCCTGAAACGTGAACAGCGGGAGCCTGGCATTGACGTCTGTATAAGCAGCACCCCAGACGATGGTGGTGTTGTGGGCGAAGAGAAGGTCGTATCGACCCAGCCACATCCAGCCGGCCAGCGCGAGCGCAAACACGGCGAGCAGCGCTGACAGATGCGCGATCGCAAGCGGGCTGAGGTTGATGTCGAAGGTGTCACCCCGCCACGCATATAGCGCGCCGATCACGAGCACCGACATGAACCCCAGACCCAGCGCCCAGTTTGCTATCGAATGCAGAAAGGGCAGCGTCAGGAGGTAGAAGGACACGTCCTGGCCGAGGACGGGATCGGTGATGCCGGTGGGGGAGGAGTGTTGGAAGAGCGCGAGGGTCGACCATTGAGTGCCCGCTCCGCCGGAAAGGATCAGGGCGACGAGGGCGGCCGCAGCGAGGGCGATCCCGCCAGTGGGGCTGCGGACTATTGAGCGCCTGATTCCAACTGCACGCAGCGCGGGTCCCGCTCGGACGCGCAAGCCAATAATCACGTTGACTGCCAGATAGACGAAGGCGATGGTGAAGCTGCCCACGAAGAGGAGGGCCTCGAGGACCAGGCGGGTGGTAAACACGTCTCGATATCCGAGTGCGTCGTACCACTCGCGCTCGGTAAAGAACCAGACGATCGGGCTCGCGAACAGGAAGACGAGCACCGCCAGTCCGAACAGCGCGGCGCCGAACCAGAAGCGGCGAGGAGGTCGCGGGATTCGGATCTCCCTTGCTCCCTCGAATGGGCCGCCCCGTTCGAAGGGATCAAACGGGCGGTACCCTCCTCGGCGGCTCATTAGTAACGAATCAGGTTAACTGCTCCCTGCACGTCAGGTTCTGATCAACCAGCGAGAGCGCGGTCGTCGGCGCCGAAGTCGGGGTCGGAGTCCGGTGGGGGATTCTCGAGGTGCCATGCCACCGTTGTGCGAAGGGTTTCCTGGGCGTCAGATGTGACCCAACCCAGCATCGTGCGAGCCTTGCGAGCGCTCGCAGCGATGTGCTGAGTCATCCTGCCCGTCGGTTTCATGTCCTCCGGCAGCAGCTCGTCGGCTGTTCGAACCAGCTCGGCATCCGAACCGGCAGCCTCCAGGATCATCCTGCTCCACATGGCCATCGAGAAGGTGCGATCCTCGCAGAGGTTCAGCACCTCGCCTGCCAGGGCGGACGATTCCAACGCGAGGCGCGCTCCGCGTGCCACGTCGCGCACATAGCTGCGACATGCCAGCCACATCCCGGCCCCCACAGGGATCTGCGTGCGACCGGCGCGGACCCGTCGGAGGATGAATTCCTCGCGCCGCTGATAGTCGCGCTCGCCGTAGACCATTGGCAAACGCAACGAGGTAGCGCCTCGTGGCAGATACGCATCTTCGACGTCCAGCTTGTCGTACTCGTCCATACCCGGCGCCTTGCCGCGGTATGGATATCGGTTCGGTCGCACCGGTGAGTCCTCGTCGAGGGGCACCGGGTCAGTCTCACGATCTTCGTTCAAAGCACCGAACGCGCGATAGACGTCGATGCTCGAGATGACCACCAGCCGGATGTCCGGCGGCAGCGCATCGAGCGCGGTTTCGGCATCCACCCGTGTAAGCGCCCGGCAATCGACCGCGGCGTCAGGTCGGAACGCCGCCAGCGCGGAACGGTGACCAGGCAGGTCCGCCCTTTCGACGTGAAGGTGCTCCGCGTCGGGCAATCCTTCGGGCTCGAGCACACCGCGATGGACCAGCAGGAGCTGGTGCCCAGCCGCGGCGAGGTCCTCGACGATGGCCCGCCCGATGAAACGGGTGCCCCCTAGAACGACAACTCTCAAGCGGGCTTGGCGGCTGTCGGATTGCGCTCGACGATGAGGTCTATAAGGCCCCAATCCTTGGCTTCCTGCGGGTTCATGAAGAAGTCGCGCTCCATTGCTCGCTCGACGTCCTCGAGGAGCCGGCCAGTGTGCTTGGCGTAGATGCGCGCCATCGCTTCGCGCTGCCGGAGGATCTCCTGCGCGTGGAGCTGGATGTCAGTCGCCTGGCCCTGGATGCCCTGGGTGAAGGGTTGGTGGATGAGGATCTGGGCGTGCGGCAGCGACATCCGCGAGCCTTTGACGCCGCCGGCGAGCAGGATCGAAGCGCCGCTCGCGGCCAGCCCGGTGCACAGCGTTCCCACCTTTGGCCCGACGTACTGCATCGCGTCGTAGATCGAGAGCGCGGCGGTGAGCGAACCGCCCGGGCTGTTGATGTAGAGCTGGATGTCCTGGTCCGGCGCCTCGCTTTCCAGGAACAGCAGCTGGGCGGTCACGGTACTCGCCAGGTCGTCGTCGATGACTCCGCGCACGAAGATCACGCCGTCCTTGAGAAGTCGCGAGTAGATGTCGTAAGCGCGCTCGCCGCGGCCGTCGTTTGTGATCACTGTCGGGATCAGATGCATGGACTTATCTCCTCGGTTGAAAGCCAATGGGTGGTCGCGCTTTAGGCGGTGGGTTTGCCATCGCGAGATAGGCGCTGAAATCGGCGACGCTGCGAAGCGCTTCCATCGGAAGGCCGGCGGTGGCGAGCCGGAGCTTCACCGGCGGGTCTTCAGGCCAGCTTCGCTGGTCTGGGTCGGCCCCAAGCAGTCGCGCCAGGTCGGCGTAGACGTCGGCGGGCCGAACACCAAGCGCGTGGGCGACGGCCAGCAGCCGTTCCGTCGAAACCTCCTTCCGGCCCCTTTCGACCTCGGACAGGTGCGCAGGGGACAAGCCGGCCTCCGCGGCCACCTCGGTCAGGGTGCGGCGAGCCGCCTCGCGGCGACCGCGCAACACAGCCCCGAGCGCTGCTCTCACCACCTGGGCTGATTCGCTGTAGGCGAATGACATTCCTTAATAGCGAATCATACCGGTGCGGGCTAGTTAAGGGGCTGCTTCCGTGTGAAAGTCGGCCCCGGAGGCGGCGGTACGGCCCGGCGCTCGGCTTCGTTCTTCGCCCGCCGGCGCATCAGCTCCAGGTTGAGGCTCTCCTCGCCCCGGGCCATCGCCCAGTGATGGTTGGCGCTGAAGATCGGCCTGAAGATGAGGGTGCCGTACCGCAGCAGCGGCTTGTCGGCCCTTATCCGCCAGTCGTACTGGACGTCGACGATCTCGCCCTGCTGCGTCAGCGTCCAGATCCCGGTCCCAACGAAGTCGCCTTCAGCCACCAGGGTGAAGCCGGATGCGCCACGCGACTCGGTGACTTTAAAGTTCCACCGCAGGGTGTATGGCAGCCACCCCTTCGTGTACAGGCCGATGACCCGCCCGACATTGGTTTCGGGGTCGCCCGGCTCGATCTCTTTCACATCGAGGTAGACCGACGGCCACCACCTGACGAGGCCGAGCGGATCGCCCAGCACGTCGGCAACCTCGCGCGCGGAGCCGCGGATCTTCCAGTTGGTGACGAAGTGGTATTCCGGGGCAGCCACGTTAGTCCTTCAAGTTGTTGGGGTCGAGCAGATCCTGCTTTGGCCGTTCGATACGTTGGCGGGATCGCATGATCTCGATCAATTTCTTCCGACCTTTTGGCGGCCCGATCATGATCGCCCCGACCAGCTTGTCGTCCTTGAAGAAGAGCTTGCGGTAGAACTTCTCCTCGAGGCTGTACGTGCGGACTGACTCGAGGTCTGGCTGTACGTCAGGCGTCACGCCCATCACAGCGAGCGTCGATCCGAACATCGTCGTGGTGTACGTCGGGACGTCGAAGAAATCCTCTGACGCTCCAGCCATATTCCGTGCGGCGACCTTGCCATGCGCCTCGGCGTTGTCCCATGTGCCCATCTGGTTGTGCCTCTCGACCATCAAGTCGTAAAAGACAGCAATGTCGCCGGCGGCATAAACGTCAGGCGCCGACGTCAGCAGCCTGGCGTCGGTGACGATGCCCTTGTTCAGCTCCACGGCTGTGCCGCGAACCGGTTCCGTGTAGTAGTCGAGCCCGACGCCGTAGGTGAGAACGTCGAAGTCGACCCTGTGTCCGTTGACCGTCTCGGCAACGAAGCGCCCGTTGTTACGCGAGAACTTCTGGACCTCGTCGGAGGTGATGAACTCGACGCCTTGAGCTTCGCCAAGCTGGCGGCACAGCTGCCCGCCTTCCTCGTCCAGGACGTAACGCAAGAACCACGGGCCGCGCATGATCCATGTGAGCTTCGCCTTTTTGCGAAAGCTCACACCTTCGGCGAGCTCGTAGCCGATGAAACTCCCACCCATGACAAGCACTCTCTCTGCCGCATCCGCTTTCTCAATGATTGCGTCGGTGTCGTCGAGGGTCTGAAAACCGATGGTTTGCGAAACCTGATCCGAGCCGGGCCACGGCGGGGGTTTCGGCCGGCCGCCGGTCGCAACGAGCAGCGCGTCGTAAGGAAACTCCTGGTCGCGATTTGTGCGTACGACCTTGCTCTTGGTGTCGACCTCTGTCGCCCACGTCTCGAAATGAATTTCCAGGTTGTGCTTGGCGTAGTCCTCCGCCGTGCGCATGAAGACCTTCTCTCTGCGCACCTGGCCGCGGAGGTAACGAGGCAGGGCGACGCGGTTGTAAAGCGGATGGCGCTCGGCGGCGATCATGACGATCGAGGCTTCGCTGTCGAGCTTGCGCAACTCTTCGGCGGCAGTCTGCCCGGCGATGCCGTTTCCTAAGACCACATAACGGCGACTCATTCTTTAAGTCTCAATCCCTTGCTATTGACCTCCCCTCGCTCGACGAGGGGAGGGCCGGGGTGGGGTTGGTGATGAAGGCAACTACGGTGTGAGCTTTAGCGAATAGATATAGCTGTGGTCGTCGTCATTCACCAAATCGTATCCGCTGGCTCGCAGGTCATCGCCTGCCGGGTGGTCGCGAGGCAGAGCGAGAGTCACGTTGTCGAGGCTGTCGGCGTCCGCCTCGAAACGCAGCGCAAGCAGCAGCTCCCGCAGAGCGCCACCCTTGCCCGCGACGAACCCGACTGCGAGGTTGTCGCCCCATGGCTCACGCAGACCAGCGATCGCCCTCCCCCCGGGACCTGCCCTGAGCATCCCGACACCCGCCAGGCGCGACAGCTCTGCGGCGTCAAGGTTGTGAGCACCGTTGAAGTCGGCGGTGACGCCGCCCCAAAGTTCGAGGCCCGGACTCGAGGCGATGCCAGACCAGAGCTTTTGGCCCTCGCTCGGGTCGGGGATTCGTGCGGACTCTCCACCCTCGACGCGCCCCGCCCTCCACCAACGGTCGTCCTGGATGCGTTCGAAGCCGACCTGCTCGAACAACTGGGCGGCTTCGAAATTGCCGGTGGCAAGGCGCATCTCGCGAAAGCTCTGCTCGCGCGCCTCGGCGATTGCTGATCTGAGCATGGTGCGCGCCAGTCCTTGCCGGCGGTGAGTGCTCGCCACGCGCAGGCCCTCGTACCAGATCAAACCTGATGAATAGGGACGCAGGCGCTGAACTCCAACCACGACTCCATCCAGCTCGATGGCCTGAAAAGCGGCGCCGGCATCGGAAACCCAATCGTCGAAGACTCGAGGCACGTAGTCGTGCCCACCCCAGACATCACGGGTGAGCTCGACCACGCGTTCGCGGTCGGTGGCCCGCACGGGCCGAATCAGGACGTCGTTCGTGGTCGCCAATGCGCGATCCCTACCAGCGTCATACCGCCATCGAAAACCAGCTCGCCCGCTTCTTCGACCAGCAGCTCGGTGAGGATCGCGCGGGCCTTGGGCTCGTCCCAGTCCGAGCCGATCAAGGCCCGGCAGTCGGCGAGCGCGTCATCGATACCTGCGTAGCGCTGGCTGATCGGGTACCTGATGAAATTGACGTTCGGAGCGATCCCCATCTCGATCAGAAGCATGAAGAGGTCGGTGAAGCGCGGGACGCGCGGCCCGTCCCCTTCCGACATCTGCTGGCGGATAACGACAGCCGGGTGCTGGAGGGGTTCTTCACGCAACATGAGAAAGATCCGCTCACGTGCCGATCTCTCCATCTTGGCGATGAAAGGGACCGGATCCTCCACTCCGTACAAGACATGGCAACAGATCACAAGGTCGGCCTGGACGACTGTTGCGTCCTCCCACGTGCTCGCGACCACAGTCATGTTGTCGCGAGGCGGGATCTGCGCGCGCATGCCCTCGGAGGGCTCGACCGCGGTGACCCACTCAAGCTTCTCGGCGAGGGGCACGGCATGGCGCCCGGCGCCCGCGCCGACGTCGATGAGGGTCTTGGTTGGCGAGAGGTAAGGTGCAAGCACGTCAAGAAACTCGTCAACCCTGGAGCGCGTCGAGCGGGCGTAGCTCGGCGCCCGGCGGTCCCAGTACGACGAGTCGCCGTGGCTGCCGGCAGCCGCAGTCCGCTCTTCGACCAGGCGCCTCCAGTGTTCCGCCCATAAGGCTTCCGTCGGGCTCGTGGTGTCTTGCATTGAAAATCGAGGCTACCGCATACCCGATGCCAACGTCGCTTGTGCGGTTTGTCGGCGATTCGCAGGCGGTTTTTAACACTGCTGGGGATAACTCGGGGACAAACCACGCCCTTAAAGGGATTTACGGGGGCTGGGTACGATAGGCGGCACCGTGGCCGGCCCCGCACCAAATGAGTTCACAGCTGCCGAGTCGGCAATGCTCGAGCGCTATTTCACCAACCTCGACCGGCCCGTATTTGCCCTTCGGAACCTGCCCGAGGTGGTCAAGGGGGCCCTCTTCTCACGCTATTCGCGAACCGAAAAAAGCCTCCGTCGGGTGCTTCTCGACGAGTTCATCAACGAGCCCGATTCTGGTTTCGAACAGCTTGCAGGGACGCAAGCCGGCGCCGACGACATGGTCGCCGTTCGGCGCGCCGAGGAGTTCTACGAGCGCGTCCTTGTCGGCTACGGCGATGACTCGGTGGCAGAGCTGGCGGGCGCCCACGTCGCGGTGGAGAGGGTCTCGACGCTCGCTGCCAAAGCGCTAGAGGACAGCCGGATAGGCATCTCGCCGCTTGAGAAGTCGACCCGCTACGTTCGATTTGACCGATTGGGGCCGGATGGCCGGTACCTCTTCCATCGTGGCCCCGAGCTGGCGCACCCCGACTACGAGATCTCAGCCGACGCGCTGTTCAACTTCTACAGCGAGATGATCGAACCGCTCACCGCTTCGATACGTGAGCGGTTCCCGCTCGAGGAGGGGGAGACAGACCGTGCTTGGAAATCGGCCACCCGAGCGAAAGCGCTCGACATGCTCCGCGGGTTGCTGCCTGCCGGAACGCTCACCAACCTTGGCCTGTTCGGCAACGGTCGCGCGTTCGAGTACCTGATCACCAAGATGGCGGCAAACGAGCTGCCGGAATGTAGGCGAATCGCAGTCGACCTCCACCACGAGCTCGAGCTTGTCATCCCTTCCTTCGTCAAGCGGGCGCTCGACGATCGATACGGCGCGCCGGCTGCTGAGCGCATGTCGAGGATCCGATCCAAACTCGCCGGCATTTCGAAGCGTTCGGGCCGCACAGGATCGGGGCCAAGCGTCACCCTGCTCGAGCACGACGCTGACGCCGAGCGCAAGGTGGTGGCCGCTGCCCTCTTTCCCCACTCGGACGCGGGTTGGAAGGAGCTGGCCGGCGACCCCGCTGCTCTTCTCGAGGCGATGCTGGGCGACCGGACCAACCGCCGCCAGCGCGCGCCCCGGGCGCTTGAGCATGCCCAATACGCATTCGAGATCGTCGCCAACTTCGCGGCTTACCGAGATCTCCACCGCCATCGGATGCTCACCCAGGACCGGCAACTCCTCGGCACGACGCTTGGGTATGACGTGCCACCCGGCCTGGCCGAGCTTGGGCTGGAGGAGCGTTTCCGGGCCGCAATCGAGGCCGCCGCCGCCGCCCACGCTCGCATCGAGGGTGACGCCGGGCCGGCCCTCGCGCAGTACATGGTGCCACTCGCGTTTCGAGTCCGTTGGTACTTCCGAGTCAACCTGCGGGAGATCTACCACCTGTGCGAGCTGAGGACGACGCCCCAGGGCCACCCCGACTACCGCTGGGTCGCACAGGAGATGTTCCGCCTGGTCAGCGAGGTCCACCCCCGCCTCGCGCGGTACGCCCAGTTCGTGGACATGGGCCCGGGGGACGAGCTCGAACGCAGGCGGTCGGAGCGGCGGATGGACGAGAAGTTGAGCGCGCTGGACCGCAAGCAGTAAATCGGGGGCTGGTCGCCGCTTTGTCGGGTCCCTTGCTCTAGCATGGAGCGCCACGACTATGGAGGGAGAGGGTGAGATGTCGATAAATGAAACCTTGGTGCCCCGGGGGGCTGAGCGGAGAGGCGATGGACGGCGTTCAACGGTCGAGCGCAGGTTTGGCGAGAGACGGGATCCGGTTCGCGCAGGTGCCGGGCGCCGAGTCCTGTTTCCATTCGACAGGCGGATCGCCGAACGCCGCGCCCTGGAGCGCCGCGAATCCTGGCCCGAGCCGAGTCTCTAAGCACCTGGCGGCGGCCTCGCGCACGTCGCGTCCCCACCCGGCGGCCCGCTCCCACGCCTTCGGCGCGGGGGCCCCAGCGGAATGGCCGCCCTCCCCACCCGGTGGGGAGGGGTTGGTCCGGCTTTTGGGCCGGACCTAAGTAAGCATGGCCCGCCCGGCGCTAATCGTCCACGGCGGTGCGGGACAGGTGCCGGTGGCCGAACGCCCGCAACGCCAGGCTGCCGTGGAGCGCGCCCTGGCGGTTGGTTGGGCGCTTATCGGCGATGGCGCGCTGGCAGCGGTTGTCGCCGCCGTGCGGACCCTTGAGGATGAGCCTCTCCTCAATGCAGGGATCGGCGCTTGTCTCAACCTGGAGGGCGACGTCGAGCTCGATGCCGGGGTGATGGAGGGCAGCGAATTGCGCGCCGGCGGCGTGGCCGCCGTTCGCGACGTGCGCCATCCGATCGACCTTGCGGTTGAGGTGATGAAGGACGGCCGCCACGTGCTGCTGTCAGGCGACGGCGCGTCTCGCTTTGCGCGCTCGCACGGAGTTGAGATGTGCGATCCGTCAACGTTCATCATCGACAGGGAGCGGCAGCAGCACGGCGGAGAAGGTGACACGGTGGGAGCTGTTGCGAGAGACTCGCAGGGTCGCCTGGCAGTAGCGGTTTCCACGGGCGGCGTCCACGGCAAATGGCCGGGTCGCATCGGCGATTCTCCGATCCCGGGCGCGGGAATGTTTGCCGACGACAGGTTTGGCGCTGTCTGCGGAACCGGGCAAGGCGAGGCTTTCATGCGCCTTGCGTTGAGCCGGTTGATGGTGGTCGAGCTCGAGCACGGCATGGATCCGGCGGTGGTCGCCAATGGCGCTGTCGCCCTGCTCGGAACGGCGATGCACTCGGGTGGAGGCGTCATCGTCATCGGTCGGGAAGGCTCCCCCCAAGCGGCCTTCAACACTCCGGCAATGCCGTTTGCAATAGCGGAATGACGCGGGTCCGGTGATCTTGGTCACCTACCGCCCCATCCCCAGCCCTTCCCCGGCGAGCGGAATGAGGCGGGCCACGTGATCTTGGTTTCCTGCCGCCCCATCCCCACCCCTTCCCCGGCGAGCGGGGAAGGGAGTTGTACTTGAGCGACTCGGTTAACACTGGGGAACTGATTGCCCTTGCCCTGAAGCGGGCTGGGACGCGGCACCTCTTTACCCTCAACGGCGGGCACATCTGGCCCATCCTCACCGGAGCCGCGGAGCACGGTATTCGCATCATCGATTTCCGCCACGAGCAGTCGGCCGCTTTTGCCGCCGAGGGGTGGGCGAAGGTAACTCGCGAGTGCGGGGTTGCCGCTGTCACTGCAGGGCCCGGCGTCACCAATGCAACGTCGGCCCTGGCCCAGGCTCAGTCGGGTGACAGCCCGATCTTTCTAATCGGCGGCCGCGCTCCGGTGGCGCGCTGGGGCATGGGCTCGCTCCAGGAGATGGACCACGTCGCTGTTGTGAAGAGCATCACGAAAAAGGCGGTAACGCTCGCATCTGCCGACGAGGCCTACAGCGCCGCCGCCGAGTGCATGCGCGTTGCTCTCAGCCGGCGCACCGGCCCGGTGTTCATGGACGTCCCGATCGACACCTTCTTCAGCGCCGCGGACGTGCCAGAGGCGACAGAGCACCTCACGCCCGACCTTGGACCATCACCCGACCCTGATGCGATCGCGCACGCAGCCCGCCTCATTCGCTCTGCGGAACGGCCGGCCGTGATCGCCGGCGGCAGCGTTTGGTGGTCGCGCGCGGAGGACGAGCTCACCAGGTTGGTGGAGGTCGCGCACCTTCCGCTTTGCGTCAACGGCATGGCGCGCGGCGTGTTGCCACGAGGCCACCCCCTTTTTTTCCCACGGGCGCGGGGCCCGGCGCTCGGCGAGGCGGATCTCATTCTCGTTATCGGGGTGCCGCTCGACTTTCGGTTGAATTTCGGACAACCCCCGGTGTTCGCGGATGGCGCCAAGCTCGTGGTGATCGACGTCGACGACCACCGCAAGCACCGCAGCGCCGAGGTCGCGATTTATGGCGACCTGAAGGCGGCTCTCGCGGCGTTGGCCGGTGCTGCGGCCGGCGCTCCCGAACGCGAGGAGTGGCTCGAAAAGCTCCGAGATGCGGAAGCTGCTTCAAGGAAGCGCGACGAGTCGATGACGAGGTCCGACTCGTCACCTGTTCACCCGGCCCGCCTGATCGCCGAGGTGGAGCGGTTCAGCGATCCCGACGCGATCTTCGTCGGTGATGGTGGTGATTTCGTCTCGTTTGCGGGCCGGCTCCTGGAGCGTCCCCGACCCGGGCTGTGGATCGACCCAGGTCCTTATGGCTGCCTTGGTTCCGGGCCCGCCTATGCGATGGCCGCCAAGCTGGCTCACCCGGACCGCCAGGTGATCTTGCTTTCAGGCGACGGCGCGTTCGGCTTTTCGGCGATGGAGTTCGACACGATGGTCAGGCACAGGATCCCGGTCGTGTGCGTGATCGGCAATAACGGGATCTGGGCGCTGGAGAAGCACCCGATGATGAGCCTGCTGGGCGTCAGCATCGCCGCCGACCTCGGGCCTCGGACGCGCTACGACAAGGTGGTCGAAGCACTTGGCGGTTACGGGGAGCTGGTCGAGCGCCCTGACGAGATAGGGCCCGCCCTAGGGCGGGCGTTCCGATCCGGGCTGCCGGCGTGCATCAATACAATCTGTGATCCCGATGCCGAATATCCGCGATCATCAGTCCTGATGTGAGGAAGACCGGATGAGCGCCGTCAAGCAGGTCGTCGAAGCAGACGAATGGCGCACCGCTCAGTCGCAATTCGACAAGGCTGCCGAGATCATCAAGCTCGAGCCCTGGTTGCGGGAGGTGCTTCGCGAGGTGCAGCGCGAGTTCACCTGCAACTTCCCCGTCAAGATGGACAACGGCCATTTGCGGATCTTCACGGGCTATCGCGTCCAGCACAACATCAACCGCGGACCGGCAAAGGGCGGAATCCGCTACCACCCTGACGTTTCCCTGAACGAGGTCAAAGCGCTGGCGATGTGGATGACTTGGAAGTGTGCGGTGGTCAACATCCCGTTCGGTGGCGCGAAGGGCGGCATAATCGTGAACCCGAAAGAGCTGTCGCTCAACGAGCTCGAGCACATGACGCGGCGCTTTGCCACTGAGATCTCGATTCTCATCGGTGCCGATCGGGACATCCCCGCCCCAGACGTCAACACCGACGGCCAGACCATGGCCTGGATCATGGACACGCTATCGATGCATCTCGGCTATTCAGCCCCCGCGTCGGTGACCGGCAAGCCCATCGAGGTGGGCGGCTCGCTGGGTCGCATCGAGGCGACTGGCCGGGGCGTGACCATCTGCGCTATGGCTGCGCTCGAACACCTCGGGAGGCTTCCGCACCAGACCCGCGTCGCGGTGCAGGGATTTGGGAATGTCGGCAGCATCAGCGCCAAGCTGCTCGAGGAATCGGGTTGCACGGTGGTCGCTGTGTCCGAGGACTACGGCGGCATCTACAACCCACTCGGACTTTCCATCAAGCGAGTCCTCGAATATCGCGCCCGCGAAAAGACGCTGCGTGGTTTTCCCGGCGCGCAAGAGATAGGCAACCAGGAGCTCCTGGGCGTGGATTGCGACCTGCTCGTACCAGCCGCCATCGGGAACCAGTTGACTTCTCGCAACGCGCGCGATGTCAAAGCGAAGCTCATCGTCGAGGGTGCGAACGGCCCGACGACGCCGGAAGCCGATGAAATCTTTCGCGAGCGCGACATCTTCCTCATCCCCGACATCCTTGCGAACGCTGGCGGCGTGACTGTCTCCTATTTCGAATGGGTCCAGGACCTGCAGTCTTTCTTCTGGTCCGAGCACGAGGTCAACCAGAAGCTGAAGGCGATTCTGTCGCGCGCGTTCAGCGAAGTCCTGAAGACGAAGATCGAGAAGAAGCTCGACATGCGAATGGCCGCCTACGTGCAGGCAGTCTCGCGGGTGGCCGGCGCCACGCGTGAGCGAGGCTTGTACCCCTAAATCTCTCTGGTTCTGAAGCTCCAGACGCTCAGGGCGAGCATCAGCGCGAACCAGACGACCACCCACGCGAGGAACTGGATCGGCGGTGGGTTGATTGCGGCGAATGGATTGGCGCTTGCAACTTCGCCGCCAGCCCGGAGCGCTGCCAGGACTGCGTCGGGTTCCATCGCATAGACAGCTCCGCGCCAGAGGCCGTCGGTGGGGAGGAGCAAATGGGTGATGGTGCCTACGTTCTGGACCGATTCGTTCTGCAGCGCGGTTCCGATGTCGCCGACGATCCCGCCGATCCATCCCATCAACCACGCGACCAGCGCGATCACGCCCCCCGTGATGCCCGACAGGCGCGTGGAAAGAAGGAGGCCAAGCGAGAGGAGGGCCAGGCCTTCGGCTCCGACATAGATGACAAGTTCGACGGGGTGTGGCGGCACGTATCCGGTCGCCCAGTCGACGGCCGTCAGCTCGAGAAACGCGGATCCGGCAGCGTAGATCGCCACCAGCACCGCCAGGCCGAGCCACTTTCCGATCACGACGTCACTGCGGCGCACGGGACGGGCCAGAACCGATAGCAACATTCCGCTCTCGACCTCGCTCGAGATGAGCGGGCCCGCCACCACTGCAGCGCTCAATGCGAGCACGCCGCTGTACATGAAGGTCACAACGATCAGCAGCTGCGAGCTCAGCACCGCCACCTCGGCTTGCGAGAGCAGCGAGCCGTCGCTCCTTGGGATCGTCGCGATCTTGTTGAAGCCCCAACCCGAAACTCCGACAACTATCAAGGTGAGGATCAACAGCGCGAGCAGGAGCCGGCGACGGGATGCCTCCTGCACCGTGAGCCGAGCGATGACGAGTATTGGCGGCATCCTCTAGGTTTCCTCCTCCTCATCCAGGAGCTCGAGGAATCGGTCTTCGAGGGTCTGATGACGCGGAGCCACCTCGTAGACCCGGCCGCCAAGCCCGACGATTGCGGCGACCAGCTCAGGGACCCTGTCCATCGGGAGATTGGCGAAAGTCAGCTGGTCGCCCTCTTCGTCGACGCGCCCGAACTTCGCGAGCCTGGTCACGTCCTCGGGCGCCAGTCCACTGGCCCGCACGCGCACCGTGGTCCCGCTGAGGAGCTGGTCCATGGTGCCTGCCGCGATCACCCGGCCGTGGTCGACGACCGCCACGCGGTCGCATATCTGCTCGACCTCGCTGAGGAGGTGTGAGTTGAGGAATACCGCGGTCCCTCGCGACGCGAGGCCGCGGATGATCTCCCGCACATCGTGGCGGCCGACAGGATCGAGCGCCGAGGTGGGCTCGTCGAGGAATACGAGCTCAGGCTCGCCCAGGAGGGCCACCGCAAGCCCGAGACGCTGCTGCATTCCCTTCGAGAACGTCCCCACTTTGTCGCCGGCACGCTGGGTGAGGCCTACGGTGTCGAGCGCTGTCGTTATCTCGTCGTTCCAGCTGGAGCGTGGGAGCGGCGCCAGCTCGCAGTGAAGGGCGAGGACCTCTCGCGCGGAGAGCCAGCTCTGATAGCGGAAGAGCTCCGGCAGGTAACCGATGCGGCGGCGGGTCTTCAAGTCACCGATCGGTTGGCCGAGCAGCCAGCCTTCGCCTGAGGTGGGTGAGATCAGACCGAGCAGCAGCTTCACCGACGTCGTTTTGCCGGCGCCGTTTGGTCCGAGGAATCCGAAGACCTCGCCGCGAGGCACGGTCATCGACAGGCCCGCAAGTGCGATCGTCTTGCCGAACCGCTTCGAGAGCTCGACGGTGTGGATGGCAGGCGAGCCAGCGGCCACCCCATCAGGAGTGGCCGCTGTTGAAATTTCGGCTAGCTCAGCCACCAACGCAGGCTAGTGCAAGTTATTGGCGACGTCCAGAATCGCGCTCTGCTTCAAGGGTCCCGCGACGCCATAGACGGTGTCGTTCTTGATCCAGATCACAGCGGCGCCGACTCCCGTGTTGTCGCCAAGTGCGACCCCATCGACTCCCTGGACCCGCACCTGGGTGGAGCTCACATACTCCACCGGGATCGGGATCGGCAGGGTGGTGCTGGGATCCTTGATCGCGCGGATCGCAGCGGCCAGCTTCGGCGACACTCCTGGCTGCGAAAGCAGGTAGTCCTCCAGCTGCTGGGTCGTGACGCCGCTCGAAGTGACCACCGGAGCGGTCGCGGCGCCAATGATCAGCTGGGGCAGGTTGAGCTTTGTTGTATCAGCTCCCGCGCCGGCGTTCAGGTTCCCGTAGATCACGACCACTGCCGGCCCAACTGTCACTGTGAGCTTCGAGCCGTCCATGCCGGCGGGCATCTTGGGCAGCGCCTTGCCGGCCTTGGCGGCTGCGGCCGCGGCTTTCGAAGCGTCGAATGTGAACACGCCGACGGCCTGTGGCATCGCCGCATAACTCACGGTTGTTGAAACGCCTGCCGGGAGGGTGGCGACCACCGGGACGTGCAGGCCAGAGACCGTCGCCGCCTCGGCTGCGCTGGTCACGAGCTGGGGAGCGGGCTCCTTGGTCCAGGTGAAGGCGCCGTATTCGCTGAGACCAGACAGCGACTGCAGGTCCGCGACGCTGACCGTGACAGGTTGCACCGTAGTCGGGTGGAAGAAGTTCAAGGCGTTCTGGGCGACACCTGTCACAACCAGAGCAACGATCACGGCAGCCGCTGCCAAGCTACCCAAAACGGGCCGTGACGCGGGGCGCATGATCGGCAACCGGATTCCGAACCGCGGCTGTGCCGCGGGGGTCGAGCGGACGCGATTGAGCGCCGCCGTCGCGTCGACCTTGACATCGGGCATGGCCAGCATGCTGGACACGGCCCGAGCGTCCTCGGCGAGCGACGCGTACCGCGACTGGCACTCTGCGCATGTCGCGTAGTGCCGGGTGTCCGAATCGGTAAGGGCGTCCTCGTCGTCGAACCTGCGACGAAGTGTTCCTTCAGAGAGATGTGCCACGGGTGACCTCCTTGCGCAGCGCGGCTTCCGCGCGCCTTAACAATGTTCCGATCTGTCCGATTCCGACGCCGAGTGCCTGCGCCACCTCGGCATAGCTGAGACCGCTGGCCCGGAGGACCAGCACTGTCGCGGGCTTGGTCGAAAGTCGAGCGAGGGCTTGACGAACCATTCGGCGGTCTTCGCTCGTTTCCAAAACATGCTGGGGATCCATCGTGCTGGCGCCCTCGTCAGTCGCCTGCGAAAGCTCACGTCGCTCTCTCCTGCGCCGGCCACGGACCCTGTTGAGCGCCTTGTGCGCAGCGGCCCTGTACAGCCACGCGGCGGCATAGGGGGCGCTGGCCGAGTGGAGCCGGTTGAAGTCGATGAAGACCTCTTGGGCGACGTCCTCAGCTTCGTGGGAGTCGGCAAGCACGCGGTTGGCGATGCCGGTTACCCGAGAGTATTCGGCAGCGAACAGTGCTTCGAACGCTTCGTCGTTCGACTTCACTGTTCCATTTCGCTTGCCGGCCTCCGAGACCGTCTCGAGGTTGACGCCCACCAATGATCAAGCACCGTTGAGGAGGCTTTTGTGACACGTCCGCGTTCCATTGCGGATCGGTCAGCCGGCGAGGGGCCTCCGGCGGCGGGAGCTGCGCGCGATCTCCTCTTCGACGATTGCGAAATCGTTGCGCGGCAGGGCGTGGATGTGGCCCTGGAATGCGAGAGTCCAGTGCTCGGGTGGCCACTTGCGAACGTAGTCGAGGCGGTAGGCAAGCTCCTTGGCCGGAATCCAGTCGATGTCATCGAGCACGACGTCCTGCCGTATGTGCACGCGCCAGGGATAGTCCTCGTCCCGGCGGGCGGAGCGCCAGATGGGCGTGTGGTCCTCGTACATCGGCGAGGCGACTGTGACGGTGGCAGCGAACGCCATCCTTCCTGTGACGTAGTACAGGACTCTGTCGCCCATGCGCATCGTCTCGACGCGACGTCGGTGGCGGCTCTTCAACCCCTGGATCGTGAAGCCCAGCTCGCGGGTCTTCCGGAAGTTGTCGGGCGAGCTGACGACCATCCAGTACTGCGACGATCGCCCTTCAGAGCGGCCTGACTTGCGCTTGCGCTTCGGCCGGCTCGGCCTGGGAGCCGGCTCCGTCCGGGCTTCCGCGACGGGCGCCTCCGTGACGGGAGCATCCGGGGTGGGCGTTTCGTCAGTCATGACGGCTGAGGTCCGAGGTCAACTGGCTCGGGGAGAAGAACAGTCAGATTGCGGATTTGCGCGACGTGCGCCATCTCGTGCCTCGTGACCAGCTGGCAGATGTCCAGCAGGGTCATTGCCCCACCGCGGGGATCGGTCACCGTCCGCTCCCATTCGTTCTTGCCCCAGCCGTGGAGCAGGTCCACCGTGCGGCGGCGGATCCTTGCGAAGTCCTCGATCGCCTCTTGCAGGGGCCTGTCGAGGTCATTGTCGTGGCCCGGGTCGATGGTCGCCCTTACATCGGCGGTGGCAAGACCGTCAAGGTGAGCGTGCCGGAGCAGCCCATCCACCTTCGAGCCCGAATCCAGGAGATGGAAAATGAGACTTCCCAACGTGGGAAAGGCGGGTCCGTGGCGGTATCGGAGGCGGGTCTCGTCCAACCCGAAGACGAGATCGTTGATGCGCTCGGGCACCGAGCTCATGAGGAGCACGGCATCTGCCGGAGACATCTCCTCCTGGAGTTCCACAGGCCAAACACTACATACTCAGATGGATGCAGCAGGTGCAGGTCGCTTGCGACAAGTGCGGGGCGGAATTGGTTCCGAACGCCGCCTATTGCGAACGATGCGGCACGAGGACGCGGCGAGCACGCCGCCTCGTGCGATTGGCCATCAGGGTCGAGCTGCTGTTCTTCCTGATGGTGGTGGGTGTGCTGGTGTCCTTCATCTGGACCTACTCCGCGCAGCGGTAAGCCGGTGAACGCCCCTGCGCGCAAAGCGGCGTTAAGGATGGGCCCTACTGAATGCACCCCTGAAGGGAAGAGGAAAGGTTAGCGCCTGTAGACGGCCCGACCCTCGACCTCGTCCTTGTTCAAGCGCTTGTTCAGGTGCAGGCCCTCGAGCAGAAACTCGATCACCGAGGCTCTCACCTCCGGGCGATCCGGCAAGCCGAGCTTCTTGAGCGCCCCAATCAGCTCGGGTAGGTCGCCGATGGCTCGCGTATAGGTCCGTGCGGGAATCCCTTCCCCGACCTCCAGCATCGATCCTTCTTCGAAACGACCAACGATGCCGTCGAACTGGGAAGGTGAGAAGTGGCGGCTGAACACAGCGCTGACCGCGCCGCGCTCCAACCGCGAAAGCACCTGCTCCTCCTTGCCTTCGTCAAGCGCCTCGATCTCGACGCGCCCGGCCGTCGATGAGGCCAGGAATGCAAGGTCGGTGATTCGCGGCACGGCGAGCGTCTCTCCCAACCGCGCGGCGCGGCGCACCGCGTTGCTCCCCAGGTTCTCGAAGTTCGCTATGGACATTCGCACTGAGACTCCCGATGACTGCGAGATGTGCGGGCTACGTCGCGCGAGGTGTGTGAGCTCCGCCACCATTTCCTTCATGAAAGTTGGGAAGATCAGCTCGAAGTCCTCGGGGACCGGGTGCCTCTCCGCCTCCATGATCTGCATCTCTTCGCTGGTCGTGAGCGGGTAGTGCGTACGGACCTGCGAACCAAAGCGGTCCTTCAGCGGTGTGATGATGCGACCCCGCGATGTGTAGTCTTCGGGATTCGCGCTCGCGATGACAAAGAGGTCTAGAGGAAGCCGTACGCGATATCCGCGAATCTGCACGTCCTTCTCTTCCATGATGTTGAGAAGCCCGACCTGGATTCGCTCGGCGAGGTCGGGTAGCTCGTTGATCCCGAAGATGCCGCGGTTGGTGCGCGGAAGCAGTCCGTAATGGATGGTCAGCTCGTCGGCCAAATATCGGCCTTCGGCAACCTTGATCGGGTCGACCTCACCGATGAGGTCGGCGATCGAGATGTCAGGTGTCGCGAGCTTCTCGCCGTAGCGCGTGTCACGATCGACCCAGGTCACCTCGACCTTGTCCCCGTTTTTCGCGACGAGGTCGAGGCAGCGCCTGCAGATCGGCGCGTAAGGGTGGTCGTTGATCTCGCAACCCGCGATCGCAGGAACCTGTATGTCAAGAAGGCTGACCAGCGAGCGCATGATCCGGCTCTTGGCCTGGCCACGCTCGCCGAGGAGGATGACATCGTGGCCGGAGATCACCGCATTGGCGAGCTGCGGTAGAACCGTCTCGTCATAGCCGACAATGCCGGCGAGGAGCGGCTCGCCCGAGCGCAGCCGCACGAGCAGGTTGCGGCGCATCTCCTGCTTGACTGTCTCTCGCACGTGCCCGCTGGCGCGAAGCTCGGCGATGGTCCGGGGCGCTGCGGCGGTCATCTCTCAGCACTATAGACAAGCAGATCCGTGAAGAGCCGGACCCAGTTCCGATCCTCCGCGAAAGCCGGGGACGCATGCGAAGCACCAGAGGGGTGGCCGGCCGAGCAATCACCAGAATGTGCCGCTCGCACAGTTAGACTGTCCGGCGCCTTGAGTCAATCGATCCGAGCTCGATACGAGGCCGCGCACGACGACGGCCGACCGCTGGTCGGCGGTCACCGTGGCAACCCCGCCGAGCATCCAGAAAACACGATCCGTTCGTTCCGCTCTGCGATCGCAGCCGGCTGCGATCTGCTCGAGTGCGATGTCCACCTGTCATCCGACGGACGCCTGGTGGTGATCCACGATCACACGCTGGAGCGGACCACCAACGGCAAGGGTCTCGTCCGCGATCACACCGCGGCAGAGCTTCGCAGGCTGGATGCGGGTCACGGCGAGCACATCCCGCTGCTGCAGGAGGTGATCGAGCTGGCGCTTGGCAAGGTAGGCCTGGTGATCGAGATCAAACAGGTCCCGATCCAGTATCCGGGCCTGGAGGAGAAGCTTGTGGCGATGCTGCGCCAGCTCGGCGCGGTGCAGGAGTGCGCCGCCGTCTCCTTCTATCACCCAGCGATTCGCTTGCTCAGGGAGATGGAGCCCAAGCTCCAGCTGGGCATCCTCGAGGGCGCGCGGCCGATAGATCCTGCGCGGTTGATGCGCGAAGCAGGCGCCGACGTTTTCTCACCGCACTGGGGAGCCATGGACACCCAGCTGGTCAAGGAGGTCCACAACGCGGGGGGCGCGGTTGGCGTCTGGACGGTAGATGACGAGATGGCAGTCGCGTGGTGCAAGCTGTGCCGCCCCGACTCGATCTTCACCAACCGTCCGGCTGAAATCGGGCCAGCCTTCAAAACTTAGGTACGGCCACTTAGGTCCGGCCTTAAGCCGGACCAACCCCTCCCCACTTCCTTATGGGGACCCCGCGCCCGTGGTGCGCGGGGGAGGTGTTCCGCTCCAAGAGCGCAGACGGGTGGGGATGCCCGCACTTCGCGTTACAACCTCCACGCGGGGTGCGTTGGGTCCGGATGAGAGTGCTTGCCAATACCATGAGTCGGCCGTGCTTGCCGACCGGCCGCCGTTCGAAGACCTGTATCGCGACTACCTCGGTCGCATCTATGCCTACGTCCGGGCGCAGGTTGCGACAGCAGCCGATGCCGAGGACATCACAGCCCAGGTTTTCATGAATGCGTACCAGGCGTACGGCCGCTTTGAAGCTCGCAACACCAGCCCGGTGGCGTGGCTCTTCCGCATTGCAAGAAACGCGACCACCGACCACTTCCGCGCCCACGGCAGGCGCGAGCGCCTGCGCCGCACCATCGAGCACCAGCCAGTCGCCGAGGACGACCCGTCGCGAATGGCCGAGGAGCGGCTGCAGTACCGCGCTCTTCTCGAACATGTGGCGCGCTTGCCGGAGCGCCAGCGTGATTCGATCGCTCTGCGGCACTCGGGCCTCACCTTCGAAGAGGTCGGCGTGCTGATGAGCTGCAGCGAGGACGCTGCGAAGATGCTCTATCACCGCGGGCTGAAGGCGCTGCGGGATTCCGTCCACAAGGAGGACGCATGAGCGAGGACGAGGATCTCGACCTGCTGGCGCTGCAGCGCCAGCTCGACGATGCGTTCCAGACCACGCGCCCACGCCCTGCTTTCGAGGACGAGCTGTGGCTACGCATGCAGGCGCGCCGCCCTATCTGGTTGCGCCTTCGCGACGGCTTCTCCGGACTCATCGCAGGCTTGCGAGAAGCGCCGGCGGTGCCGTCCGCCGCTGTCGCCATCCTTTTGATAGTGGTGGTGGGCGCCGGCATCGTCTCGTTGAGTGGCCTGCACCTTAGCGGAGGAGGCGCAACGTCAGGCCTCACGGCGAGGAGCCAGGATGCCGCTGGCGCCGCTCCCGAGTACGGGCCCTTGCCGGCGCCGTCGTTCGGCGTCGTCGCGGGTCCGGCGAGCACACCAGTCGATGGAGCCACCTATTTCGGACCGGTCACCCTGGTCTGGGATGGCCAGCTCGAAGTCACGCCGACAAGCCTTCCAGTGTTCCGCTACAAGGAACCGACCCTAGCCGACGCCGACCAGTTCGCAGCGTCGGTGGGAGCCGGATCCGCTGCCAAGTCGGTGACCGGCGCGCTCGGCAGCTACTCCTCGGAAAACCGCGTCGATCTTGTCGTTTACGGAAGCATCGCCCAGCCTACGCGCGAGCCGACCTTCGTTCTCAGTGAGACCAGAACGGCACCCGTGCCAGAAGGCGACCCGGTAAGTCAAGCGACCGCGTACCTCGCAGCTCACAGCCTGATTCCAAGCTGGCCTTATCAGACTGTCGTCCAGAACGCCGGCACGACGGTTCGAGTCAAGTTTGTCCGTGCGTTCGACGTCCCCAACCATGGCCTGGTCAACCTGGTGGACGGTGCGGGCGCCGGCTACGGAATCGAGGTGGACTTTGTCGCAGGCCAGCCCCGGGTGTTGGAAACGGGCCCTCTGCCCTTGAGCCTCGACTCAGCCGCCTACCCCGTCATCAGCTCCGAGCGGGCGCTCCAATCGGCGCTCGCGACGTCGGCCACCTCGGCGGGCTCCACTCCCTACCCTGTCGTCAGGCTCACCAAAGTGGAGCTCGTGTACAAGCTCGTTTGGGCGGGAGACCACAGTTTCTACGAGCCGGCCTTTCTCTTCTCGGGCACACTCACCGACAAAGGCGTGACGAAGGTAAAGCGCGTGCTGGTCCCGGCGATCGGC
>DATLPO010000106.1:0-47962 GCA_035535675.1 Candidatus Limnocylindria bacterium
CAGCCTGAGGCCGCGTCCGGACTGGCCGCCTTGTCGAAGCTCGTTTGGTCGCTGCTTTACGGGTGGCCGGCTTGCGCGCGGCCGGCTTGCGAGCCGCAGGCTTCCTGGTGGCGGCCTTCCGGCGAGCCGGTCGCGAGGCGGCTCCGGACGCTGCGGAGCTGGCCAGGTTGCGAACCAGTTTGCTCAACTCGTCAAGCCGCTTCATCGCCTTCTCGAGGTCTGCCTGACGCGCTGTGCGATCGAGGCGCACCTGCACCTGCTTGATCGCGGTGTGTACGGTCTTCTGGCCGTCCTGGACCGTGCGCTCGATCTGTCTGCGCACGTCGGGCGGCACTCGTCTCTCCGCTTCACGCAGCGCCGACCTGCCGGCCTTGACTGCTCGATTCAGGAGCTTTGATCGCGATGATGCGCGCTTCCTGGCGGCCATGAGCCAACCTCCATTAACGTGACGAGACGGTTCGCATAACGCACCGCGTTAGAATGGGCCCGACAATGCCGGCTGCCCCCGAACGACACCTTATCAAGAAGTATGCGAATCGCAAGCTTTATGACACGCGGACCAGCAGTTACATCACGCTCGAAGGCATCGCGGGACTGGTGCGCGATGGGCACGAGATCAAAGTTGTCGACCGCGAGACGGGGCAAGACCTCACCCAGGTAACCCTGTCGCAGATCGTCCTGTCGGAAGAGAAGCGCGGCCCGGCGCGCCTTGTCGATGACGCGATTCACGAACGCGGCCAGGCCTTGCTTGATTACGTCAGAAAGACGCTCAACGTTCCGTCGGACCTGGTCAACGAGATGGAGCGCCGGAGAGGCAACGTCGAAGGTGTCATCGATGAAGCGATCGAGCGCGCCCTTCGCCGCCTACGAATCCCAAGCCGGACTGACATCGACAAGATCAACAAGCGATTGGATCAGCTCTCGTCGCAGCTGAAGGGCGCTAACAAGAGCAATTCGGTCAAATCCCGTAAACGAAAGGTCGCGCGGTGACGACAGCCCGGATGACGAGGTCTGCCTCAACCCGGTAGGTCGCTTGACGCACGCGGCGGTCCGTGCGCATCTGCTGCGTCATCAGGTCGGCCGCCTGCGCCAGGCGGTTCGCGTCGCCGATGGCGGAGATCGTCCACGGCGTAGACACGGGCACGCCGCCGATGGCGATGCCGCCGGATGTCTGCTCAACCGGCACGCCAACTACGACACGCCTGTCGTTTACAGCAATCGCCTCCGCTCCGCCAACGGCGAGGTTGTTCAGCAGGTCCTGGAGGTCGATGGCCTGCAAGCCGATGGCGTTCACCACCAGCACCACGCCAGGTCCGTGCACTGGCACCAGGCCTTCCGCCGCACGCAACCGGTTGGCCTCATCAGCAAGCACCTGGTCTGCAGCGTTGTCGCTACCTGATTGCAGCTTGGCCTGGCGCTGGCTCAGATCCGCAATCTCGGCCAGCAGTGAATCGTTGGAGCGGTGGAGGTTGTCGATCAGAAAGGCAAGGGAGGCGGTGTCGGCCCCGGCAAAGCTACGCTCGACCTCGGCCTGGCTCCGAATCTGAACCGTCGCCACCAGCGCGACGAGCAAGGCGATCAACCAGACGCTGAAGGCGCGACTTGACTTTCTAGAGCGTGCCGACATGGCGCGTGTCCAGGCTTGAGTCGTAGGCTGGAAGGGCGAGGTCGGGGCCCCCGCGGAAGCTGATCTGCAGCTGGAACTGGACCTCGCGAGCCCTGATGTCCGGCAGCGCTGAGGGATCGTTTAGCGCCGCCTCCATCCGGTTTCGGTCTCCCACCGCCAAAAGCTTGAGAGGGGACGTGACGGGTGGGCCCTGGTCGATTAACACCTGGCCCCCTGAGCCCGAGAACGCGCTCAACGGCGTGATCCGGCGGCCGTTTACGGCGATCCCCTCGGCCCCCTTGGCAAAGAGCAGGTTGACGAGGTCCTGGACGTCCTTGAAGTTGACGAGGTAGCCGGGTTCGTCGCTCGAGTCGGAGCCAGGCACGCCTTCGGCGAGGTCGACCTCGACCCCCGGTCCATGGAGCGGGGTTAGGCCCGCGTGGGCCCGAAGATCTGCCACCTGCTTCTGGAGGGCCTGCGTGGTCGCTGATCGCTGGGCAGCCTCGGCCTCCAGTGCGTCGATCTGGGAGCGCAGCAGGGCGATCTTCCGCCGGGAGTCTGCGTTGCCCGCTTCAAGGTCCTGCACGCTTCGCACCAGCGCCTGGTACCTGGCGACCTGGTTGGTCGGTGTCAGGAGCTGGACCTTGACCTGTCCGGCGACCAGGAAACCAGTCGCCAGCGCGACCGCCGCCACCACCAGGATGCTGAGCACGCGACTGCGGTACATCGCGCCAATTCTCGTCTACACAGGTCACGCGAGAGTACTATCGGAAGCCGCAAATGGCGGTCGAAACACGCGCTTCCGCTTTCAAGACCGCCCAGCAGCGCTTTGACGCGGCGGCCGACGTCATCGGACTTTCCGACGACGCGAGGCGGGGCTTGCGAGACGTCAAGCGTGAGCTGACCGTCCACTTCCCTGTTCGCATGGACGACGGCTCAGTCCACGTGTTCACGGGGTGGCGTGTCCAGCACAACATCAGCCGCGGGCCGGCCAAGGGAGGCATTCGCTACCACCCCGAGGTGACCCTCGACCTGGTCAAGGCGCTGGCGATGTTGATGACCTGGAAGTGCTCGGCGGTAGGCCTGCCTTATGGCGGATCGAAAGGGGCCGTCGCCTGCGACCCGACGAAGCTCTCGACGAGCGAGCTCGAGCATCTGACCCGTCGGTATGCAACCGAGATCGCAATCCTGATCGGCCCTGAGAAAGACATCCCGGCACCCGATATGGGGACCAACCCTCAGGTGATGGCCTGGATCATGGATACCATCTCGATGCATTCGGGCCATTCGGTGACGGCGTCGGTCACCGGCAAGCCTGTCGACGTCGGTGGATCGGAAGGCCGCGTTGACGCTCCGGGCCGCGGAGCCACCTACCTCACCCTGGAGGCCCTCAAGTACCTGCATGTGGAAGACGAGAAGCCGACGCTGGCGGTGCAGGGGTACGGCCAGGTGGGGCAGTCGTGCGCGAGGCTCCTGTCCGAGGCGGGTTTGAGTGTTGTGGCAGTCAGTGACTCGAAAGGTGGCGTTTACAACCCGAAAGGGCTGGACCTGGCAGCCCTCGAGGAGCATCGCCAGGTCCGAGGCGGAGTCAGCGGATTCAAGAAGGCGGACAGCGTCACGAACGAGGAGCTGCTCGAGCTGCCGGTCACTGTCCTGGTGCCGGCTGCCGTGCAGGACCAGATATCCGCCGACAACGCAGGCAAGTTACGGGCAAGGCTGATCACCGAGGGAGCCAATGCCGCGATCTCGCCCGAGGCCGACCCAATCCTCCACGACCGCGGGATTTTCGTCGTCCCCGACATCATCGCCAACGCCGGCGGCGTGATCGTCTCCTACTTCGAGTGGGTGCAGGACCTCCAGGCCTTCTTCTGGGAGGAGGAGGAGATCAATACCAAGCTGCACCACGTCATCACGCGAGCTTTCTACGAAATCCTCCACACATCGGTGAACAAGCGGATCGACATGCGGCTCGCGGCCTACGCGCTTGCGGTGCAGCGGGTAGCTAACGCCACGACGGTTCGAGGGATATATCCATAATCGGGAGACGATGATCTCCCTTCGACCTCGCCGCGTCCTCATCACTGGTGTCTCGAATCTCCTTGGCGCCGAGGTCGCGCGTCGCCTGGCACCCCAGGTGCCCTTCCTCTTCGGCTGCGACGTTGCGGACCCCGTCAGCGCGCTGGAGGACATGGACTTCGTCCACGCCGACACCCGTCATGTGGTGATCGGAAAGTTGATCCGGCAGCTGCATATCGACACTGTCGTGCACATGGCGGTAGCGGTGGACTCGGCCCGCGAGGACCGTGCAGCCCACGAGACCAATGTCATCGGGACGATGAACGTGCTCATCGGCTGCACCGGTCCGGCCAGTCCAGTCGAACGCCTTGTGGTGAAGTCCAGCCAGGCCGTCTACGGGGCCGGGGCGACGGACCCTTCGTTCTTCTCGGAGGAGATGGTGGGAGCCGAGCGACAGGGTGGCTCGTTCGTAACCCGCGACCTGCGCGAGATGGAGCAGCTTGTCGGCGAATTCGCGGATCGCAGCTCGGCCTGTCGTGTCACGGTCCTCCGCCTGGGTTATCGGGTGGCTGAGGACACGAAGCTGGCGAAATACCTGCTGCTCCCAATCGTTCCGACATTTGCGGGCTTCGATCCGCGACTCCAGCTGCTTCACGAAGAAGACGCTGCTGAGGCGGTGGTGCGGGCTGCCATGGGCGAACATGCCGGGACTTACAACGTGGCGGGCGCTGGTGTCGTGCTGGTGAGCCAGGCGATCGGGATTATGGGCGGGCGTGCTGCCCCTGTCCTCTTTCCGTACGGTCGATGGATGGCGCGGTTCGGGCTGCGGGCTGCGACTGGGATCGATCTGCCAGGCCACCTCGCAGACCTCCTCACGTACGGGTCGGTGGCTGACTGCTCCCGGCTTGCGGCCCAGTTCGGCTGGACGCCGGCTTACAGCACTCGGGCGGTGATGGATGCTTTCGCGCGCGGTAAAGAAGCTGAGGTGATCGAGGCACCGTCTCCGCCTCAGGAGTACGAGCTCCAGGTGTACCTGCAGCGGCGCCGGCGCGCGGAACGCAACCGCCTTCCAGTGGATTCGTTGGCGGTGAGAAGGTGAGTGCTGAACAGCGGACCTCATCGCTTTACACCGAGCCCAAGCAACAGCTGCGCAAGCGGAGCCGCAAGGCCGAGATCGTGGCGCGGGAGCCGCGCGGCATTCGCATGCCCAAAGCGGTCCGCCGGCTGCAGCGCAATGCGCCGGCATATGCGATGCAGGGCCTTGTCGAGCTTTCGTCGCGCCTCCGGCAGATGACCGGCCACGAGATCATCGACCTCAATCGCGTCATGGAGCTCGCTCAGTTCGCCTACCAGCAGCGCGAGGTGGCCAGGCGCGGAGCGAACTACGAGGTTGACGACTTCGGTTTCGACCCGCAGTGGACGGAATCGTTTCTCATCGCTTTCAAGATCCTGTATCGCGACTACTGGCGGGTGGAGACCACGGGCATCGAGCACGTGCCCGCGACAGGTCGCGCGCTCCTTGTCTCGAACCATGCAGGCGTGCTGCCCTGGGACGGCACGATGATCAAGACGGCGATGTTCGTCGAGCACCCTCAGCCGCGACACGTTCGTGCCCTCGTCGCCGGCCTCTTCATGGGCACGCCGATGCTCAGCTGGTTCCTTCGCCGAACAGGCCAGACAGTTGGCCACCCCGACGACACGCGCCGGCTGCTGGAGCGGGACGAGCTGGTTCTCGTATTTCCCGAAGGCGTGAGGGGAACAGGCAAGCCATTCAAGGAGCGTTACCGCCTGCGCCGGTTCGGCCGGGGCGGCTTTGTTGCGACCGCCATACGAGCCGGCGCGCCGATCATCCCGGTGTCAGTGGTCGGCTCCGAGGAAATCTACCCGATGATCGCGGACCTCGGGCCGGTGGCAAGGGCCTTCGGCCTGCCTTACCTTCCTGTCACTCCTTTCTGGCCTTGGTTGGGCCCGCTCGGGTTGATTCCTCTACCCAGCAAGTGGCGGATTCAGTTTCATCCGCCGGTTCACGTCGAGGCCCACCCGCCTGAGGCGGCTGATGACAGGACGTTTGTGATGGGCATCGCCGACCAGGTGCGGGCCACGATCCAAAAGGGCGTCTACGAGAACTTGAAAATGCGCCGGGGGGTCTTTACTTAGCTGGTGCTGGCGAGGGGAGCCTTCTCCTCTGGTTCTTCGACGATGTCGAGGGCGGTGGCCTGGCTGATCCAGTACTGGACATCGGAGATGCTTGGGGCTCCGGCAAGGCCGATGGCATCCACCAGCTTGGCGTGCAGCGCTCGTGCGTCTTGCGCGCGCAGGTCCTTCATCGAGTTGATGCCGAGCCGGCGGATGACAGGGAGCTGGCGCTCCATCCCGGAGACCTCGAGCAGGGTGCACTGGTGGGCGAACTCGAGCAATCGCTCAGGGCTGATGCCGGTTCTCTTGGACAGTCGCTCGCGGTCGATGGCAAGCGATGTGCGGTGGAGGAGTTGGTTGGTGTGCTGTATCCCGCGCGAACGCAGGCGGCGGACATCGTCGTCGGAGATTCCCCGCAGGTACTCCAACGTCCGATACACAAGACAAGTATGAGAGGGAACCCGGATGGTTCCCTCTCATCGGCGGGCGCTTTGCGCGCGCCTGCTCTCTTTCCGGTATAAGGAAGGGCTTTGTTTTAGACGGATTCCTCCTCGCCACGATTGGGAGTGCTGTGGACAAAGTCATGGCCGGGGCGACCCCGGCCAACCCTGCCGCGCTGGTCATAGAACGTTGATCGACTAGTTGGACAAAAGGATATGCGGCCAGGCATCTCGCCTGGTTGCGTGCCTGCTTTCTTCTATAATTTCGAAAAGCCCGCCGCCATTGGAGTAAACACACCCTGAATCAGAGTCGGCTCGCAACCCGCGGAGTGGTTCCCGGGGAGCAGTCTGGCCTCGAGATAGGGATAGGGCGGTACGCACGTCGCTCTTACGGTTTCGACGAGGTCGCGCTCGTGCCCGGTGGTGTGACGCTGAACCCCGACGAAGTCGACATCACGTTCGCGCTGGGCGATCGCCTCAAGCTTCCGATCCCGATCTGGGGTTCCGCGATGGACGGCGTCGTCGATGTCGAGTTCGCGATTGCGATGGGGAGGCTTGGTGGCTTGGCGGTCCTCAATCTCGACGGCGTCCACACACGCTACGAAGACTCTGCGCCGATCATCAGGAGAATCGCAGAGGCGGACAAGGCCCAGATCAACGGGCTACTAAAAGAGATTTACCGGGAGCCGGTGAAGCCCAAGCTCATCTCGGAGCGCATCAACGCAATCAAGGCAGCCGGCGTTCCGTGTGCCGTTTCGACGATTCCCGCGCGTGCGGAGGAGAGGGCCGAGCTGGCGCAGAGAGCCGGCGCCGACGTCCTGGTTGTCCAGGGAACGGTCCTCACTGCGCGCCATTCGTCCAAGTCGTACCACCAGCTCTCGTTCGAACAGCTCGTCAGAGCCTGTGACATCCCGGTCGTGGTCGGCAACTGCGTCCACTACGAGACGGCGCTGGAGCTGATGGAAACCGGCATCGCAGGCATCCTGGTCGGGGTCGGGCCTGGGGCCGCGTGCACGACGCGTGGCGTCCTCGGGGTCGGGGTTCCGCAGGTGACCGCCACCGCCGACATCGCCGCAGCCCGTGACGAGCACATGCGGAGAGGCGGCATGCGCGTGGCAGTGATCACGGACGGCGGGATGCGAATCGGTGCGGACGTCTGCAAGGCGTTCGCGTCGGGCGCCGACGCCGTCATGATCGGCACGCCGCTCGCCGGGGCTGAGGAGTCAGCGTCCAAGGGATTCAACTGGGGCATGGCGACGCCCGATCCGAACCTTCCACGTGGTACTCGCATCCACGTCGGCACAAAGGCGACCCTCAAGGAGATCCTGCTCGGGCCCGCTCGCGTCGACGACGGAAGTCAGAACTTTGCCGGGGCGTTGCGATCGGCTCTCGGCGTCTGCGGGGCCAACGACATCGCTGAGTTCCAGCATGTCGAGATGGTGATAGCGCCCTCGATCACCTCGGAAGGCAAGAGCTTCCAGCAGGCGCAACACGTGGGCATGGGGAAAAGCTGACCTGACGAAAACTGCCACCGCCGACCGTCCCCACAAGGAGACCAAGGGTGGAGCGCGGCAGCAAACGATTCTGGTGCTCGACTTCGGGTCGCAGTTCAGCCAGCTCATCGCGCGCCGTGTCCGAGAGGCGAACGTGTACTGCGAGCTCGTCCCCGGAACCACCCCCTGGGCGGAGCTCAAGGAGCGCCACCCCGCCGGTCTGATCCTCAGCGGTGGCCCGGCGAGCGTCTACGAGCCAGGCGCCCCGCAGGTGGATGTCGAGGCCCTTCGGGCCGGCGTTCCGGTGCTAGGTATCTGCTACGGCATGCAGCTGAT
Source organism: Candidatus Limnocylindria bacterium (assembly GCA_035535675.1). Taxonomy (GTDB): domain Bacteria; phylum Chloroflexota; class Dormibacteria; order Dormibacterales; family Dormibacteraceae; genus Palsa-872. The sequence goes on from DATLPO010000106.1 coordinate 8,028, forward strand.
CGCCCATCACCTGGGCGGCAAGGTCGACCCCGGTCACGCTCGGGAGTACGGCCCTGCACTGCTCGCGGTCAGGGAGCCGAATGGTCTTTTCAAAGGTTTGAATGACGAGCTCCCTGTCTGGATGAGCCACGGCGATCACGTAAGCGAGCTGCCTCCGGGGTTTCACTCGCTGGCCTCGAGCGGCAACTCGCCGGTGGCTGCGTTCACCGACGGTCATGGAATCTTCGGGATCCAGTTCCACCCGGAGGTGGTGCACACGCCCAGCGGCCGCGAAGTATTGCGCAACTTCCTTTACGGCGTTTGCAACTGCGATGCGTCGTGGACTGCCGGCTCGTTCATCGCCGAGGCGACGGAGAGCATCCGCGCTCAGGTTGGCGGTGGCCGTGTGATCTGCGCTCTGTCAGGCGGCGTCGATTCAGCGGTGGCCGCCACCCTCGTCCACCGTGCCATCGGCGACCAGCTGACATGCGTTTTCGTCAACAACGGACTGCTGCGCAAGGAAGAGCCGGAGCGTGTCCTCGCTGTGATGCATGGGAACCTCGACATGAACATCAGGTACGTGGATGCGACTGAGCGATTTCTCGAGGCGCTGCGCGGCGTGATCGACCCGGAGCAGAAGCGGCGCATCGTCGGCCGCGAGTTCATCACGGTTTTCGAAGCGGAAGCCCTGAGCCTCGGCCACATCGACTTCCTGGCCCAGGGCACCCTCTATCCCGACGTTATCGAGTCCACCGCGCCTGACGTGTCATCGACGGCGGTCAAGATCAAGACGCATCACAACGTGGGAGGACTTCCTCCTGGCCTTCGCTTCCAGCTCATCGAGCCTCTCCGCTACCTCTTCAAGGACGAGGTGCGTGCGGTCGGCCTGGAGCTGGGAATGCCCGAAGAGATGGTGTATCGCCAGCCATTCCCTGGCCCTGGTCTTTCGATCCGGTGCCTCGGTGAGGTGAATGCTGAAAGGCTTGAGATCCTGCGCAACGCCGATTGGGTCGTCGTCGACGAGATCAAGCGCAATGGCCTCTACCGCCAGGTCTGGCAATCCTTCGCGGTGCTGACACCGCTTGAGACTGTCGGTGTGATGGGCGATTACAGGACTTACGCGAACGTGGTGGCGGTGCGCGTCGTGACCAGCGAGGACGCCATGACCGCCGATTGGGCGCGCGTTCCTTACGAGGTGCTGGCCCGCATCAGCAACCGGATCGTGAATGAGGTGAAAGGCGTGAACCGCGTCGTTTTCGACATCACGAGCAAGCCCCCTGGCACGATTGAGTGGGAATAGTCCTGGGGTAAGGCCCACCCCAGTAGCTCGCCGGTGAAGGTGCTCGTCGTCGGTTCAGGGGCTCGCGAGCATGCGCTGGTGTGGAAGTGCGTGCAGTCGGATCTCGTGGAACGCGTTTACTGCGCGCCGGGCAATGGCGGCACCGGAGGCATGGCGCGAAACGTCCCCATCGGCGCCGCGGACGTCGTGCGGATAGTCGAGTTTGCAAAGCGCGAGCGGCTCGGCCTCGTCATCCTCGGGCCCGAGGCTTCCGTCGACGCCGGAGTGGGCGATGCCCTTCGCAGCGCGGGATTCAATGTTTTCGGGCCGAACCGCGGCGCCGGCCGAATCGAGTCGAGCAAGTCGTTTGCCAAGCGGTTGATGGTGCGGGCTGGTGTCCCGACAGCTGACTTCGAGGTCTTCACCGACCCCACGCAGGCGAAGGCATGGGCGAAAGCGCGGGATGGCCGCGTTGCGGTCAAGGCCGACGGCCTCGCACGTGGCAAGGGAGTCATCGTGTGTACGAACGTCGAGGAGGCCGGCGCAGCCATCGATTCCATGCTTGTAGAAGGGCGGTTCGGCCGCAGCGGAGCCACCGTCGTGCTCGAGGAGCTTCTCGAAGGGCCCGAGCTCTCGGTGCTGGGGGTGACCGATGGGACCGATGTCGTGGCACTCGCTCCCGCTCGAGATTTCAAGAGGGCGCAAGACGGCGACAAGGGGCCGAATACAGGCGGTATGGGTGCCTACTCGCCGCCCCTTGGTGTCAATGACGCATTGGTCCAAGAGGTGGTTGACGCAGTGCTGCGCCCGGCGGTTCGCGAGCTGGCGGCTTCGGGAGATGAGTTTCGTGGCGTCCTTTATGCCGGCCTGATGCTCACCAAATCAGGCATCCGCGCCATCGAGTTCAATGCGCGCTTCGGCGACCCCGAGGCGCAGGCGGTGCTCCCACGATTGGAATCCGACGTGGTGGCTCTGGCGCTGGCATCCTCCAAGGGCACCCTGGCCGGCTTCCCGGACCTTCGTTGGAGCCCGCGAACCTCGGTCGCCATCGTCGTCGCGTCCGGAAACTACCCGGATGACGCGGCCATGAAGCTGGGTCTCCAGATCCGGGGACTGGCCGAAATCCCTCGGGGCGCCCTGATCTTCCATGCCGGCACCAAGTTCGAGCCAGGCAAGGGGCTGGTCACCGACGGAGGGCGTGTCGTGACCTCGGTCGCCCTGGGCGACACAGTCGCGGAAGCCCGTGACAAGGCGCTGGCGGGGGCCCGGCAGGTACGATTCCCCGGGGCCTTCTTCCGTTCTGACATTGCTGCGGAGGCGGTTATTTGAAGCCAGTCGTCGGCGTCATTCTCGGCTCCAAGTCGGACCTGCCGTTGATGGAGTCGTGCGTCAAAGTGCTCGGGGAGCTTGGCATCGAGCACGAGGTCAAGGTCTGCTCCGCGCATCGCAACCCGCGCGGCGTCATGGAGTGGGCGGTGTCCGCACGCCAGCGCGGCATCAAAGTCGTCATCGCGGCCGCGGGCGGCGCTGCGCATCTGCCAGGCGTCGTCGCCGCCTGGACCGATCTACCGGTGATCGGGGTGCCGGTGCCCACGCCGCACCTTGGTGGAGCCGACTCTCTGTACTCGATAGTGCAGATGCCTGCCGGGATTCCCGTGGCCACAGTCGCGATTGGCGAGGCGGGAGCGAAGAACGCAGCGTGGCTGGCCGCTCGCATCATCGGACTCAGCGACAGCGAGCTCGAGGCGCGCCATGCCGAAAAGCGCGCCGCGCTCGCCGGACCATGATGGCAAAGAAGACGCCGCGCCTGCGTCTTGTCGACACAACCTTTCGCGACGCGCAGCAATCCCTGCTTGGAGGAAACCTTCGCGGCGACGAGATAGTGCCCATCGCAGCGAAGATGGATGCGATCGGCTTCACTGCGATGGAGGCCTTTGGCGGAGCGACCTTCGAAACCCAGGTCCGCAGGCGTGAGAACCCGTGGGACTACCTTCGAAACCTGGCGAAGGTAACGCCGAACACGCCGATCCAGGCATTGATCAGGGGCCAGAATCTGCTGGCGAATCGCAATTTTCCCGACGACGTTGTCGAGCTCTTCATCAAGCACGCGGCCAAATGCGGCGTCGATGTGTTTCGCGTCTTCGATCCGCTGAATGACCTTCGCAACATGGAGGCCACGGTTGCTGCGGCGCTCAAATCGAAGAAGAAGGTGCAGGGCGCACTGAGCTACGCGATCTCGCCGGCCCACAACCTCGAGCTGTGGTGCTCGCTTGCCAAGGGCCTCGTCAACATGGGCTGCCACGAGGTGGTGATCAAGGACACATCAGGCCTTCTGAGCCCCCAGGCGACCTGGGAGCTGGTCGCCGCGCTCAAGGAGACAGTCGATGTCCCCATCGACGTTCACTCCCACTGCTCGAGCGGAATGGCGCCTATGGCCTACATGGCCGCAGTCGAAGCCGGCGCAGAGATCCTCGACGTTGCGATGTCTCCGCTGGCCTGGGGCACCTCGCAGCCCGCAGTCGAGAGCGTGGTGGCTGCTCTCAAGGGCGGTGAATACGACACTGGCCTCGACCTCGAGAAGATGTGGGAAGTGCAGGTCGACGTCGAGGCGCTCAAGCGCAAGCACATTGAAAACCTCAGCCCAGTGGCGGATCGGGTCGACGCCAGCATCCTGCGCTACCAGATGCCTGGCCTGATGCTCGAAGACGTCCATCACCAGCTGGAAGGCCACAATGCCAGCGGCCGCACGGCGGAGGTCCTGGAGGAGGCCAATCGCGTGCGATTGGAGCTCGGCTACCCACCGTTGGTGGCGCCGATCCGGCAGATGATAGCCACGCAGGCGGTCTACAACGTGATTGGGGGCGACCGCTACGCCACGGTGACCCAGGAGCTGAAGGATTACCTGCAGGGCCTGTACGGCCGGCCGCCGGTGCCGGCCGATCCCGAGTTGCGCAGGCTCGTGCTTGGCCGCGAGGAGCCGATCACCATCCGTCCGGCCGATCTGCTCGAGCCCCAGGTGGGGGCCGCCCGCCTGCAGCTGAAGAAGATGGGATTCGAGCCTGACGACGAATCGGTGCTCATCCACCTTCTCTTTCCGCAGCTCGCTCCTGCATATCTGCGTCCGCCGGAACCCGAGGCCAAAGCTCCGAGCGCGCCCGCCCCGGCTAAGACGCCAGACCCTCCTGCTCCAGCCTTGGAGCCACCTCCCACCGCTGCGCCCGCCGCCGTCGCTGGAACCGCCGAGTTTGACGTCGAGGTCGAGGGCGAGATGTTCAAGGTCAGGGTCAGTGGCGCAGGGATGAGCGTTATGCCGGGTGGTGGTGCCTCGCAGGCCGCCGCCGCGCCGGCGGCGCCACGCACCGGCGAGGGAACGGTGATCGCCCCGATGCAGGGCCTCATCGTCAAGCTGCCGGTCAAGGCGGGCGACGACGTGAAGCTCGGCGACGTGGTTGCCGTGCTCGAGGCGATGAAGATGCAGAACGACATCGTCACCACCGTCGCCGGCAAGGTGCGCGAGGTATACGTCAAAGAGGGCGAGGTGGTCACTCCGAGCCAGCCACTGCTCGCTGTTGGATGAAACAAAAGCTTTTCAAGAAAGTACTGATCGCCAATCGCGGCGAGATTGCAATCCGCGTCATGCGCGCGTGTCGCGAGCTCGGCATCGCCACCGCTGCCGTCTACTCCGATGCCGACCGCAACGCGATCCATACCCGCTACGCGGACGAAGCCCATCACATCGGAGGGGCTCCGCCGGCTGAGTCTTACCTGCAGCTTGAGCGCATCGTCAAGGTCGCGCACGATTGCGGCGCCGAAGCGATCCATCCCGGTTACGGCTTCCTTTCTGAAAAAGCAGCGTTTCCCGACGCCTGCGCTGCAGCAGGAATCCAGTTCATCGGGCCGCCGGCGTCGGCGATGCGCGCCCTCAGCTCGAAACTGGCCGCTCGCAAGATGGCAGTCGACAACGGCGTCCCGGTGACACCTGGCAGCGGCGCCGTCGCGGATGCTTCGGCGGCGATCGCCGCCGCCAAGGAAATCGGTTTTCCGGTGATGGTGAAGCCGTCAGGCGGCGGTGGCGGAATCGGAATGAAGGTGGTGGAGTCTGAATCTGAGCTGGTTGCCGCCGTCGAAAGCAGCGGTCAAGCGGCGCGATCGGCCTTCGGCGATGGGACGCTCTACCTGGAGCGCTATGTTCGTAAGCCGCGTCATGTCGAGATCCAGGTCATCTGCGACATGCATGGCAATGCGGTGCACCTGGGTGAGCGCGAATGCTCAATCCAGCGCCGCCATCAAAAGATCATGGAGGAGACCCCATCGCCGGCGGTCACACCTGAGATTCGGTCCGCCATGGGTGAGGCGGCGATCCGGGCGGCCAGGGCGGCGGGCTATGTCAACGCCGGGACCGTCGAGTTCATCTTCAGCGACGGCGATTTCTATTTCCTCGAGGTCAACGCAAGACTCCAGGTCGAGCATCCGATCACCGAGGCGGTCACCGGCATTGACCTGGTCAAGGAACAGATCCGCATCGCCGCCGGCATGCAATTGAGCTTCAAGCAGGAGGATGTGACCTGGACGGGGCACGCCATCGAGATGCGAATCAACGCGGAAGACCCGCTCCGCAAGTTCATGCCCAATCCCAAGCGAATCGCAAGGTGGGTGGCTCCCGCGGGCCCCGGGGTGCGGGTCGACTCCGGCTTCGGCCCCGGGTCCGACGTGCCCCCCAACTACGACTCGCTGGTCGCCAAGCTGATCGTTCACGGCAGTGACAGAGCTGAGGCCATCGCCCGGGCCGGCCGGGCCCTGCGCGAGTTCGTCGTCATTGGGCCCGCGACAACCATCGGCTATCACCGCGCGATTCTCGACAGCGCGGATTTCCGCGCCGGCAACCTGAGCACACGCTTCATCGAGGACCATCCCGAGCTGGTCGAGAAAGCCAGGCAGTTTGCGGGCGACATCTCACCATTCGATTACGGCGCAGACCCACGTCACGTCGCGGCCGCGGCAGCCGCTGTTGCGGTGGTGGTGCAAAAGCACTGAGCAAGTTTTCGCACCCAAAGACGGGCAGGCCGTTTGAGGTCGCCGCCTCGTCTGTGGCAGGGCGGTCAGGACCGTTCACGTTGCGCGACGACGTGATCCGGTTTCCCGACGGCGCGGAGGCGCTCTACACGGTGCTGGCCAACCCGGACTCGGCTTTCATCGTTCCATATTTCGACAATGGCGACACCATGCTGGTGCGGCAATGGCGGCATGCGTGGGACGAGTCGTCATGGGAGGTTCCCGCCGGCACTTTCGACGGAGACGAGGAGCCGCTCGCCTGCGCTCGCCGAGAGCTGGCCGAGGAAACCGGCCTGGTGGCAGAGCACTACACGTCGCTTGGTGTGGTGCACGGCGCCGCATTCCTGTCGGGTCGCGCCCACCTGTTCCTAGCCCAGTCCATCACCCAGTCGGACCGCAGCCCGGAAACGTACGAGCAGGACATGGAGGTGCTGCGACTTCCGTTCACCGAAGCGCTGGAAGCGGCGCTTGGCGGATCGATCGGGCACTCCGGCTCAGTGACGGCGCTCTGCCGAGCGGCCCGTGCGCTGAAGCTCATCTAGGACGGAGCGGGAGTTCTCCGTGGAGAGGGCGATGGTGCGAGGCCGGGCTCTGACAACCGAGGGTTGGCGGCTTCTCCCCGGCCGGCGGATGAGGTGCCTGACGCCGGTCCGACAAGGTTGAGGTCATACCGCGACGGCACGTTGCGGCCGCCGACGTCCCTCACGCTGGGCAGCACCACCAACCGGTAGCTCGCGCCGGGCACGAACTGAAGTCCTGTTATGACAACCGTGCGATTGGTTGCGTACGTCGATGACCCACCGACTCGCGTGCCATTCTGGTCGAGCACGACGACGCCATCCGCAACGGTGTCGGCGACCAGGTCGCTGTCGAAGGTCACCTTGATGCTGCCGGCGGCGATTTCAACGCTCACGACCTCAGCGCCCCTACCTAGTGCCAGGGTGGGGCCACCGGTCGCGTTATCGATCAGGAACGGGCTGTCGGGCCCGTCGCGCCGGAGTGTCAGCGTCTCCTCGTATTCGCTGACGTCAACGCCGCCTCTGGTCAGCACAAGGCGCACGACAAACCTTGCAGTGTCGGGGAGTCGACCGGTGAGCTCCTGAGTGAGCACGTAAAAGCGAGTGAAGTTGGCATCGCCGGCGATCACGAGCGGAAGTCCGCCGCCTGAGTAAGCCTGCCTGCCTTTGTCGTCTAGGAACCGTTGCGCCAGCTCCGACTGTCTCAACAACCGAGCGTTCATGAAGAGGCTCACCTGAGACGCAGCCTGGTCGAGGGCCGAAGGCCCTGCAGGAAGCTGGGTTGCTGTCGCGCTCCAGATCGCAGCGCCTCGGACGAACGAGAACGTGGTTCCGTTCGGCGCCCACGCCGGAAAGTGGTATGTCCCGCTGCTCAGCTTGGTCGGTCCGGAGCCGTCGGGAAGGACCGCATAAAGCTCGGTGTCGTTGCCGACCAGGATCACGTCCCGGCTCGACCAGCTCGGCTCTCCTGAGAGAGCGATCGTCGCGATCGGGGCGCCATTCACATCGGCGACTACGGTGGCATTTCTGCCGCTGTAGATGAACCTCGTGCCGTCAGGCGACCAGCCGAGAAATGCCCTGGCGCTGCCGCCTACTGGCGAGCTCTTGGAGGTTTCAAGGTCGAGGACTGCCAGCGACACTCCTTGCTGGTACACGGCGTGTGCGCCGTCGGGGGCGATCGAAACGACAGAGGCGCCACGCTGCGGTAGCGCAGCTACCTGCGCCGGACCGTCGGCCCCGGATTTGTATACGCCCTCGCTTGTGCCCCAGAAGAGCTGAGCCCTGGCCCAACCAAGTGTCGTGAGGCCTGGTGCAGTCGTGAGGTCGGTTGTGGCGCCCGACGCGAGCGTCAGGATCTCGATCTTGCCGCCACGGACGTATGCGAGGCGGTCGCCGAGCGGAGAGATGGCGGGGTACGAGACCCCGTCAGGAACAATGACGGTCAGCTTGCTCTCGCTCACTGTCACCGAATTGAGGGCGCCGTGATCCCCGACGAAGTAGATGGTCGAGGAGTCAGCCGACCACTGAGGCGTGTATGTGGCGCCCGCGGGCAGGGCAAGGGTGGCCAACCTGTGCTCGCCCGCCTGCGGCCGTGGGGTCGGCGGAGCCGTCGGCCGCGGCGAAGGCGTTGGAGTCGCCGAGGGCTGGGTCACGAAAGTGAACTTCCTTGGGTTGGCAAGGAGCTGCTGCCCTGACTGGGTCCTGGCCCCTGGGCCGATCGTCACCTGGTACTGAGTGTTCGGCGCGAGGTTGCCGCCGGTCGGTCGAACCTCCAGCGTGTTGTCGTGCCAGGAGAACGCGACATACGTGGCGGGTTGAATCTGCACTGCCGCCTCGGTTGACTTGTGGTCCATCGGCTGGTTGAAGCTCACCAGAATTGGTTGCTGCAGCTGCACTGCGTGCGCGTCAGCGATCGGGCTCGTGATGAGAAGCTCATTGAGTCCCGGCTGCTGGCCCGACATGGTGATAACCACTGCCGCGATGAGCAAGACACCTGCCGCGGCGCCCGCCCACGCCAGTGACGGCGCCCTGGGCGCCCTGGGCTCTGGCGCCGACAGCCGGCGCCACCACGGCGTGCGTCCTTCGTTCATCTCCCATGCCGACTTCATGAGCTGCCGGCGCAGACTTGAACGGAACGCCTCGTCGAGCGGAGGCTCGGCTCGGCGGGTTGACCGCAGCATGGCGGCCAGGCGTACGAGCTCATCGTCCTGCAGGACGTCGTCGAGCTCGGGGTCGTGGTTCATGCTCATTCGACTGGCCTCAGGGCGTCGGCGTCCTGTCGGAGGCGACTGACCCCGCGATGGATGAGGAGCTTCACAGCGCCGGCGGACTTGCCCATCGCGATCGCGATGTCCTCGATCTTCATGTCCTCCTGGAACTTGAGGACCAGCGCAGTCTTCTGCTGAGCCGGCAGCTGCTCGACAAGGCTCCAGATCCGGCGGAGCTCGTCGCGGTGGGCAGCAAGGTCTTCAAGTGCCGGGCCGGCCACTGACAGGTCATGAAAGTCATCAAGCGACTGGGCAGGGCGTAGCGTGCGATAGCGGTCCGCGATGGCGTTCACCGCGATCTGATACAGCCAGGCAGCGAAGGGTCTCCCCGTGTCCTGGTAACGGGGCATCGCCTTCAGAGCCTTGATGAAGATCTCTGACGTAACGTCTTCTGCCGCGGTTTGCTCCCTCACTCTTGAATACACGAACCTGTAAATCTGCTGAAAGTGACGGTCGTAGAGCGCCCCGAACTGCCGGGGATCCCGCTTCGCGCGTTCGACGAGGTCTCGCTCGTCATCGCGCTGCAGGTCGCTCACGAGCCAATCAGCTTGTGCGAGTTCAAACGAGGCACCCCGCAGGCTGGTTACGAGATTCGTTCATGAGATCGAACCGGATTATGGGCGGCAGGCCGGACACTTCAGCCATATGCCTGTAAGCACACAGCATCTTGTAGGCATTGGTTTCGCACCTACAACATGTGCTCGGACGACCTGCTACCCGTATAATCGAGATGTCCCCCATTTCGTTAATTGGGAGCCGGTGCCCTATTTGATCGAGCGATACTCTCCGCCTGCGATTCGGGCGGTATGGTCCGACCAGCACCGGTTCGACCTGTGGCTTCGCATAGAGATTCTGGCGTGTGAGGCCTGGGCGGCTCTCGGCCGCATCCCCCAGACTGCTCTGCCGAAAATCCGCCAGGCGACGTTCGACGTGGCCCGGATCGCCGAGGTCGAGGAGCGCGTTGGCCACGACGTCATCGCTTTCCTCACTGTTGTCAACGAGTCGATCGGCCAACCGGAGGCGCGTTACGTCCACCTCGGCATGACGAGCCAGGACCTCAACGACACGGCGATGGCATTGCAGCTCAAGGAGTCGGCAAGGCTGATCGATGCCGACCTGGCGACGGTTCGAGACGCGGCTGCCGAGCTGGCAGTTCGCCATCGCCGAACTCTGATGGCCGGTCGCACTCATGGCGTCGTCGCCGAGCCCACAACCTTCGGCTTCAAGGTCGCCGGTTGGGTCGCTGAGCTCGACCGGGCGCAAGCGCGGCTGGAGCTGGCTGCCGAAGAGGTAGCTGTCGGCCGCATCAGCGGCGCGGTCGGGACGCATGCGACGATCGACCCTAAAGTCGAGGACCACGTCTGTAAGGAGCTCGGCCTGGCGCCGGATATCGTTTCGACACAGGTCGTGGCGCGGGACCGGCATGCCAGCTTCATGTCAGCGCTCGCCCTGGTGGCTGGAGCGCTCGAGAGGATCGCGACCGAGATCCGGCACCTTCAGCGAAGCGAGGTCGGGGAGGCTTTCGAACCGTTCGGCAAGGAGCAGAAGGGCAGCTCGGCGATGCCCCACAAACGCAACCCTGTGCTCACCGAGCGCGTCTGCGGTCTCGCTCGCGTGGTGCGAGGCCACCTGGTGACCGCGCTCGAGAACACCGCCCTGTGGCACGAGCGCGATATCAGCCATTCATCGGCGGAGAGGATCATCTTTCCCGACGCTTGCGCGGCGGTCGACTACATGGCGTTGGAGATGTCGAAGGTGCTGCGCGGACTTGAGGTAAGGCCAGAGCGGATGCTGCGCAATCTGCACTTCGCTGGTGGTGTCGTGTTCTCGCAGCGTGTGCTGCTCGCCCTCGTGGATAGCGGTATGTCAAGGGAGGACGCTTATCTTGTCGTGCAGAAGTCCGCGATGCAGGCGATGGCCGAGGACGGGGCCGGCTTTCGCGCAATGTTGGAGAAGGACAAGGACGTGATGACCCGGATCGGGACGCGAATGGATGTGATCTTCGACCCCTGGGCCGGCCTCGAGCATACGGACCTCGCTTACGAGCGTCTGGGACTCGGGAGGACCCTGAGGACGTGACGCTGCAGCTTCGGCGCCCATGCGGCCCATCTCCGGTGTTGCGACCTCCGCTGCTCGCTTACGCATCTACGCGATGCGCGCGCTCCGCTGCTCGGCAGGTCCACTGGGGCCCCCGTGACAGAGTCACGGGAGGGACCCCTGGATCACCGAATCTGTCGCCGCCAGCCCTCAGTGCCCTCCCCGGAGCGAAAACCAAGTGATCGCTGGGCCACCGCTTCTCAAGACGGACCTGCCGCTGAAGCTCTTCGCCCGCGGCAAGGTCCGGGACACGTACGAGCTCGATGACAAGAGGCTCTTGATGGTCGCCACCGACCGCATCTCGGCTTTCGACCACGTCCTGCCCAACGGCATTCCGGATCGAGGCAAGGTCTTGACGCAGCTTTCAATCTTCTGGTTCTCTCAGACCGACTACTTCCAGGAAAACCACCTGGTTTCCGGCCAGGTGCCTGACCTTCCGGCGGAGCTCCGCGACAGAAGAAGCGAGCTCGCCGGACGCTTCATGATCGTGCGGAAGGCCAAGCGCATCGATTTCGAATGCGTGGTGCGCGGCTACCTTGCCGGCAGCGCGTGGAAGGAGTACGAGGAGTCGAAGACACTCGCCGGCGAGAAGATGCCCCCAGGACTCAAGCAAAGCGAGCGGCTCGTCACTCCCATCTTCTCGCCCGCCACCAAGGCGGAGACGGGCCACGACGAGAACATCACTTTCGCTCAGATGAAAAAGGAGCTCGGCGATGAGCTCGCGACCAAGATGCGCGACGCCAGCCTCGAGCTCTACAAATTTGCTTCGGAGCTGTCGGCGCGCCGCGGGCTGATCCTGGCCGATACCAAGTTCGAGTTCGGCACCATCGGTGACGAGCTGATCCTCATCGATGAGGCGTTGACACCTGACAGCTCGCGCCTGTGGGAGTCGGGAACCTACCTTGTCGGCACCTCGCCGGACTCCTACGACAAGCAGTTCGTGCGGGATTGGCTCACCAAGTCGGGTTGGGACAAGGAGTCAGAGCCGCCCGCGCTTCCCGAGGACATCGTGGCGCAGACCCGCGAGCGCTATCTCACGGCCTACCAACGCCTGGTCGGAAAGCCATTGTTCCCACCCAAGGCGCGCAACGAATAATGACTCTCATCGCCCGAGTGATAGTGACCCCCAAACCTGTCGTCAACGACCCACAGGGCGTCACTGTCAAGCAGGGCCTCGCCACGCTTGGCTTCAGGGAGGTCTCGGACGTCCGCATCGGCAAGTACATAGAGGTAAGCCTCGATGCGGCCAACGAGCACGAGGCCAGGCAACGCGTCGAAGCGATGTGCAGGCAGCTCCTCGCCAACCATGTGATCGAAGACTTTCATTTCGAGATCGAGATGGAAGGGCACAAGCAGAGATGAAATTCGGAGTCCTCGTTTTCCCAGGCACGTGGTCGGATCGCGACTGCGGTTGGGTCATCGACCAGGTCCTCGGCGAGCAGCTCCAGTATCTGTGGCACAAAGATGCGGACCTGAAGGGCTGCGACTGCGTCATCCTGCCGGGCGGCTTCGCCTATGGCGACTATCTGCGCACCGGAGCCATCGCTAGGTTTGCTCCGGTCATGGAAAAGGTGGGTGAGTTCGCAGACCGGGGAGGCCTGGTGTGGGGCATCTGCAACGGTTTTCAGATCCTGTGCGAGGCCGGGTTGCTGCCGGGCGCGTTGATCCGCAACGCTTCGCTTGAGTTCCGCTGTGAGTGGACCAACCTCGTGGTCGAGCGCAATGACCTTTCCTACACGTCTCAGTGCTCGGAGCGCGAAGTGATTCGCGTCCCCATCTCCCACGGTGAGGGCAGCTACTTTGCCGACCCTGCCACCCTGTCACGCCTCGAGCAGAACGGCCAGGTGGTGTTCCGCTACTCCGATCCGGCCGGCCGGGTAGTGCCGGGCGTCAATCCCAACGGCTCCCTGCACAACATCGCGGGCATCGTCAACAAGCGTGGCAACGTGCTTGGGATGATGCCTCACCCTGAGCGGTGTTCCGAGCGCGAGCTGGGCGGTACCGATGGCCTCAAGCTGTTCCGCTCGGTGGCCGAATCTGCGGTGCGGGCCCTGGTTTCTTGAAGGTAGAAGCGATAGACGAGAAACGACTGCGGGAGGTCGCCCTCACACCTGACGAGTATCGCGTCATCGTCGAGCAGCTGAAGCGACAGCCGAATGACGTAGAGCTGGGCATGCTGGGTGTGCTCTGGTCGGAGCACTGCTCTTACAAAACCTCGAAAGCGCTTCTGAGGCGCCTCCCATCCAGCGGGTCGGCGGTGCTTCAAGGCCCGGGTGAGAACGCCGGGGCAGTGAACATCGGCGAGGGCTGGGCGGCGGTCTTCAAGATCGAATCGCACAACCACCCGTCGGCGATCGAGCCCTACCAGGGTGCCGCCACAGGCGTGGGAGGCATCATTCGGGACGTCATCGCCATGGGGGCACGTCCCATCGCCCTCCTCGACTCGTTGCGCTTCGGCCCGCTCCCCGCGTCGCAGCATCACTTCGACGGGGTTGTCGCAGGCATCGGCGGTTACGGGAACTGCATGGGCATCCCCACAGTTGCGGGAGAGGTCTACTACGAGGACTGCTACGCACAAAACCCCATCGTCAACGCGATGTGTGTGGGGCTCGTGCCGGTGAACAGGCTGATGCGCGCGCGCGCCGAGGGTACCGGCAACAGCCTGCTCCTCGTCGGTGCCGACACCGGCCGCGATGGCATACACGGCGCCTCATTCGCTTCGGTCGAGCTCGACGAGAGCAGCTCCGAGCGAAGACCCGCAGTTCAGGTCGGCAACCCCTTCCTCGAGAAGTGCCTGCTCGAAGCGTGCATGGACCTGGCGCACACAGACGCGGTGGTCGCGATCCAAGACCTCGGTGCCGCCGGCCTCACCTCATCAGTTGCCGAATCCGCCAGCCGCGTTGCAGGCGCCGGCGCGCGCATAGACGTCTCGCTCGTGCCGAGGCGTGAGCAGGGGATGACGGCTTACGACGTGATGCTCTCGGAATCACAGGAACGAATGCTCGTTGTCGTGCAGCGTGGGCGAGAGGCCGACGTGGAGATGATCTTCAGGGCCTGGGACCTGACCTCGGCAGTGATCGGCGAAGTTACCGACGACGGGCTGCTCACCATCGTCGACGGACAGCGAGAGGTCGCCCGACTACCGGTAGGACTTTTGACTGACGGGGCGCCTCTGCGACGGCTGACCGGGAGCGCACCAGCGCCGCGGCCTGCTCTCGACCTCGACCACCTGCCTCCGCTGGTCGATCCGCGAGCGACACTGCTTCGACTCCTTGCAAGCCCTAACTTGAGCAGCCGCCGTGGCATCTTTCGGCGCTACGACCACATGGTCGGCGACTCGACTGTCATCCCGCCGGGCGGCGACGCCGCAATGCTCCGCATCAAAGGAACGCGACTGGGCCTGGCCATGACCACCGACTGCAACAGCCGCTACTGCCACCTCGATCCAAACCTGGGCGCCCAGCTGGCGGTGGCGGAGGCGGCGCGCAACATCGTGGCGACCGGCGCGCGGCCGCTGGCGGTCACCGATTGCCTCAACCTGGCCAACCCCGACCATCCAGAGGTCTTCTGGGAGCTGGAGGAGACGGTCGCCGGCCTTGCCCAAGCATGCAGGGTCCTCGAGCTCCCGATCGTCAGCGGGAACGTCAGCCTGTATAACGACGCATCCGGCAGCTCACCCATCTACCCGACGCCCGTGATCGGGATGATCGGGTTGCTTGAGGATTACAGCCGTCGCCTCGAGGCCGGCTTGAAAAGTGAAGGCGATTTCGTCCTGCTGGTCGGGTCCACCCACAACGACCTCGGCGGCAGCGAATACCTGAAGGTCGAGCACGGCCGCGTGGCCGGCCGCCCGCCGGCGCTTGACCTCGCTCGAGAGAGGGCGGTCCACAACCTGATGCTCGCCGCGGCAGGGGCTGACCTGCTGCGCTCCGCCCACGATTGCGCCGACGGCGGAATGCTCGTCGCGCTCGCCGAATGCTGCGTGCTCAGCGGTATCGGCGTCCGCTGCCCTCCCGTGCGACCCGAGGCTCCGATCCGCATGGATTCCGCTTTCTTCAGTGAGTCCCCAAGCCGCTTCATTGTCAGCGTCCAGTCGCGTGCGATGCCGGAGATGCAGACGCTCGCTCGGCGCCACCATGTCGAGATCTCGCTGATCGGCCTTGCGGGTGGCGATGTCATCGAGTTCGAAGGCCAGTTCAAGGTATCGCTGGCCGAGATGCGTCAAGCTTGGGAAGGAGGATTGCTCTAGCCATGTGCGGGGTGTTTGGTATCTGCGCATCGCGGGGCATCGACGTCGCGAACCTCACTTACTTCGGACTTTTCTCGCTGCAGCACCGCGGCCAGGAATCGGCAGGCATAGCGGTGTCCGACGGAACGAACGTCCGCGTGCATCGTGGAATGGGCCTGGTCGCTCAGGTCTTCTCGCCGGCCACCGTACAGGACATGGGCCCGGGCTCGATCCTCGCTCTCGGGCACACTCGCTACTCAACCACCGGCGCAAGCCGAGCTGAGAACGCTCACCCGCTTCCGTTCCATCACCCGCAGCTCGGCCCCGGGGCGATCGCCCACAACGGAAATCTGTTGAACGCCGATGCATTGCGCAAGCAACTGGAAGAAGAGGGGGCCGTGTTCGACACGTCACTCGACACCGAGGTGATGGCTCGGCTAATCGAGCACACGCACGGCCGCACGTGGGAGGAGGTGATCCGCCGTACCTTCGCCAGGGTGGTCGGCGCGTACTCGTGCGGAATCATCACGCCCAACCAGCTCATCGCCTTGCGGGATCCCTACGGCTTCCGTCCTCTATGTATCGGCTACATCCCGCTCGCAGGACAGCCCGCACACGTGATCGCGTCTGAGACCTGCGCCCTCGACACTGTCCACGCGACTTTCGTGCGCGAGGTGCAGCCGGGAGAGATGGTGGTGATGGACGAGCACGGCGTCCACAGCGTCACTTTCCAGACTTCCAGCAAGCACGCGATGTGCGTTTTCGAGTTCATCTATTTCGCGCGGCCTGACTCGATCCTCAAGAACTGCGAGCTCGAAGAGGCGCGCATCCGGATGGGCAACGAGCTTGCCAAGGAAGCGCCTGTGGAGGCGGACATGGTCGTCGCTTTCCCAGACTCGGGCACGCCGGCAGCAATCGGCTACGCAGAGGAGGCGGGAATCCCGTTTCGCGAGGCGCTGATGAAGAGCCGCTACATCAATCGCACCTTCATACAGCCCGACCAGTCGCTGCGTGAGGCCGGCGTGATGTTGAAGCTGAATGCGCTCCCACGCTCAATCCGCGGCAAGCGCCTCATTTGCGTCGACGACTCGATAGTGCGAGGCACCACGTCGCGCCGGATCATCGAGCGTCTGCGAGCGGCAGGCGCGAGGGAGATCCACATGCGCATCTCCAGCCCGCCCATGCGATATCCCTGCTTCATGGGCGTCGACATCGGCTCCACCAAGGAGCTGATCGCCGCGAGCCGGACGGTCGAGCAAGTGCGAGATCATCTCGGAGCTGACAGCCTCCATTACCTTTCGATCCCGGGGCTGATGCGCGCGATCGGAAGGGGCCCGGACAAAGAATTCTGCCGCGCGTGCTTCGACGGCTCCTATCCGGTGCCTGTGCCACAGCAGCTCGAGATGGACAAGATGCAGTTCGAGATGCCCCCGAAGTCCGACCACGTGCCGGGCCCACCCTCGCTCCAGCTGGCCGAGCCGACACTTAAGAGCTGATGACTGGGGAGGGTCTGTCGTACGCAGCGGCCGGCGTTGATATCGAGGCATATGAACGAGCCCTCGACCGGGTCAAACCTCTGATCGCGGCGACTCATGGCAAAAACGTCGCAGTGGGCGTCGGCCCGTTCGCAGGTTTGTACGAGCTGCCTGGCGGCGGCTACCTCGCGGCGAGCGCCGACGGCGTGGGGACCAAAATCAAGGTGGCGATCGCGGCAGGAGCCCACCGCGGCATCGGCATCGACATCGTCAATCACTGCGTCAACGACATCGCCACTGCCGGCGCGCGGCCTCTTTTCTTTCTTGACTACTTCGCCACCGGGAGGCTCGATCCTGAGGTGTTCACCCATCTGATCGAGGGGATGACCGCAGCGTGCCGCGAGGCTGGATGCGCCCTCCTGGGAGGCGAAACCGCCGAGATGCCAGGCGTTTACGCGCTCGGCGATTACGACCTGGCGGGCTTCATCGTGGGGTTGGTAGAGCCTGGCCGGCGCCCCGATCCCAAAGAGATCCGTGCTGGCGATGCAATCGTCGGTCTTCCGTCGAACGGCCTCCACACAAACGGCTATTCACTGGCGCGCAAAGTCTTCGAGGATGTGCCGTTGACCAAGGTCTATCCGGAGCTGGGGAGACCGCTCGGCGAGGCACTTCTCGAGCCCCATATGTCGTACCTCGGCTCGCTGCGAACCATCGACTGGAAAGGAGCAGCGCACATCACCGGCGGGGGCATCCTCGGCAACGTTGCCAGGTGTCTTCCGGACGGCCTCGGTGCCCGCCTGGAACGGAAATCGTGGGAGGAGCCTCCAATCTTCGGGCTGCTCCGAAAGCGAGGGAGGATCTCAGACGACGAGATGCTCGGAACGTTCAACATGGGCCTCGGCATGATCCTGGTGGTGGATGCCAACGCAGTGCCGTCCGGCGCCAACCTGGTGGGCGAGGTGGTACCTCATGCAGGACCTGACCGGGTGGTGATCCGCTGAAGCTCGGCGTCGTCGTTTCCGGCAAGGGATCGAACCTGCGAAACCTGGTCGAGCGCGGCCTCGATGTGGTTGCGGTGGCCACCAACCGCCCGACGTGCGGAGCTGCGGCATTTGCGCGCGAGCGCGGCATCCCGCTCGGTGAGCTGGCTCAGAAAGGCTTTGTTTCGGCGGAGGAACGCGATGCGGCGATGCGTGACTTCTTCAAGGCGCAAGGCGTCGAGCTCGTGGTCGACGCCGGTTACGACAGAATTCACACCGAGCCATTCCTTGAGGCGTTTGGCGGCCGGATCATTAACGTCCATCCGTCCCTGCTACCCGATTTCGCCGGCGGTATGGATGCCGTCGAGCAGGCCTTTCAAGCCGGGGTGAAGATGACCGGCGCGACAGTGCACCTGGTCACCGGCGACCTTGACGCGGGCCCGATCCTCTTCCAGGAGTCGGTGCCGGTGCTGCCCGACGATACTGTGGAGACGCTGCGCGAGCGCATCCACGAGGCCGAATACAGGATTCTTCCCCAGGCGATCCGTTCGATGGAGGCGCGACTTGCCAAGAGCTCTGCTGTCGGTTAGTGACAAGACCGGGCTGAGCGCTTTCGCGCGAGGCTTGCAGAGGCTGGGTTACGAGCTCTACGCGACAGGGAGCACCTTGAAGGCGATCGTCGACGGAGCCGTCGACGCCCGGCCGGTGAGCGACCTGACGGGCTTCCCGGAGATCATGGACGGCCGCATCAAGACCCTCCACCCCGGCGTGCACGCGGGGCTGCTCGCGCGCCGTGACAAGCCCGAGCACATGGAGGCGCTGCGAGAGCACGAGCTCAAGGAGATCGACCTCTTGTGCTGCAACCTGTATCAGTTCGTTGAGACGGTGACCAAGCCTGGGGTGAGCTTCGAAGAGGCGGTGGAGCAGATCGATATTGGCGGGCCCGCGATGATTCGCGCCGCAGCCAAGAACAGCGATTCGGTGGTGGTAGTCGTGCGGCCCGAACGCTATGCCGAAATTCTCACCACTCTTCGCGCAGGCGGCCCGGACAAGGAGATGCGCCGCCGCCTGGCGGCAGAAGCCTATGCGCACACTTCCGCCTACGACGCATGGATCGCCGCTTACATGCACGGCGGCGCAGCGGCGGGCTTCCCCCAGGAGCTGCC
The DNA here is from genome assembly GCA_035535675.1 of Candidatus Limnocylindria bacterium. Lineage (GTDB taxonomy): Bacteria > Chloroflexota > Dormibacteria > Dormibacterales > Dormibacteraceae > Palsa-872. Next base: position 27,069 of record DATLPO010000106.1, read on the forward strand.
CTTCGCCGGGCGCTTGACCCGGCCACTCAAGTACGGCGAGAACGAGCACCAGCACGCCGCTTTCTATCGGTTCGGCCCGGACCCAGGGGGCCTCGGCGGCGCCCGCCAGCTCCAGGGCAAAGAGCTCGGATTCAACAACATCCAGGATGCGGCGGCCGCGATCCAGCTCGTCAGCGACTTCGACAGGCCGGCGGCTGCAATCGTCAAGCACATGAACCCGTGCGGCCTCGCCGTCGCCGGCGACATATCTGTCGCTTACCGGATGGCCTACGAGTGCGACCCGACATCTGCTTTCGGCGGCATCGTGGCGGTGAACAGGCCGCTTGATCGCTCGACAGCGGAGCAGATAGTCCAGATCGTCACGCATGTGGTAATCGCGCCAGAGATCCTGGATGAGAGCCTTGAGGTGCTTGCACGCCGCAAGGGCATGATCGTTCTGGAGGCGCATCCCTCGCGACCAGGGCTCTTCGATTACGACCTGCGCTCCGTCCCAGGCGGATTCCTCGTCCAGGAGTGGGATCGCGCAGGATTCGATCGTGAGGCTTCAGTCGTGGCTACCAAACGCGACCCCACCGAGGCGGAATGGGAGCAGCTCCGGCTCGCGTGGACAGCTGTCAAACATGTCAAATCCAACGCGATAGTGCTGTTCAAGGACGGTGCAGCGGTGGGCGTCGGAGCCGGTCAGATGTCGCGGGTGGAGGCTGTACAGATTGCTGCGCGGCGTGCAGGTGAGCGGGCCCGGGGATCGGTGATGGCGTCAGATGCCTTCTTCCCGTTCTCCGACGGCCTCGAGGAGGCCATTAGAGCTGGTGTGACTGCTGCCATCCAGCCAGGAGGCTCGATGAAGGACAGCGAGGTGGTCGGAGCAGCGGACGCCGCTGGAATCGCGATGGTCATGACCGGCCAGCGCCATTTCAAGCACTGACCCGCGATGGGCTACCGATTCGGCGAAGAGGGTCGCGAGCTTTCATACGGCTCGTACCTGAAGATCGCCGAGCTGCTCGACCTCCAGCACGGCCTGAGCGAGGAGCACGACGAGCTCCTGTTCATAGTCGCGCACCAGGTGTACGAGCTGTGGTTCAAGGTGGTGCTCGATGAGCTCGAGGCCACGCGGGGCAGGATCGACTCTGACGACATCTTCTTCGCCCGCCACCACCTGCGCCGCGTCCACGTCATCGAGCGATTGCTGATCGAGCAGATCGAGGTCCTCGAGACGATGTCACCACAGGACTTTCTCGCGTTCCGGTCACAGCTGGCGCCGGCTAGCGGCTTCCAGTCAATCCAGTTCCGTGAGATCGAGTTCCTGTCAGGACTGAAAGAGCCCAAATACCTGGCGCGGCTCGAGGGGACTCCCGAAGAGATAAGCCGGTTGCAGCGGCGTCTCGACGAGCCCTCGCTCGCTGACGCATTCCACGCGCTGGTCAAGCGCCGAGGCTCGCCTTCGCTGGTGGAGATCTTCAGAGATCGCGATCGTTATGGCGACCTGTTCGACCTGTGCGAAGCCCTGCTCGACCACGACGAAGCCTTCGCCCACTGGCGTGCTCGCCATGTGCTGATGGTCGAGCGGCAGATCGGGTCCAAGCCCGGAACCGGCGGCAGCAGCGGCGCGCAGTACCTGCGTTCGACTCTGGGCAAGCGGTTCTACCCCGACCTGTGGGAGGTTCGCTCGGAGCTGTGAAGGACGGCTTCGCAGGTGAGCGGCCCGAACACCATATGAAGAAGACGCGTGTGGAGAACCCTCGCGTCACTTGCGGAACCTGTCGAATGTTCGACGGCACCGCATGGTGCCGCCACTGGAACTTTCACACCACGGCGGAATCTCCGCCGTGCAGCTTCTACAAAAAGAAGGTGGGCTCCGCTTAGATCTTCACCACGAGCTTCCCGCCGCTGTTACCGAGGAGCTTGAAGGCGTCTCCAGCCTGCTCGAGGGGGAAGGTACGGATCCGTGGAGATTTCAGCTTTCCCTGTGCCGCCAGATCTGCGAGGTGTTCGAGGCGGGTCGTTGTCACCTGGGTCTGCACGTTGACGCCTTTGATGCCGCGCTTCGCGAGATCGTCAACCGCCGCTGCGCCTTTCATCGAAACCACGGTCCCACCCTTGCGCACTGCCTCACTCAGACGCGCCAGCGATGGGCCATCGCTTCCGGTGTCGATGATCGCGGCAACACCATCGCGATGAGCTGACTTGAGCGCTTCCAACACGTCGCCGGCTTCACGATCGACAACCTCTGCCGCGCCAAGGCTCTTCACATATTCGACGTTCGCCTTGCTGGTCACGCCGAGGACATGAGCGCCTCGTGCGGCCGCTAGCTGGATCGCGTAGCTGCCGATGCCTCCAGACGCTCCCACGATCACGACAGTGTCATCGGGCTTTGGGGCAGCTGCTTCAACGCTCATCAGCGCCGACACTCCTGCCAGGGGCAAGGCAGCCGCTTCGATCTCGCTCAATGTGGTGGGTCGCTTCGCGATAGTGCCTGTGGAGGCGGTGGTCAGCTCCGCGAGCGTGCCTTCCCCGAAGAGCATCTTGCCAGTGACTCCAAAGACTGCATCTCCGAGGGCGAACTCGTTCACGTTGGCCCCGATGGCATCGACAGTGCCCGCGAGGTCGCCGGCGGGGATGAGCGGGAAACGGTGCTCCATCTTGTCCTTGAGATAACCCTGGAGCACGAAATTGTCGAACGGGTTCAGAGAGGCTGCCGCAACGCGCACGCGCACGTGGCCCTCAGCGGGCTCCGGGTCGGGAAGCTCATGGATCGCTCCGGGGTCACCGAAGGCATCGAGAGCGAAAGCTCGCATTGGCAATGCTCCTTGCGAATTAAGTAGTTGCGTTCTTATTCATCCAACTGTCCAGGCGGGTTTGGTTATTTCGTACTGGCGCGTAATACTTGTGACGATGCCCGAAGTCGACCAGGCGGTCGTTGACGAGCTGGTGGGAAATGCGCACGGCAACCTCGCTCGCGTCGAGGAGCTGCTCGACGCTCACCCTGAGGCCCTCAACACGCGTGCCACATGGAAGGAGACGGCAGTCGAAGCAGCAACGCAGATGGGACACCGGCCAATCCTTGATCTCCTTGTCGGGCGCGGAGCACCTGTCGACTTCTTCACCGCCTGCGCGCTTGGCCGCATGGATCAAGTGAAAGCCGACCTCGAAGCCGATCCATCTCGTGTGAACGCAAGGGGGGTGCACGATCTGCCTGCGCTGTACTTCGCTGCAATTGGCGGCGACCTGGAGATTGCGAAGCGCCTGCTGGAGGGAGGCGCCGACGTCAACGCGAAAGCGGAGTCTGCGGCGCCTATACACGGCGCGGTGATGGGCGGCAGCGAAGCGATGGTGCGCCTGCTCCTGGAGCGCGGCGCGGATGCATCGCTGCCCGATTACAAGGGACGTGGTGCCCGGCAGCTGGCCGAAGAAATGGGCCGGCCCTCCCTCGCCGCTCTATTCGATTAGGGTCACGCGGCCTGTGCTGTTCCCGCTGACTGGAGCCGCGTTGGCTTAGTTGAGCCGCTCCACGATCATCGCCATGCCCTGGCCGCCGCCGACGCACATCGTCTCCAACCCGTAAGTCTTGTCCTTCTCGCGAAGGCCGTTGAGCAGCGTGCAGAGGATGCGCGCGCCGGTCATTCCGAAGGGATGACCAAGGGCGATCGCCCCGCCGTGCGGGTTGAGCTTGTCGCTGAACGGGTCCACGCCGATTCCCCGAGCTGAGGGGATCACCTGCGCCGCGAACGCTTCGTTGATCTCGACGATGTCGATGTCGTCGATGGTCATCTTGGCCCGCTTCAACGCCTGCTTTGAGGCACCGATCGGACCGAGCCCCATGAACTCGGGCTCCAGAGCCGACAGGCCCGTCGAGATGATGCGAGCAATCGGCTTGATGCCGAGCTCCTTGGCTTTGGAGTCGCTCATGACGACAACCGCTGCTGCGCCGTCGTTGAGGGGGCACGCGTTGCCGGCGGTGACAGTCCCGTCCTCGCTGAACGCCGGCTTCAATGTCGCGAGCACCTCCACAGTGGTGCCGGGGCGGGGGCTGTCGTCCTTGCCGAACATCTCGCCGTTGGGGAGCGGAACCGGGATAATCTCGCGGTCGAAAAAGCCGTTGTCGCGGGCTTTGACTGCGGCGTCCTGGCTCTTGACCGCATAGCTGTCCTGCTCGTCGCGGCTGATCTTCTCGCGCCGGGCCACGTTCTCGGCGGTCTCGCCCATCCTGATGTAGATATCCGGGTATTCCTCAGCATTGCCCGGAACGAGTCTCGAGTTGTAGGTATCGGGGGCGTCGGGGTAGCCGCTGCCGTAACGCGAAACGCATTCGACCCCCACCGACAGGAAAACGTCACCTTCGCCCGCTTCGATCGCGTGCGCCGCCATCCGCGTCGTCATGAGTGAAGACGAGCAATAGCGGTTGACGGTGACTCCAGGTACGTCGAGCCTCGCCAGGATGGAAACGACGCGACCAATGTTGTGTCCTTGCTCGCCACCAGGCAACCCGCAGCCGCAGATCAGGTCTTCGATCTGGGAGCGGTCGAGCTGCGGCACTTGCTCGAGAACCTTCGAAACCACGTAGGCGGCGAGGTCGTCGGGTCGGACGTCAACGAGGGATCCCTTCCGGGCCCTCCCGATCGGGGAGCGGCCCAAGGCCACGATCACAGCATCAGTCATGGATCGGTTATACGCTAAAGCAGTGATCCGCTAGCGATATTTTCCGGATACAACCCAGACAAAGAACCCAAGGAACATCAAGCCGGCTATGCCGAATGCGACAAGGGGGCTGACGCCAGCCGAACCCATGACATAAATCGCAAGGAAGAGGGCCGGGAGGTAGAGGGCAGCGGCGACCTCGAGACGGCGCACTTCTCCCATCGCGTGGCGCCTGCCCTCGACAAGCTTCTCTCGGGGGAGGGGCTCTTCAGCGTCCAGCGGACGAAAGATCGTGTACATCCGCCGGCGTTCAAGGCTGCGCATGTCTGATTCCCGCAACGGCTGCTTGGGCATCACTTTGTTCAGATACTAAGACCTGGTCAGCAACGCCTCGCGCGTGAAGAGGCGGAGGGCGGCAAACCACGACAGCGCCCCGGTGGCCAGGAGGCTGGCAGTTGTAACCAGAAGGGGGGCCCACCCGACCGAGTCGTGCACTATCGCGTCCCGCAGGACGAGGACCGCATTAAGGATCGGGATCAGGTAATACGCGAGGCTGGGGTTGAAGTCAGGTACGAAAAGGACGAGTGACGCGGGGAGGATGGTGATGAAGTACAGCGGCGTGACGTAGGCCTGGCCTTGGCGAAAACTCTTCGCGAGGGTGCCCAGGGCCAGCGTGACAGCGCTGAAGCTGACGGCGATGAGCAGCGCAAGCCACACCATCACCGGCACGACGGCGGGGCTCAACGTGATGTGGTTCGCAGAAGGTCCGGCACCAGGAGTTTCGATCTGTGACAGGGCCACGAACATCGAGCCGATGGCGGCCACCGCAGCGACCAGGCTGATTGTCGTGATGGCTGCGATTTTGCCCAGCAGCACGTTGCTCCTGGCGGCCGGTGTGAGCAGGAGACCCTCGAGAGTCCGGCGTTCACGTTCCCCCGCCGAGCTGTCGAGCGCCGCCGAGAAGCCGCCGGTCAGGATCATCGTGATCAGGATGTAAGGCAGAAAGAAGCTGAGGAAGGCATTGGATGCCGCCTGAACCGGCGAGCTCAACGGGTGAGAGACGAACTTCAACGGTGTAAGGATGCCGGGGTCGATGCCTCGGCTCTGGAGGGCCGCCGCCGCCTGCGCCGCCTGGTACTGGCCGAGCACGGTCTGGAGCCTGACGTCGGCGATCTGAGCGCCCTGGCGGCTGGGGTCGTAGTACTCGTCGATCTCGCCGGGCAGGAACGCCACCCCGAGGTCCACTTCGCTTTTTGCAGCGGCGGCCGGATCGGGGACCGGCACGAACCTGAGGCTTGCCGCACGCAGCAAGATGTCAAGCCCTGTTGGGATGTCGCCTGAGTAGCCCACCGTGTAGGTCTGCGTCGCGGTCTTCGTCGAGACCTGTGAGATGACGAACAGAACGAGGGGAGTTGCCAGGGCCGCCAGCCCTATCGCAAGGAGGGTGCGGCGGTCGCGCAGGATCTCCTGCAGCTCCTTGCGGTAAACGATCCATGTCACGCGCATCACTTGGCTTCGACAAGCGCGAGAAACGCATCTTCGAGGTCGCGCCGGTCGCCGCGCACCTCGTCAGTGGGACCACTGGCGACAACAAGGCCCTGGTGGATGATCGTCAAGCGGTCGCAAAGCCGCTCTGCGTCGTGCATCACATGCGTGCTGAAGATCACGCACTTTCCGCGTCCCTTGACCTCGACCATGAACTCGCGCACTTCCTTGGATGCCAGCACGTCGAGGTTTGAGGTCGGCTCATCGAACATCAGCACTTCTGGGTCGTGGACTATCGCGCGGGCAATCGCGACCTTCTGCTTTTGCCCGGAGGACAGGCTTTCTGCCCGCTGTTTCACGAATGAGCCCATGTCCAACCGCTCGACGACGCTGTCGACCTTGCGATCCAGCTCAGCGCTTTCGAGGCCGCAGAGCCGCCCGAAGTACTCGATGTTCTCGCGCGCCGACAACCGTGGATAAACTCCGATGTCGGCAGTCACGACGCCGATGCGGCGCCTCACCTCTTCCGGTGCGGTGCGAGTGCCAAACCCCTGGACCTCGACGGTCCCCGCGTCAGGGGACAGCAACGTGCAGATGATTCGCAGGGTGGTGGTCTTGCCCGCGCCGTTAGGGCCGAGCAGCCCGAAAATTTCGCCCGCCTGGGCCTCGAACGAGATGCCTCGCAGCACCTTGTTGGGCCCCAGGGTCTTCTCCAGGCGGTCGACAGCGACCGCCGCCCGGTTCACTTCGTGCGTCTGCTTGCTTTCGCTGGCGCCTTGGTTTTGGTGGCGGTCGCCTTCGGTTTGGCGGCGGTCTTGGCTTTCGGTTTGGCCGCAGACTTGACGGCTTCCGGCTTGGATTCGTCTTCAGCGGGGACGGTGGCCGGCGCCGCTTCGGTGTCGGGCGCATCGGCGTCCGCGACGCCGATCGAGCTGGACAGGGTTCTGTGGCAGGACTCGCAAGTGACGATGGTGCGCACGAGCGCGCCGAGCTGGTGCTGCTCGGTCCGGAGGGTCCGTGGCCGTCCGCAGAACGAGCAGAACGCGACCTCTGTCGTGACGACGACGTGCCCTGGCCGCTTGTTCATCGGCTCTAAGGTACAATCCGCCGAGCGGCGAACGTGCGCTGGGTTCCTTTAAGTCCGGTTCCAGAGAGGCCGGGAAGGAGGATTTTTCATGGCCGTCGGTTCTCGCCTCAAGCACGTGATCGAGAGCCAGCAGTTCTCGCGGTCGCTGCTCGAAGAGCTCCTCGCGCAGGCCGACGAGATCAAACGCGAGCCCCATCGCTTCTCAGGCCGGCTCAACGGACGGATCATGGCGGCGCTCTTCTACGAGCCTTCAACGCGCACCCGGCTGTCGTTCGAAGCGGCGATGCTCCGCCTCGGGGGCCAGACGATGGGCACCGACAACGCTCGAGAGTTCTCATCCGCCGCCAAGGGCGAGACGCTGGAAGACACCATCCGCATCGTCAGCGGCTACGCAGACGTCATCGTCCTGCGTCACAACGAAGAGGGCGCCGCCAAACGCGCGGCAGCGATGAGCACGGTCCCAATCATCAATGCCGGCGACGGGCCAGGCCAGCATCCCACGCAAGCGCTCCTCGACCTGTACACGATCCGCGAGGAGCTTCATCGCATCGACGGAACTCGGATCGCAATGGTGGGGGACCTCGCCAACGGCCGGACCGTCCGCTCGCTGACCTACCTGCTGAGCAAGTTCAAGGACATCAAGATCTGGTTCGTCGCGCCGCCGCCGGTGGCGATGCGCGACGACCTCAAGGCTCACCTCACCGAGCACAACATCCCGTGGATCGAGACCGAAGACCTCGACTCGGTGCTGCCCGAGGTGGATGTCGTCTACCAGACGAGGATCCAGAAGGAGCGCTTCGCCGACCCTGCCGCCTACGAGGCGGTCAAGGGCATCTACAAAATCGACAACCGCGCGCTCGACTTGATGCGCAAGTACGCGATAGTCATGCACCCGTTGCCGCGGGTTGACGAGATAGCGCCCGAGGTCGACTCCGATCCGCGCGCCGCCTATTTCCGCCAGGCCCACAACGGCGTGCACATCCGAATGGCCCTCCTCGACCGCTTGCTGGGATGAGCGTCACCGAACGGCGGCTGAAAGCGACAGTCATGGACGCCGATCAGATCAGGCGTTCTCTCTCGCGGATCGCCCACGAGATCGCGGAGCGGAACCGTGGCATCGACGACCTGGTGCTGGTCGGCGTGTTCTCCAAAGGGGACCATCTCGCTCGGCGCCTCGCGGCAAAGCTGGCCGGCCTGGAGGGCAAGCCTGTCGAGGTGGGCGTGCTCGATACGAGCAACCATCGCGACGACCGCCACCTCAGGGAGCCCGCACATCGAGCCACGTCACGAATCCCCGAGATCGACGGAAAGGTGGTCATCCTCGTTGACGACGTCATCCATCACGGTCGCACTGCTCGCGCCGCGATGGATGCGCTGATGGACTTCGGGCGACCGCGTGCGATCCAGCTGGCAGTCCTCATCGATCGCGGCCACAGGGAGCTGCCAATCCGCCCCGATTACGTAGGCAAGAACGTGCCTTCCTCCGACCTTGAGCGGATCGAGGTCCTGGTCGAGGAAGAGGACGGAATCGACCAGGCGGTCATCGTTGTCAGCTAAGCGCGCTCCCGCGAACGACGCGGACAAGAAGTTCGCTGCCCTGGTGCTCGAGGACGGCAGGGCTTTCGTGGGTCTCGCTCTGGGCGCCGATGTGCTCGGACAGGGCGAGGTGGTTTTCAACACCGCGATGACGGGTTACCAGGAGGTCCTGACCGACCCCTCGTACGCGGGCCAGATGGTATGCATGACCTACCCGCTCCAGGGCAATTACGGGGTGCGCGACGCAGACGCCGAGTCCTCGCGGCCGTGGGCACGCGCGATGATCGTGCGCTGGGCTTGCCCTCGTCCGAGCCACCACTCGAGCGAGTCTACGCTTGACGAATACCTACGCCGTTGGCGAGTCCCCGCCATCACCGACATCGATACCCGAGCGCTCACCCGCCACCTGCGCACCCACGGAACCCTTCGCGCCGTCCTCACCCATGAGTCGGAGCCGCCGAGTCAGGTAAGGCTGGCCGAGCTGGCGGTGGCCGCGGGACGGGTGACGCCGCTATCCGGACAGGACCTCGTGGCTGAGACCTCGCGCACCTCGAAGATCGAGTGGCTCGATCCGTTGCCCCTCGAGCTCAGGGCTCGAAACCTGACCGACGGAGGCGGCCTGTCGATAGCTGTGGTGGATTACGGCGTCAAGAACAACATCCTCCGCTCGCTGCGCGAGCGTGGGTGTCGCGTCATCGTTCTGCCGCACAGCGCCCGGTGGGCCGACATCGAGACGAGCGGCGCCGATGGGCTCATCCTCTCCAACGGCCCCGGCGATCCTTCCGTGCTGGACGGCCCAGTCGAGCTTGCACGCCAGGCGCTCGGCAGCATTCCGCTGTTCGGGATCTGCCTGGGCCACCAGATCCTCGGCCGCGCAGCCGGAGCCACCACGTCGCGGCTTCCTTTCGGCCATCACGGCGCGAACCACCCTGTGAAAGACCTGGAGACCGGCCTGGTTCACATCACCAGTCAGAACCATGAGTTCCAGGTGGACGCCGCGTCGATCCCCGCCGGCGACCTCTTCGTGACGCAGCGCAACCTCAACGACGGCTCTGTCGAGGGCCTCGGCCACCGGACACTGCCCGCTTTCAGCGTGCAGTACCACCCTGAAGGCTGTCCCGGGCCTCAGGACAACCAGCACCTGTACGACAGGTTCCTGGACATGGTCCGCGAGCGCCGCCCAGTGCTGCGGGCGGTCGGCGGCGCTGTCCAGCCACCGAAGCCGAAAAAGGTCTTGATCCTCGGCTCCGGGCCGATCGTGATCGGCCAGGCGGCGGAGTTCGATTACGCGGGCACGCAGGCTTGCAAGGCCCTTCGCGAAGAGGGAATTGTCACAGTCCTCGTCAACTCCAACCCGGCCACGATCATGACCGACGAGGAAGTCGCAGACCGGGTTTACCTCGAGCCTCTCACAGTCGAGTCGGTGGAGCGGGTGATCGCCCGCGAGCGCCCCGACGCATTGCTCCCGACCCTGGGCGGCCAGACGGGCCTGAACCTCGCCACAGACCTCGCCAACGCCGGCGTTCTGGAGCGCTATCAGGTCCGCCTCCTCGGCGCCGACATCGAAACCATCCGAAAAGCCGAAGACCGCGACGCATTCAAGAAGATGCTGGAAGGTATCGGTGAGCCGGTTCCCACGTCGAAGGTCTGCCAGACGCTCGCAGAGGTCGATGCGTTTGCTGCTGAGGCCGGGCTCCCGCTGGTCATCCGACCGGCCTACACGCTCGGCGGAACCGGCGGCGGCTTCGTCACCACGGCCGCCGAGCTGGCGGCGATTGCCAAACGAGGGCTCGATGCGTCGCCCATCCACCAGGTGCTTGTCGAGCGCTCACTTTGGGGCTGGAAAGAGATCGAGTACGAGGTGATGCGCGATGCCGCGGACACCTGCATCACCGTCTGCAACATGGAAAACCTCGACCCGATGGGAGTCCATACAGGCGACTCGATAGTCGTAGCGCCCGCTCAGACCCTTTCCGACCGCGACCACCAAATGCTGAGGTCGTCGGCGATCCGAATCATCCGTGCGCTCGGCATCGAGGGTGGGTGCAACGTTCAGTTCGCACTCGATCCGAAGAGCTCTGCCTACTACGTGATCGAAGTCAACCCTCGGGTGAGCCGCTCCTCCGCCCTCGCGTCCAAAGCCACGGGGTATCCCATCGCGCGGGTCGCCGCAAAAGTGGCGGTCGGCAGGCGCCTCGAGGAGATCCGAAATGAGGTCACCGGACGGACCTTTGCAGCATTCGAACCGGCTCTCGACTACTGCGTTGTCAAGATTCCACGCTGGCCGTTCGACAAGTTCCCGGCCGGGGACCGGCGACTCGGCACGCAGATGGCGTCGACGGGTGAGGTGATGGCGATCGAACGAACCTTCGAGGCCGCGATGACCAAGGCCATGCGCTCGCTCGAGCAGAAGCCGCCGCTCGCGTCCGAGCTCGAGCGTCAGGAGCTCGTTGAGCAGCCAAATGACAGGCGGCTGTTCGCTTTGCTCAACGCGCTGAGGAAAGGGGAGGATCCGGCGGCGCTCGCTCAGCGCAGCGGCATCGATCGCTGGTTCATCGACCGGCTGGCGACGATCACCCGCCTGGAAAAGGAAGGAGACGTCCGCGATCTGCGCCGAGCCGGTTTCTCGGACACGATGATTGCGGCGCTGCGTGGCGAAACAGTTGAGAGGTCGGCGCCGACGTTCAAGCTTGTCGATACCTGCGCAGCCGAGTTCGAGGCGGCAACGCCGTACTACTACTCCTGCTGGGAAGAGGAGACGGAGAGCACGCCCGTCGACTCTCGCACAGCACTTGTCATCGGCTCTGGCCCAATCCGCATCGGCCAGGGCATCGAGTTCGACTACTGCTCGGTCCACGCCGCGTGGTCCCTTCGCGAGGCCGGCGTTCGAGCGGTAATGGCCAACTCCAACCCGGAGACTGTGTCTACAGATTTCGACACCTCCGACCGCCTCTACTTCGAGCCGCTCGATCTCGACGGCGCCGCCCAGGTTGCGGAGGTGGAGCGGGTCGATGGTGCTCTCGTCCAGTTCGGCGGCCAGACAGCCATCAACCTGGCCCTTTCCCTGGAGGAGCGCGGCGTCGCCATCTTCGGCTCCGCTGTCGAGGCAATCGACCTGGCCGAAGACCGCAAAGCCTTCGCGGCGGCCCTCGATGCGATCGGGATTCCGCAGCCCGTGGGCGGCACCACAACTTCGGTCGATGAGGCCATCGGCATCGCAGAGCGCGCAGGTTACCCGGTGCTGGTGCGGCCGTCGTATGTGCTCGGTGGCCGCGCGATGGAGATCGTGCACGACAAGCGCGAGCTGCAGCGCTACATGGTTTGGGCCGTGGGCGCCATGCCGAGGGGTACCGTCCTGGTCGACAAATATCTGCAGGGTGACGAGGTCGAGGTCGATGCAGTCACCGACGGCGAGACCGTTGTGATCCCGGGCGTGATGCAGCACGTCGAACGAGCCGGCGTCCACTCCGGCGATTCCTATGCGGTCTACCCGGCGCCGGGCTTGGAGCAATCAGAGCTCGACGACGTGATCGACTACACGGTGCGCATCGCGCGGCATTTGCGATTGCGAGGCCTCGTCAATGTGCAATACGTCGTACATCGGGGAAAGGTGCACGTGCTGGAGGTCAACCCTCGCGCGTCCCGTACAGTGCCGTTCCTTTCCAAGGTCACAGGCGTTCCGATGGTCGCCTTGGCGACCAAGGTCATGCTCGGCCAGAAGCTCTCGGACCTTGGCTGGAAGACTGGGCTTGTCCCGGCCCGCGATCTCGTCGCGGTCAAAGCGCCGGTCTTCTCGATGAACAAGCTGCCCGCTGTCGACTCATACCTGGGCCCCGAGATGAAGTCGACAGGAGAAGCGATTGGGATAGATCGCACTCTCAGGGCTGCGCTCCGCAAAGCCTTCGCGGCCTCTGGCGTCCACGTAAACCGGGGAGGTGCAGTGCTCCTGACCATCGCGGATGTGGACAAGCCCGAGATCTTTCCAATCGTCTCGCGCCTGGTCGAGATGGGATGCCGTCTGGTCGCGACGGAGGGCACGGCCAAAGCGCTTCAGAGGGCAGGCTTCTCGCCTCGCGTGGTCTCCAAGATCGGCGAGGAGGGCCCAACGGTGCTCGATGTGATCACTACCGGCGAGGTCGACCTCGTAATCAACACGATGTCGAACATCTACACGGACTCAGCCGAGGCCGGCGGCCCAGTCTTCAAGGACGGTTTCGAGATCAGGCGTGCTGCAGTGGAGCGCCGCATCCCGTGTCTGACATCGCTCGACACCGCAGCCGCACTCCTCGAAAGCCAGGCCGGCGAATCGGAAGCGCTCGAGGTATTGACGATCGTGGAGTGGCGCCAGGGTGTTCCTGCTTAGCGCGCCCATCACCGCTTTGCGCGAGGTGGCGCGCGGTATGCGGGTCATCTCCATCGAGGCGCCTGACATCGCGTCAACAGTTCGCGCGGGCCAGTTCGTCAACCTTGGATTACCTGGGGCGTTTCTCCGGCGGCCGTTCTCCGTCTATCGGGTCGAAGGCGATCGGATCGAGGTCGTGCTGAAGGCGGTTGGCGTCGGGACCGCGGCGCTGCTTTCAATGCGACCCGGAGATGCGATCAGCTGCCTTGGTCCGTTGGGCCACGGTTTCGATCTTGCCTCCGGACCACAGTCGATCGTGCTCGTCAGCGGCGGGCTGGGAGTCGCGCCAATGCCGCTTGCTGCGCGCGAGGCGAAGGCGAACGGCATGCGAGTGACGTGGGTGCACGGCGCCCGCAGCCGCGACGAGCTTTGCTCCGAGGCGGTTGGCGACGACGTGATCTGGGCCACCGACGACGGCTCGCGCGGGTTCACTGGCAATGCTGTTGCTGCCGCTCCGGATGGCGACCTTGTGATTGCTTGCGGGCCCAACCGCATGCTCGCCGCCGTGGCCAAGCGGTGGCCCGACGCTCAGGTCGCCGTGGAGACTTACATGGGGTGTGGCACCGGCGTGTGCCTCGGCTGCGCAGTCCCATTGAGTCGCGGAGGCTATGACCGCGCCTGCAAGGAAGGCCCGGTTTATCGAGCCGCAGCCGTCGAATGGTCAATCCTCCCGGCGCACCTGCCTTACGCCATCACCGCATGACTGTCGACATGCGCGTGGCGGTGGGCGCGATGGAGCTCCGCGGGCCGGTCATCGCCGCCTCCGGAACTTTCGGCTATGGAACCGAGGTGCCGCTGCTTGAGCGTCGTGCCCTTGGCGGCATGATCTCCAAGGGCATCTTTCTGCGGCCGCGCGCGGGCACCCCTCCGCCCCGAATCGTCGAAACGCCCTCCGGGATGCTCAACGCCATCGGCCTGCAGGGTCCTGGGGTCGACGCGCTCATCCGCGACTACGCGGCCCTTTGGGCATCGTGGGATTTCCCGGTGCTTGTGAACATCAACGGCGAGTCGGTGTCCGAGTACGGAGACCTGGCAGCAAGGCTCGACGGAGTACCCGGGGTGGCCGGCTTCGAGATCAACATCTCGTGCCCAAACGTGGAACAGGGCGGGCTGTATTTCGGCAACGACCCTCGTGCCGCCGCCGCCGTCACAGAGGCCGTCCGCCAACACACAAACCTGCCGGTGTGGGTGAAGCTCACGCCGATGGTGACCGACATCGGTGTCATTGCAAGGGCGGTGGAGTCGGCAGGCGCAGACGCGCTCTGCGCAGTCAACACATTCGTGGGGATGTCAATCGATCTCAACGCGAACAAACCGAGGCTGAGCTTCCGCACGGGCGGCCTGTCGGGGCCGGCAATCCGCCCGCTCGCCTTGCACCTTGCCCATCAGGCAGCTCGCGCGGTCCGCATTCCGGTGGTCGGGGTTGGCGGCATCATGCGCACCGAGGACGCGCTCGAGTTTCTTATCGCGGGATGTGCGGCGGTCCAGGTTGGCACCGCCACCTTCGTCAACCCGCGGGCCATCGCGGAGATCCACGACGGCATCGCCGCTCACCTCGAGTCGCGCGGTCTCAGGTCGATCGCAGACCTTCCCCGCTACCTGCCAAGGGACTAAGCGGTAGTCGTTGGCCTGACAGACGCCTGCCTGTCCTCCGGCGACGCGAATACATAGGGTCGCGTGATGCGGATCGCGAGGATTACGGCGCCTGCGATGACGGCGCCGATTGCCATCGCCCACGGCGCGCCCCACAGGGAAGCGAGAGCGCCTGCCTGGGTGCTGCCGATGGGCCCGACTCCGATCAGAGCCTGCGCGTAGAGCGCCATGACCCTGCCGCGCAGGTTGTCAGGAGTGATCGTCTGGATGCGATTGTTGGCGGTCGCAACGAAAGTGAGCTGCGCGTAGCCGGCCACGAACATCGCAACGAGCGAGATGGGGAATACACGTGAGATCGAAAACACGAGGAGCGCTGCGACCCAGATCATCGCCATCCAGAACTGCCGCCCAGGATCGCTCGCGCCTGGATTGAATGCCAGCGTCAGCGCACCCGACAGCGCGCCAAGGCCCATTGACCCCAAGAGAAATCCGAATCCCTCTGGCCCCACGTGCAGAACCTGTTCGGCGAATAGCGGGATCAGTGTCAGGCGGTTCATCGCGAACAACGAGAACACAGCAACTGCGACAAGGAGCATGCCGACCATCGGCTCGTGCCGAGCGTAAGACGCACCCTGCGCGATTCGGGTGAGCAAGGGCGGCTCGTTTTGCTCGCGCACAAGCGCCGGCAGGTCTCGCATCATAAGGAGCGCCGCGATCGCGCCAAGGTAGCTGACCGAGTTCACGAGGAAGCAGGCAGGCACTCCTACGGCACCGATGATCAAGCCCGCGACTGCAGGCCCGACGACAGCGGCCGCGTTGAAGACAGACGAGTTGAGAGCTATCGCGTTCATCAGGTCCTGCCGGCCAACCATCTCGATCACGAATGCCTGTCGGGAGGGAATGTCGAACAGGTTGATGGTGCCGATGGCGACCGCAGCCACCACCACCATCCAGTACTCGGCGTGGCCTGAGTCGCTCAGGACGAAGAGGACGAAGCTCGGGATCATGAACAGCGCCTGGGTGACCAGCAGCACGCTGCGCTTGCGATAGCGATCGGCGACAACACCGCCGAATTGACTCCCGAGGAGCACCGGCATGAACTGCGCTGCCAGCACCAGCCCGACCAACAGACCGCTGTGGGTGAGCTGCAATGCGAGCCACGGCATCGCCACGCTCTGCATCCAGGTGCCGATGGTCGAGATGATCTGTCCGGTCAGAAAGAGCCGGTAGTTGCGATGCCGCAGCGCTCCGAGCATCCGGCGTGGTGCCGGTTGTCCGGTTGAGCCATGAGGCACTCGCACTAAAGTTGATGATCGCAGGATGGCCAAGCTCCGCGAGACAGTCGAAATCGATGCGCCGGCGTCCCGTGTCTGGGCGGTGGTCCAGGAGGACGTGAAGAACGTACCGAAGTGGTCGAGCCAGGTCGCCAAGGTGGAACAGCTCGACCGGAATCCGCCCGGGAAGGGCACTCGCTACCGCTATCACCTGAACCTTCCGGGTGGGCTGAAGGAGACTCTCGAGGTCGAACAGACCACCTGGGTGAAGCCGAAGCGCTGTGCCGGAGAGTTCATCAAGGGACCCCTGAAGGGGACGTGGTCTTACACGTACTCAGAGACCAAGGCCGGCACGCGCGCCGTTTACGAGATGGACTACCAGCTCGGCGGTCTGCTGCGTTTTGCGGGTCCCCTGCTTGCGGGGCAATACGCGGATGGGATCCGCAACAATATGGCAGCGCTCAAAAAGTACATCGAGTCAGGCAAGGGCCCCAAAGGAACGTAGGTTGCTCGCGTACGTCTTCTCACACCGTCCAGCGGAAGGCGTCGACATCAGCAAGTACGAGGAGTCGCTCCGCGACTTCCACGCGGCGCTGGCGTTGGCGGCGCCGAGTGGATTGATGTCCTCCCGCACCTTCAGGACTGGCGATAGCTTCAGCGACTGGTACATGGTTGAGAGCTCGGCGGCGCTTGACGTGCTGAACACGGCGGCCGTCAGCGGAGCGCGGACTGCGGTTCATGACGCTGCCGCCCGGATGGCCGCCGGCGGGGTGGGCAAGCTCTTCAAGCTGCATGCGGGTGAGTACTTCAGCGGCAGCGGCTTCGAGGTTCGTTTCGCAAAACCGGCGGGCATGACGTACGTCGATCTCTACACGCGACTCCAGAGATGGACCACCGTGCCGGAGGTGAGCCTGTGGCGGCGCATGATGGTCCTTGGCCCGCCGCCAGAGTTTTCACTCGTAACGCCGTCTCAGCTGGCCCTGGCGGCCGATATGCACCCTGAAGTGCTGCGCCGAGAGCCGATCTAGCGCATCAGGCTCGGGGCAGCAGCTCCAATTGCTCGAAGCGGTCCTGGACCGCCGTTCGCAGCTCGGTGGTCAGTGACTTGAGGCGTTCCTGAGCAGTTCGGTCAGGGAGATCCAACGAGCGCAACCTGCGCAGGACCGCCTGCAGCGCGTAAAGCCCGGCAGCCTCGTTGCCAGTCATCCGGCCGGCGGCACTTCGCAGCTCGCGGGCGACGTCGTCATGCCCATGAGCCCGCAGCCAATTGCCAAGCCGCGCCGACGCGACAAGAACTCTCTGCGTCTTGGGATTGAGGCCCGGCGGTGCCGCCTCTCGCGGCTGCGCCGCTTGGAACACCGATGGAACTCGCGCGTTACGAATATTCCTGGCGCGCCGGATCAAAGCGCCAGTGGTCGGGCCCAGCATGACGAGGACGCCGGCGACCAGGAGAAGACCGACGACAACCCCGATTGCGACCTCCAGCATTCTCGTGTCCTAGCGTACGCTTTGAAGCCGCCGCGATAGCCATTTACGGGGGGGACATGGTCGCCAATCGATCGAGGCCGGTCGCTGTCGTCACGGGTGCCTCCTCAGGCATCGGAGCAGCCACCGCCGTGGCCTTGGGTCGCCGCGGTTACCAGATCGTCGCCGGCGCGCGCCGGTTGACGCGTGTGCGGCGCGTCGTCGGTGATCTGGGCCTGGCGCTGCCACTCGATGTGACCGACCAGCAGAGCGTCGATGCATTCGTGGGTGAGGTCGCCAAGGCGTTCGGGCGCATCGACGTGCTGGTCAACAACGCCGGCCTCGCGCTCGGGCTTCAGCCGATTGCGCAGGCCCGCGACGAAGACTGGATCGAGATGTGGCAGGTCAACGTCCTCGGATTGATGCGCGTCACAAGAGCTTGCATGCCGCTGCTGCGCAAGGCGAAGCACGGGCACATCGTCAACATGGGGTCGATCGCAGGCTTCGAGACCTATAAAGGTGGCGCCGGCTACACGGCCAGCAAGCATGCGGTGCGGGCGATGTCGCGCACCCTCCGGCTGGAGTTGAACGGTGAGCCGATCCGCGTAACGGAGATCGCGCCTGGAATGGTGGAGACCGAGTTCAGCACGGTGCGCTTTCGAGGCGACCGCAAGGCTGCCAAAGCCGTGTACCAGGGCGTCAAGCCGCTGGTGGCCGAGGACATCGCCGACTGCATTGAGTTTGCGGTCACACGGCCGCCCCACGTTGATATCGACGAGATAGTCATCCGCCCGATCGCGCAAGCAGCCGCGTGGCTGGTCGCAAGGAAGCCGTAGGCTTCCGTCATCCTCCCCGCTGGCGGGGAGGTCGGCTCTGCTCGCAAAGCGAGCACAGCCGGGTGGGGGGGCGTCCACTTAGGGACAGCCGCTGCCTCTAATGCTTGTGGTCGTGTCCCTTATGGTCGTGCCCCTTGTGGTCGTGGGGTTTGATCAGTCCGGCCGCACGGGCCTCAGCCACCGTCATTCAACAGCCCGGCTCCCCGTACTGGCCGCAGCAACCTGATCTCCGCGTGCCTCGCCGGGTGAGGTTGCCGGCAACCCGGCGGGCTCGTTCGACTGGCCCGAAATCGCCCGCAACCAGGTTGCGGATGAAGGTGAATGGGCCGCTCACCCGCGACTGGCGCGAGCCCTTCTTCTTGCTCATTCGTAGTAAGTGCTCCCAAACATAATCCAGCCTGAGTTTGGGCACCCGCTCGAAGTGGTGGCATGGGTGCAGTGCACGCCGATTCTCGGCCCCGGGTCGACGTACAGCTCCCCGTGGATGACAACGTGATCGCCAGGGTGGACCGGCACGTATGCAGCCAGGCTGGTGTTGTGGTCGACCTCCAGCACCTCGCTCGTGGTGGCCTTGACGTGGAACCGCTCGTGACCCCCTGACTCGATAGGGTTGTCGAGCACCGTGGCGTCGAATGTCACCTCAGCCCCATTGCTCAGGTTGACGACGTCTCGGTGGAGCGCCTGGTCGTCGGGAACTGTGCGTTCGCCGCAAGCCACAAGTGCGATCAACAACGCCACTCCAAGGACGACCCTTCTCACAGTGATAGGGCCTGCTCCAGAGTGATGCGACCCTCGTAAATGGCCTTGCCGACGATCACCGCGGCGGTCCCTGCCTGCGCCACCGCCTTGATGTCTTCGATCGATGAGATGCCGCCCGAGTACTGGACCGGCAGGCTCGTCATGGCGCGCACCCGTGCCAGCGTTTTCAAGTCGGGACCTTCGAGTGTCCCGTCCCGCTCGATGCTGGTGAAAACGACCCCGCCCAGCGGCAGGACATCCCAGCGGGCGAGCAGGATTCCGATCATCAGCGGCTCGCTCTCGGTCCAGCCGCGAACCGACGGCTGGCCGTCGCGGATGTCAAGCGCGGCCAGCACGCGGCCGTTGTGATTGCGCGCGCACCGCTCGAGCAGCCTGGGCTCGCGCACCGCCGCGGTGCCCATGACGACGGCATGCGCTCCGGCGGCGAGCAGCCTGTCGACCTGGACCTCGTTGCGAATCCCTCCCGCGACCTGGACCTGCAAAGCGGACCGTCGAACGATGCTGTTGATCAGCGATTGGTTGTCACCCTCACCGCGCGCGGCGTCGAGGTCGACGACATGTATCCGTTTCGCCCCTGCTGCGGCGAATGAGTCGGCCACGTCGACCGGGTCATCCGAGTAGAACGTCGGATGCGCGTAATCGCCGCGCACGAGCCGAACGCATTTGCCACCGAGGACGTCGATAGCGGGGATGACGAGCACGGTGCCTATGGTGCCCCACTTCAGAGAATCGTCAGACCTGGTCGCTTGTCCTCAGCGGTAGTTGGTGAACTGCAGCGGGACCGGGATGTCTTCCGCCTCACGCAGTGTCTTGATCACCAGCTGGAGCGTGTCCTTGTCCTTGCCGACGACGCGCAGCTGGTCTCCCTGGATGCGCACCTGGACCTTGGGCGTGGCGTTCTGGATCTTCTTTCTGAGGTCACGCGCGATGTCGTCGGTGATGCCCGCGTTCAGCAGCACCTCGATCTGGCCCCGGCCTTTGCCCACCGTCTTGGGCGGCTCGGCCTTGAACAGCTTTGGCGAAAGCTGGCGGCGGGCCGCCTTCTCGCGAAGCACCTGCAGCGCAGCCTTGGCACGGTCCTCGCTCGCCGACTCGATGAGGATCTTCTGGTCCGTCTGGTCGTAGATGGTGCCGGTGTCCTTGAAGTCGTAACGGGTCCCGACCTCCCGGCGCGCCTGGTCGATGGCGTTGGTCAGCTCCGCCGAGTCGAACTCCGAGACGACGTCAAAGGAGAACTCGGGCACCGCTAGCTGGTGCTGAGGATGGCGTTAACGCCCGCGATCACTGCGGCGATGGCCAGGGCGAGGCCGACCAAGGAGCTGAGGGCCAACAGCGCGCCAATCCCGGCTGTTCCCTCATCAAGGGGCTCCGCCGGTGGCTTGTCGTATGGATCCTTTCCATAGTCGAGGTCGTACAGGTCGGCCTCCTGAGCCCGTTGGGCAAGCTCGTCCAGCACCTGCTTGCCTCCGGGCGGAAGTGTTTTGGTGCTCAGCGCCGCCTCCGCCTCCTTCAGGTTGTCACGTGTGCGGCCAAGCTCGGCCACGACCATGTCGAGGGTCTCGGTGGCGGCAGGCGTCGGGTGCTCCCGGCGGAGGTCGGCAATGATGCCGTACAAGGTCACGTGGCGATTCATAACAGAAATCGGGGTGAGGCTGGAGATGCCAGCCGGATCTTTGGAGCCCATGCGGCCCGATCCGCGCGTTAGGGGGCCCGTCCTGTCGTCGCTGCCCCCGCGCGACCACGGCGCGGGGACCCCTTAAGGTAGCTCCTAGCCAGGCCACCCCTTCCACTGGGGTCCCCATGGCGAAGCCATGGGAGGGACC